>CAJCHN010000127.1 GCA_903970285.1 Rhodanobacteraceae bacterium | reverse complement strand
GCCGGAGGAGGCTACACCTCCGGAAACGGCAGATCCAGCTCGGCTTCATGCTTCGCCGGTTTGCCCAAAGCCGCCGCCGTCTTCGACGGCGTTGTAATCACGCCCAGAACCTGCAGCGCTGCCAGCGAGATTCGCGGAATGTACACCCTCTGTGTGTTCGACCGCACATCCGGCGGGATCAAAAACACTCCCTCGTCGGTAAACGCATCTTCGAGCAGGGCCAGGTCCAGGGCAGCCAGGCCTTCGAGAGCCTCTCCGTCATGGAAGACTGCCCGCACCCACAAGCCCTCCGTCCGCGGCCGCGCGAGGAACGACCGCCGGGAGAGCCGCTCCGGATTTTCATGGTCTCCCAGGTTGAAGTCGCGCACATAAGCCACATAGCGGATGTTCTCAAGCGGCACACTGACCGTTCGCCCCGCCGGGTCGAGCAATTCCAGCACGCCGGCGCGCACCATGCCCGAGGCCGGCAGATATCCTGCAAGCGCTGCCGCCTCGATGGTCCTTACAATCACTTTCTTTCTGCCGATTCCCATCATCTTCCGTTCTACAACGGTTCTCGAAGTGTTCTGAATGTCCGACGCCCGCATGGTACCTCCGCGGCGTCGTGAGCGCAGGACCGGTCTAGCCACGGCTGCCGGCAATGTGTTACATTTAGCTTTTGCGCGACTTTAGAGTCGCGTGCTAACTCCTTGTGTTTGATATGTTTACGGGCCAGCATCCACGTTTTTAGAGAGCCCCTGGAGTGTACGCAAAGGCATGGCTGATTACATCTACCTGCTGGAGAATCGACTCTCCCCAGCCCAACGCAACGCACTTCGGATTGTCCGCGAACTCGCCCGCTCCAGGAATTGCACCATCTTTCTTGTCGGCGGCGCGGTGCGCGATCTGACCACCGGCTCTCCCGTCCGGGATCTGGATGTTGTGGTTCAGGGTAACGCTCCTAAGTTGAAGAAAGATCTGGAGAAAGCCGGCGCAGTGGTCTTCGGCGAACTCGATGCCACGCAAGCCCTGTTTCTGAGCTTTGCCGGCGGCGTCCGCATGGAGTTCAGTTCGGCGCTCAGCGTAACCTACCCCAGGCCTGTCAAGCCAGTCTTCAAACCCGCAAGCATCCTCGACGACCTGCGCCGGCGCGATTTCACCGCCAACGCCATGGCCCTGTCGCTCAATGAAGGCTCCTACGGTCTGCTGATGGACCCGCTCAACGGGGTCGCCGACATCGAGAACCGCGAACTTCGCCTGGTCTCGAACTACGGCTTCATTGAGGATCCCATTCGCCTGGTTCGCGCAGCTCGCCTGATGGCCCGGCTGGGTTGGAGCCTCGACGAGAAGACCCAGTCCCGGTATGACCTCGCCAAGGAGGAAGGCTACATCAGTTCCATCACGGACCTGCAGCGTGGCTACGAGACCGAGGAGATCGTTCACGAGGAAGATCCGCTGCGCGTACTCAAGCGGCTCGAGGCTGAGGACTGGATGAAGCACCTCGCGCCCTTCTGGACCTCCGCCAAGGTCGATGCCGCCGGACTGGAGCATCTGCGCGAGGTGCAGACGCAGTTGCAGATGCAGGGCATCCAGCCGGATGCCTCCGCGGCCAACTTCCCGCTCTTGACCGCAAAGCTCTCTGCCTCCGAAGTCGCAAGCCTCAAGGCCGGCTTTGTGCGCCAGGGCTTCGTCAAGGAGATCGATTCGCTGGACGCCAAAGCGAAGGAGTTGACGGCTGCCCTGAACAGCAAGGCCGCGGCGCTTCCTTCCCAGGCCTGGAAGTTGATGACATCCTTCGCGCCCGAGGCGGTGCTGTGGGTTGCGTACACCTCGAAGAGCGCGGCGCTGCAGGCGAAATTCAAGAACTTCTTTAGCGTCTGGCCGCAGGCTCGGAACAAGATGCCGTATGCCCTGATGCAGGAGATGCGCATCGTTCCGGAGCTTCCGGGCTATGACGATCTGCTGGAAAAGCTGTTCTTCGAGCTGATGGACGACAAGCTTCAGACGCCCGAAGAGATGAAGGCCTTCCTCGAACCCTACTCGCCGCCAGCGCCTCCGCCGCCGGTGAATCTACGCCGTGCCCGCGGAGCTAAGAAAGAGGCGAAGGGAGCGAAGGGGCGCGGTCGGAAGGCGGTGGCGATGGATGCGGAGGAAGATCTGGATGCGGACTCCGACTCGGGTGCGGAGTCCGACTCGGACTCCTCCGACGCCCACGATCTCTCCGATGACGGTGCCGCCTCCGACGAGATCGCCGCTCTGCTTCCGGATGTCTTGCACAGCGAGTCGAGCGAGGACGAAGACGTTGCCGTCGAGACGGAGCCCGGGGAGGCCGTGGGCACCCGGGACCAAGGGCATGAGAGCAGTGGGGCCGGAGAAAGCCCAGTTTCCCCGGCCCCGCCTGTCAAGTTAACGGGAAGACCGTCCAGCGGCAAGACGCCAGCTGGAAAGAACCCCGCAACACCGGCCGGGAAGACGTCTGCGAGCGCGGCGAAGACCATACCCGCGCCTCCCGCGAAGAAGGCGGCCGCCGTCGCTCCTCCGCGGGGAAGTGGAAAAGTTGCCGCGTCAGCGGGCGTGGCAGTGGGCGGGGCAAAGTCCGCTCCGCAGAAATCTGCTGCGATCAAGAAGGCCCGGAAGGCAGCGGCTCCTCAGCCTCCCGCCAAGAAGATCGCCGGGAAGGCGCCGGCTCAGCCGGCCGCGAAGAAGTCCGGAGCGAAAGCGGCTCCTGCCGCGATCAAGCCCGTGACGGGTAAGCCCGCTCCAGCCAAAACGGTCGTCAAGGCGTCAGCAAAGTCCGCGCCTACAAAGAAGACGCTTCCTGCGAAGGCCGCGTCCAAGAAGGCTGCGCCCGCGAAGGGTCGGCGCTAGCGCAAAATTCTCTTATACCTCCGAGGCAAGCCATGATCGTCGCAGTTCTTCAGGGTTCAGTCCGCCGGGATCGCATGGGCGATCGCGCCGCGAAATGGGTCGTCTCCCAGCTTGAGAAGCGCGGCCACGAGGCCGTCCTGGTTGACGCTGCCGCGCTTGAGCTTCCGCTGCTCGACCGCATGTGGAAGGAGCTGAAGGATGACTCCGATCCGCAGTTCGCCGGGCTTCGCGAAAAGCTTCAGCCGCTTGCTTCGCTCTACGAACGCGCCGACGGCTTCGTCGTCGTCTCCGCCGAGTACAACCACAGCGCGCCGCCCGCGCTCACCAACCTCATCGACTACTTCCTCGAGGAGTACTTCTACCGCCCATCGGCCATCGTCTGCTACTCGGCCGGCCCCTATGGAGGCGTGCGCGCCGCGATGCAGTTGCGAGCGCTGCTCACCGAGGTGGGCATGCCCACCATTCCCAGCCTGCAGCCCATCCCGCTGATCGGCCAGGCGCTCAGCGCCGACGGCACTCCGCTGACCCAGTCCATGGCAGAGAAGACGGGCAAATTCTTTGACGAATTCGACTGGTACATGTCGGCGCTGAAGGACGCCCGTGCCAGGAACGATCCGCGCCGAGCACCCGCGGCGGGTTGAGAGGGCTACACGGAATAAGTGGGTGCCCCAGGAATGGTGCAATTCTCAGGGCTCTTCTCGGATGCCTTGTTCCACCCCTAAGACTTGCGTTTTGAAGAAGTTAAGCAACAATCGGCAGGGGTGGGTGGTCACCTGCCGAAACGCCTCGCCACCATCAAAGTCGACCCGCAGACGCATCCGGCCGCGAGCGCCAGCACCTCGATTCCATGCCGGTATGCTCTCCGGGTCGCTGGCGCCGTCTGCGCCACATTTTCCCGGCACTGATTGCAGCCCTGCGCGTACGCCGCACCACCCAGCGCCAGGCTTCCCAGCAGAATCATCAGCTTCATTGGAAGAACACCAGCAGCGCGAACAGACCCACCCACAGCACCCCCATCGAGTGCCAGTACCAGGCCGCGAGATCGACTAGAATCTGCCGGTTCTCCATCTGCCGCGACACGAAGAGTCCGACAAAGGCACCGACCAGGGCGAGCACTCCGATCACCAGGTGAAAGCCGTGAATGCCCGTAATCAGATAAAAGGAGTGGCTGCTCGGGCTGGTGTTGAAGTGCACTCTCTCCGACCCCAGCTGATTCCATGCCAGCACCTGCCCCACCAGAAACAGGCAGCCGAGCACAGCAGTGGCCGCGACCCACGGCATGGCCCGCCTGGAAGTAGGCTTGCCCAGCCCCAGCCACTCGTCCATGACGTGCATCTCGCGAAACATGTGGCGGCGCCCGATCTCGATCGTCAGCGAACTGAGAAGCAGGACCGCTGTATTGAGCCACAGGATCGGCGGAATCGCCGTTGGCAGCCACTCGTTGATGAAGCGCGCATTCGCGTCGAAGTGCCCACTGCTCTGCGACACGAAGAAGACGCTGACGATGGCGACGAAGAACATGAAGACCGCGGAAAGGGCAAAGAACAGTCCCAGTCGAAAACGGTCGAGCCGCTCGCGGGGACTGCGCGGCCCGCGCCTGCCCCCATTCCAGTTATCCGGATCCCCGCCGCCGCCGGTTTGCTTATCGGTTGGCGGACGTCGCCCCCCGCCATGATCTCCGTCTTCCAAATCGCGGCGGCGCCGTTCAGTGTCTGGTGGAGTAATGATGGCCGGCATGAGCGAACTCCTTTTTGGAGGGGGACGGACGCAGTGTGCCCGTTACCTGAAAAGCTTACTCCGCTTTTGTCGTCTCCACCCACTGCGGACTGTACTCTTCTGCGATTCCGTTCTGTGCATAAGCACAGGGCCCGCGGTAGACAACAATTTTTTCATTGGATGCATGAGACTCTTCGCCGGGCGCAAGCGTGAGCGCCGGCATCCACTCGAGCGTGGTCGCGCTCCAGGGATTTGCGCGGGCGATTCGGCCGTGCCGCCAGCTGAGTGCAACATTGACCAGGAACAGCAATTGCGCGGAGGCCAGCAGGAACGCCGCGCAGGTCACAAAGCGCTGCACGGGCAGGGTTTCCGCCAGGAGTGCGGTCGCAGCCGCAGAACCTCCGGTGAATTGCGCGTAGTGGCGCGGAGCGCCCATCCATCCGGCAAGGTGCATCGGCAGGAAGGTCGCATAGGCTCCGAGGATCGAGAGCCAGAAGTGCCAGCGTCCCAGCGTCTCGTTCATCTGCCGCCCACACAGCAGAGGAAACCAGTAGTAAGTTGCCGCAAACAAGCCGAAGACGCCGGCCATCGCCATGATCAGGTGAAAGTGGGCCACCACGAAGTAGGTGTTGTTGAGGTATTGATCGAGCACCGGCTGCGCCAGGATCGGGCCCGTGAGGCCGCCGGCGACGAACAGGGAGACGAACCCGAGGGCAAACAGCATCGGCGTGGCAAAGACCGGGCGCGAACGCCAGGTGGTCGCCAGCCAACTGAGAACCTTAGCGGCTGACGGGATGGCGATGGCCATGGTGGAGACGGAAAATGCGGTACCGGCGAACGGATTCAGCCCCGCGACGAACATGTGATGTCCCCAGACCAGGATGCCCAGGCCCCCGATCAGCAGCGTCGTCAGGATCATCATGCGGTAGCCGAAGACTCGCCGGCGACTGAAGTTCGCCAGCAGCATCGAGGTCAGTCCCATTCCAGGCAGGATGGCGATGTAGACCTCGGGATGGCCGAAGAACCAGAAGAGGTGCAGCCAAAGGAGCGGACTGCCGCTGCCGTGCGCATGCAGCGTTCCATTGACGAGGTCGCCGGCTGGCAGAAAGAAGCTGGTTCCGGCGTGCCGGTCGCAGAACAGAAGCAGCAGCGCGGCGAGCAGGACGCCAAAGGCGATCACCGTCAGCAGGGCCGCGGTAAACCACGACCAGACGGTCAGGGGCAGACGCTCCCAGGTCATCCCGTCGCAGCGACAGCTCACCACGGTGGCGAGCAGGTTAACCGCGTTCAGGATTGCCCCGATTCCGAAGAGCCCAACGGCCAGCAGCCACAGGTCCATGCCCAGACCCTGCCCGGGACCCGCGCTCGCGACGGCGGAAAGCGGCGGGTACGCGGTCCAGCCGGAGATCGCGGCGCCTCCGGGCACGAAGCCTGAGGCGATCAGCACCAGCAATGCGATCGCCGTCACCCAGAAGCCTGCGGCGTTAAGGACGGGAAAAGCCATGCGACGGGCGCCGATCTGGGCAGGCAGGATCAGGTTTCCAAATCCGGCCTGCGGAGCGAGCGTCAGCACAAAGAACAACATCAGGGTGCCGTGCAAAGTCACCAGGGCGAGATAGTCTTCCGGTTTCACCAGACCGAAAGCGGGCACGATCAGGTCCGGCCAGATCAGGTGGACGCGCATGGCGAGCGACATCAGGGTTCCGTCGACCACTGCGACCAGCGAGAGCAGCAGGTAGCGTATGCCGATGGTGCGGTGATCGCTCGCCTTAACGCGTCCGCTGAGTTCGGTCACCGGGCTTGGCTCCCTGGCGCTGGGGCCGTGCCGGGGAGACCGGCTCCGCTGGTTTCTATGGAAGCTCCGCTGGTCTCGATGGAAGCTTGTTTGGCCGCAAGCCATCGCGCGTAATCGGCGGCGCTGAGAACGCGCACGGTTGCATTCATCCTGTAGTGTCCACTGCCGCAGAGCTGGGTGCAGAGCACTGCATAGGCTCCAAGGGCAGTCGGAGTGAAATGGATATGAAAGCTCTGGCCGGGGATGGCATTTTGTTTGATTCTCAGTGCGGGCACGGCGAAGCCATGGATCACATCCTGCGCGTGCAGCCGGAGATCGACCTCGCGTCCGAGCGGAAGCACCAGCTCCGAGGACACGATATCGTCCGCGCCTTTGGCGTCCGCCGGATCGATTCCAAGCGGATTGCCTTCGCCGGGGGCGACGAGCTGCGGTTGCGTTCTGCCGAATGCCGCATTTTTGCCGGGGTAGCGGAAGTACCAGGCAAACTGCATGCCGGTCGCCTCCACCTGCATGGCTCCCGGGTCGGCGCCGGTGTATCGAGTGGCCGCCCACAGGCGTTCGGCGCGGAACGTCAGACCGGTGAAGAGCAGAGTGATCAATGCGAGCGGAACGTATTCAAAGCTGGCGGCAGCACGTCCGGTCGTTGGATAGCCGCGGCGCAGGAAAACTCCGACCAGCAACAGCAGATGCAGCATGCCCAGCAGCCCGGCGGCAATCCAGAGGTTAAGAAGCAGGTGCCGGTCGAGCGCTCCGCCGTGAGCGGCGGCATCGATCGGCAAACCCCAGGCAGGTGCAAGGATACTGCTCATTGAGACCGTGAAGTCCAGGCGCACAGGTTCAGGATAGAGCAGTTGCCCTCATCACGAATCGACCATTGGAACGAGCTTCGTAGCCCGGTTCTCTCTTAGGTGGGGGACGGGTGCCCGATCAACCAGAACCAGGTCACGGCCGATCGTAGACGGGACAGCCCGCCGTCATCTTCACCGACGTCCAGCAACCGGCGACGGCCTTGGCCGCGTTCACCACCTGCAGGCTGTCCTGTCCACCGGAGGCGAGGTCGGCGATGCGAGTTTTCGTGTCTGCATAGACCTGAGGAGCGAGGTCGAGCAAAGGCAGCGACAGGATCAGGCGCGCTCGCAGGGCCGCGTCGTCCGAGTCCAGGTAGCTGAGCAACGCATGGTTGACGGTCTGGCTCTGGTTGGGTTTGGATGCGATGGCCTCGACAAGGTTCGCGCGGGTCTCCGAGGTCTGGTCGGGACGCCGCAAGAAGACTGCGATCGCGCCAGCGGTTTCGTTGCCGACCGGTCCGATCTGCAGCAGGTCTGAAACGACCGACAGACCGACGGCTCCGACCGCATCGTCGCGCTTCAGGAACGCCAGAAGCGGACCGTAGACAGCGGCGGGTGCATTGGGCGAAAAGCCGCAGAGAACATTGGTTGTGAGCAGACGATTCTGAAGGTCTTCGTCGATCAGGTGCGAGGCGATGGCCGGAATGGCGGGGGCCAGTGCCTTGGCCACCTCGGATTGATAG
>CAJCHN010000126.1 GCA_903970285.1 Rhodanobacteraceae bacterium | reverse complement strand
CCGATCAATCCCGCTGCCCGCAAACAGTTCAGCAACTTGCGCCTCAGCACCATCGCTCACCCCCTGCCGCCTCAGATGCGCTTCTGCGGCCGCCAGCTATAAGCTTCGCCTGGCCAGATATACGCTTCGCCTGCGCCAGCTATAATCGGCGCAAAGAAAAAGTGCCCATCGGAACTGCGCACGCCAGTGGCCAAACCCGCGCAGTCCCCTCCCTGGTCAGACCCTAAGCTGCGTGCCTTGAATACTTTGCACTCAATCGACGGGTAGGGGGAGCAAAGCCGTAAACCACGACAACCATCTCCAGGAGCGACCTCCAGCATGACCCTTCGCCACCTCGCCACGGCCCTGCTCGCCGCCCTTTCCTGCCTCTCCGCGACCGCCCAGCATCTCTCCGCCGACGGAGTCCCCCAGACCTTCCACTTCCTCACCGACCAGTACTTCGACGGCTACTTCAAGTTCAACCCCACCGCCGGCACCGCCGCCGGCTTCCACCAGTACGATCCCGACCTCGAAGACTACTCCGCCGCCGGCGAAGCCGCCGAAGTCGCTTTCCTTCACACCTACGAGAAGAAACTCTCCGCCATCGATCCTTCCGCGCTCGATGCACCCGAAGCCGCTGACCTGCAGATCCTGATCAACAACATCAAGTCACAGCTTCTCTCGCTCGAAACCATCCGCAACTGGCAGAAGAACCCGGATAACTACTCCTCCGGCATCGCCGGGTCCGCCTTCGTCATCATGGAGCGCAACTACGCTCCCGCCGCCGTGCGCCTCAGAGCCCTCATCAGCCGCGAGCAGAAGATGCCGCAGATCCTGCTTGACGCTCGCCAGAACCTCAAGAATCCTCCGCGCATCTTCACCGAAATCGCCCTCGAACAGATCGACGGCAACATCAGCTTCTTCCAGAACGACGTCCCGTCCGCCTTCCCCGACGCTCTCGGACCCGCCGCCTCAGACCCCGCCGCCAAAGCCGCCTTCGCCAAGTCCAACGCCGCCGTCATCCAGGCGCTCAACGACTACTCCGCATGGCTGAAATCCGACCTGCTCCCGCGCTCCAACGGTGACTTCAAGCTCGGCGCTGAAGTCTTCCAGAAGAAGCTCCTCTACGACGAGATGCTCGACATCCCGCTCGACCACCTGCTCGACGTCGCCTATGCCGACATGCATCGTAACCAGGCGGAGTTCGCCCGCATCGCCAGGGAAGTCGACCCCACCAGGACCCCGCAGCAGGTCCTGGCGGAGCTCGCCACCATCCATCCCGCTCCAGACGCGCTGCTCTCCGCCTTTCAGGCCCAGTTCGACTCGCTGATCACCTTCATCCGCTCCCACCACATCGTCACCATCCCCTCCGACGTCCAGCCCACGCTCGAAGAGACGCCGCCCTTCGAACGCGCCACCACCCAGGCCTCCATGGATCCCCCCGGCCCCTACGAAACCCACTCCACCAAGGCCTACTTCAACGTCACTCTCCCCGAGAAGAACTGGACCCCCGAGCACATCGCCGAGCACATGGCCGCCTTCAACGTCGGCACGATCGTCTCCACCTCGGTCCACGAAGCTTACCCCGGCCACTACGTGCAATTCCTCTACATCCCGCAGGTTCCCTCGAAGATCCGCAAGCTCACCGGGGCCAGCACCAATATCGAAGGCTGGGCCCACTACTGCGAGCAGATGATGCTCGACGAGGGATATGCGGGCGGCGAATATACTCGCGCCGCCAGCGCGAACCAGGGCTACGCCCCCGCTCCGCCCGACACCACCCCCGAGCAGCTTCGCCAGGCCCGCCTCATCCGCCTCGGCCAGTTGCAGGATGCGCTGCTGCGCAACGCCCGCTTCGTCGTCTCCATCAAGCTCCACACCGGCCAGATGACCTTCGACCAGGCAGTCGACTTCTTCGTCAAGGAAGGCTACCAGTCGCACTCCGTCGGCCTGGTCGAAACCAAGCGCGGCACCTCCGACGCCACCTACCTCTACTACAACGTCGGCAAGCTCCAGATCCTCAAGCTGCGCGAGGACCTCAAGCAGAAACAGGGCAGCAGCTTCTCGCTTGAGAAGTTCCATGACGACTTTCTCCGCCAGGGTCCGGTTCCGCTCAAAGTTATCCGTCGCGCCATGCTCCACGACGATTCCCCCACGCTCTAGGCACCGGCAGATCCCATTCCTCAAAGCTTCATCGTGATGCGCGACCTTCGCGAAGCGAACCATCTCGCAGATCTCAAGCAAATGGCCCGGCCTCGCCACCATCATCCACGAAGCTGGATCAGCTTCGCGGCGAGTCCCTCAAACCGGCCAACGTCAATCCCACCCAGGTGAACCGCTGGAGAACCTCCGTTTGTTAGCATCAAGCTCGACGCGCAACCCACGAAAGAGTCTCTTCAGCCCATGGCCTTCCAGAAAATCCGCAAAGCCGTCTTCCCTGCCGCCGGTCTCGGCACGCGTTTCCTCCCCGCCACCAAGGCCATACCCAAGGAGATGCTCTGCCTGGTCGACAAGCCGCTGATCCAGTACGGCGTCGAGGAGGCGGTCGCCGCCGGCTGCACCGAGATCATTATCGTCACTTCTCGCGGCAAGTCGACCATGGAAGACCATTTCGACAAATCCCCCGAGCTCGAAGCCACTCTCGCCGCCAAGAACAAGACCGCTCTGCTTGAAGTTGCCCGCTCCGTCTCCAAATTGGCCAAGGTCACGTTCACCCGCCAGCCCGAGCCTCTCGGCCTGGGCCATGCCGTGCTGATGGCCAGGGAAATCGTCGGCGACGAGCCCTTCGCCGTGCTCCTGCCCGACGACATCGTCGACGCCGCAACACCCTGCATGAAGCAGATGGTCGAAGCCTTCCACGAGACCCAGTCCACGATCCTCGGCTCCGAAGTCGTCGAGGGCGACGCCATCCAGAACTACGGCTGCCTCGACTGCAACCCCGACCCGCACAACCCGCGCCTGCTCGCCGTAAAACACCTTGTCGAGAAGCCCAGGCCCGCCGAAGCTCCCAGTCAGAACGCCATCATCGGTCGCTACATCCTCACCCCGCGCATCTTCGAGATGATCGAAGGCATCACCCCCGGCGCGGGCGGAGAACTCCAACTCACAGACGCCATCAAGGCGCTCCTGGAGCACGAAAAAGTCTACGGCTACAGCTACGAAGGCAAGCGCCACGACGCCGGCGACAAACAGGGGTTCCTGCGCGCCACCGTCGAACTCGGCCTCAAGCACCCGGCTCTCGGCCCCGACCTCCGCGCCTGGCTGAAAGCGCAATCCTTCTGAGTGCTTGTGCATCTTCCTGAACAAGGCAGGCTTCAGCCGTGCCGCGAACGTTCTGCTGGCTTTGCGGCTTTAGCCGCGGATGTTCCCGTTCAGTCAGGCGACCCGGCCCTTTCAAACAGCCCTCAAAGGCCATCACGACGCATTCGTGCTCATGCCTTCCACGCGGATGGGCGGCAGCCCAACGATCTCGTAGGTGCCGGACGCAATGCCAATGCCGGCCTTCTCAAACTCCTCCAGAATTTCGCGGCTGATCCGGTCTTTCAAACTGCGCACGTCGTGCGTTCCGCACAGAAATCGCACCGCAAGTTCCACCCAGTTATCGGTAATCCGCAGGTAAACCCGGGGCTTCAGGTCGGCGCGCTCAACGAAGAAATCCTTCTTCAGCTTCTCGAGCTCTGGCTCCGCCAGATTGGCTATCTCCTGCGTCTGCCTGGTCACCGCCGCCAGGATGATTGCTTCCGCTCGCCGGCGGTCGTCCTTGAAGGAGATGGGCAGATGCATCTCCTCCCAGATGTAAGGCAGTTCCCGCGAGTAGTTGTACACCGGTTCCTCAAAGATCTCCGAGTTCGACACCGTCACGATGCGCCCGGAATACTGCCGGCTCTGCACCCACATGCCGGGATCTTCGTTCTGCACCGCTGGCGGCTCACCCATCTCCATGATCACGGTCTGAATCAGGTTCAGGTCGATCACGTCGCCGCGCACCCCACCCATACGGATGCGGTCGCCGACGTTGAACGTCTGCCCCCGCAGGATGACAAAGTAGCCGGCAAAGCTGGTCACCACCTTTTGCAGCGCAAACGCCAGTCCGGCACTCACCAGCCCCGCCCCCGTCGCCAGCCGCGACGGGTTGTCGAACCAGATCGACAGCAACGCCACCAGCATCAGCACAAAGGTCACCAGGCTGATGCCCTGCCGAGTCCAGAACGCTGTCTTCTGCCGCGCGCCGCCAAACTTCCGCGAAAGATAGCGCAGCAGCTTGCTGATCAAGGTCAGGATGATCAGAAACGCCACGGTAAACAGCAGCTTGCGCCCATTCGCCGCATCGAATCCCAGCAGCTTCACCCCCGCAATCTGCAGGTTCCGCGCCGGCCCGACAAATGCAATCCACGGAGCATTCATCCTCGCTAGGATGCCCCACCCGTGCATGAGGTGCCCCTCGTTTAGCTCAGGAACCTGTGCCGTGCGTGCGCCCTCCTCTCGGCTCCGCCTTGTGTCGACAGGCTCAGGCCCTGTTCCCTCTGAAAGGAACCTCCGGTCAACTCCGCGAACCTCACGGCTTCACCGCCCCATCCTCGCGCACGATCAGCACGTCCCACGCTCCGATCCCGGCCTTCTGTCCGCGCGCCAGCTTCGCCCCGCCCAGCAGCTCTCCGCCGTCTGCATACGCGTAGGCAATTGAAGCCGGCTGACTCGAATAGTTCAGATAGTAGTGCAGCCGATGCCCATCGCTGCTCACGCCGTGCTTTACCCGCACGCTCGCCGGAAGCTCCTGGTCCGGGCCCGCCAGCCCCGCCGTCCGCAACTCCTCCAGCACAATCCGCTTCTGGATTGCGTCTGACACCGCGGTCCCCTCGTAGGTCAGGCTGCCGCTGCCGAAGTGGTTCTGCGTGATCGCCGGCCAGCGCCCGAAGAATGGATGGTCATAGTAGGCGAGCGGCTTGGCTGTCTCGACCTCCAGAAACTCCGCCCACGTGGTCGTCCAGTTTTTCTCCTGGCCGACGCCAAACGGATCGCCCTTCAAACCGACCGGCTTCTCCAGATTGGAAAACTCCTGGTAGCGAAATCCCGCCGCCTTGCGCAGCGGCCCTGGCTGCATCTCCCAGCGCACCGCTGAGTTCTCGTTCGCGAATCCGCTCTTGAACGTCATCAGCACGTGCCCGCCATGCTCCACATAGTCGGAGATCCGCTGCAGCAGCCCATCATCGGAGATATACAGCGCCGGAATCATGACCAGCTTGTACCGCGCCAGCTCCGCCGCGGAGACATCGGGAAAAATGATGTCTGTCCCCACGTTCGCGTCATACGCCGCCTGGTGCAGCTGCGCCAGCACCTCGCCATACTCGCCCTCAGCCTTGCCCGGCACCCACCCGCCTTCGGGTCCGCTCTTGAACGGCATGAACCCGATCGCATTCGCCGAATCCACGCTGTACAGAATCGCCACTTCATTGTGGATCTGCATGTTCGCCAGTTCCGGACCCACGCGCTGCAGCTCGTGCGCCACCCGGGTCACCTCCGCGTACGCCCGGTTGGGCTGCAGATCATGCCCGATCACACCCTTCCAGTACGTCTCCTGGCCCGAGTGCAGCGAGTGCCAGTGCCAGTACTCCACCATGTTTGCCCCGCTCGATACATGCGTGTAGACATCCAGCCGCAATTGACCGTCATACGGCGGATACTGCCCGGCGGAGTTCCACCCCAGCGTCTGCGCGTTCGTCTCCAGCACCAGGAAGTTGCCATGCTTCAGCGCGCGGGAGTAATCCCCCGAAAGCGCCTGCCACGAGCCATCCATGTGGTCCTGCCAGCCGTGATAAGGATCATTGCCGATCACATCCAGCGACGGCGCCACCGTCTGCTCATCCACGTCGCCCTTCATCACCCCGCCAAAGTTCTGCGTGATGAACTGATCCGGCCGCCGCTCCCGCCGCACCAGTCCTGACTGCCACGCCAGGTATCTCGCCACCCGCATCTGCTGCCATCGCGTCCACTCCAGCTTGTACCCGGTGCTGATCGCATCGTCACGCGTCGGCATCTCGGCCCAGGTGTTCACATCCTGGCCCCAGTAGTTCAAAAACCATGCCTTGTTCATCGCGTCCGTAGTTCCGAACTTCTGCTGCAGATGCTCCACAAACCCGGTAAACACGTCCGGGTTCGTCGCCCCGTAGGACCCCGTTTCGTTGTCGATCTGCCATCCGATCACCGCCGGATCGTCGCGGTAATGCTGCACGATCCGGGTGATCACACGCTCGGCATAGAAGCGGAACTTCGGATTGTCGTAGTCCATGTTCTGCCGCATCCCATAGCTCACCTGCGCCCCGCCCGCCGGGCGTACGTAAAACTCAGGATGCTCGCGCACCATCCAGGTCGGCATGGAGTAGGTCGGCGTCCCCATAATCACCTTGATCCCGGCCTTGCTCAGCGCACCTACCGTCCGGTCCATCCATGCAGGGTCGAACTCGCCGTCGGCCGGTTCCCACAAACTCCAAGTCGACTCGCCCATGCGCACGACCGTTATTCCGGCCGTCTTCATCATGGCGACGTCCTTCTCCAGTTGCTCTGGCTCGAGCGCCGCCGGATTGTATTCGTTGTAGTACGCTGCACCATACAAGATGGTCGGCTGTGTCATTCCTGTACGGGGAGGCGCCGTCTGACCGGCAATCCCTGCAGTGCTCAAGCCAAGCACTGCCGCCATCAGCGCGGAAGCACGCCGTACCCGTTCCCGCTCACGTTCACGCATCTCAGACTCTCCTGAAGAAGAAGAGCCCGAGCATAGTCACCGTAGCCGCCCCGCGCAACCCGTGGCCTCGATGGGTTAGCGCCGAAATCCTCCTCAGCGTCGCCCGGCGAAAAGTCGATGCCCGGAAATGGTGCAATCTTTTAGTGTTTCGCGCGCCTTGTTGTTCAAGGGCTAAAATATTTGTTTTGAAGAACATAGGCAACAAACGGCGGGGGGGAGGGGTATAACCTCGCTACTCCGTCGTTCCAGTCAAAAAGACCTGGCTCGCCTCCGCGCCGATCACCCGGTACAACGCAAACTGCCGCGTATGCTGCGCCCGCAGCTCGAACAAGAGCGATGCCCGGTTGGACGCGTCCGCGTCCACCACATCCACCAGCCGCATCCACGGCGTCCGGTCCAGGTGCGACGAGTCCGTCACGCTGCCCAGTGCCAGCTTCAGCCCGGTGATCGGCTCCTCCTGCGCCACCACTGTCACGTACCGCGAAACCCCGCCGACACCTGCCGACGTGGCCGAATACACATACGTCGCCGCCCCACCGTAGCTCAACGTGTAACCCTGCAAAGATTCTTCCGTGAGCGGCAGAGGAGCCGGAGCCGATGGCGCCGCCGCAGCCTTCTTTCTGGCCCGGCTGGCAGCGGTCCCTCGGGCTGCAGCCGCATGACCTGAAGAAGCTGTCTGACCGGGAGAAGAAGCCGTCCGGCTGGAAGGAGCAGACGCCGACGGTGCAGGAGCTGACGGTGCGGGAGCTGAGGGTGCGGGAGCTGAGGGTGCAGGAGCCGCCGCTACTGTCCCCGCGCCGGTATAGCCCGCCAGTTGCGTCCGCGCCAGTTCCTGCATCTTCGCGAGCACCTGCCTGCGCTCGTCTTCGCTCTCCCACTCCCGCGCGAACTCGTGCTCGGGCCGGTCTTTCGCATCGGAGACCGCCACCATCTGGTGCATGTCCTTCGGAAGCCCACGCAGCGGCGGAATCTCCTCTTCGTCCGTGCTGGTCTTCGACCCGCGGTGCAGCACCGGCCGGTCCGGGTCGTCGTTCAGATTGCCGCCGCCGACTACCTTCGCCTGGTCGTTCTTCTTCTGCGCGGCCTTCATCTCCGCCGGCGAACGCCGCTTCAGGGTCGGGCGGTCCGCCGGGTCGTCTGGGTCGGTGGACGTATCGGTGCTCTTCGTGCTCGCTACCGTGCCGCTGGTTCCACTGTCATCTGTGCCGGCCGGCCGCTTGTGAAAGCTTGGCCGATTCGAGTTCGCCGCATCCGTGTCGTCGCTCTTCTCGGTCTTGTCCGTACCCGCATCGCCAGCCGCGGCGGGCGTGCGCGATGCGAACCTGGGGCCGCTTCCGCCGCTCGCCACCAGCTTTGGCAGCGGACCGGACTGTTTCCGCGCGACCTCCTTCGGCTTCGGCTTGAACGCGCCGTAGCCCAGCCAGCCGTCGTCGATCTCCGCCGTGTCTCCGCTGGTCAGGTGCCGCTCATACTTGATCTCGAGCGTGCCCTCCGGCACCCCCGCCTTGCGCGCCTCGTAGATCGTCCCGGTGTCGAGCGCAAACGGAACCGGCTGCGTCAGGTACACCGCCGCATCCTGCAACTGGCCGTTGATGAACAACGAGACCGGCACCACCCGGCTCGCGGTCGGCTTGTCTTCCTCGCCGGTCCACTCGTACACCGCGACCGCACGCACCACCGTCTCCGGCTTCTTTACCGCGTGCGTCTGTCCCCATGCCACGGGCGCGCCCAGCACTCCGGCTCCCGCCAGACCCAAGAAGAATCGTCGCATCGTCACACCTGCTTAGACGCTTGAACCGCCCCATTCTTCTCAGTAGACGCCAACTCCGCTACTCTAAGCCAATTGCGATGCCGGAATCTGAATCCTCCCAGCGCCCGCTGCTCGAAGTCTCGAAGCTCACGATCGCCTTCGCCGGCAAGACGGCCGTCGACTCGATCTCCTTCACCCTCGCTGCGGGCAAGACACTCGGCCTGGTCGGAGAATCCGGCTCCGGCAAATCCGCCACCTCGCTCGCCCTGCTGCGGCTGCTGCCGCTCAGCGCCCGCTTTACCGGCGAAATCCGCTTCGGCGACCGCAACCTGCTCGCCCTGCCGGAAGCCGAGATGCGCTCGCTGCGCGGACGCTCCATCGCCATGATCTTCCAGGAACCGATGACCGCACTGAATCCGGTCATGCGCGTTGGCCACCAGGTTGCGGAAGCCCTGCTCGCGCACCACCCGAGAACTCCGCGCGCCGAGGTCCGGGCCCGCGTCCTCGCGGCGATGCACGAAGTGGGTCTGCCCGACCCCGAACTCCGCCTGCGCGACTACCCGCACCAGTTCTCCGGCGGGCAGCGACAGCGCATCCTGATCGCCATCGCCCTGATCAACCGCCCGCGCCTGCTCATCGCCGATGAACCGACCACCGCCCTCGATGTCACCGTTCAGGCACAGATCCTGGCCCTGCTCCGCGAACTCCGGCGCACGCACAACCTGGCCATGCTCTTCATCTCGCACGATCTTGCGGTCGTTGCCCAGGCCTGCGACCAGCCGGGTGACCGCATCGCCGTCATGCAGCACGGCCAACTGGTCGAATCCGCTTCGGCGCACGACCTCTTCCGCGCTCCCCGGCATGCCTACACCCGGCGGCTGCTGGCCTCCGCCCCCACCATGCACACCGACAGGGATCGGCCGCTGGCTTTATAGAGGAACGAAAATAGAGGAACGGAAAGCAAGTTACGGCAGGACCGGCCCACCAGCCACCTGGGCCCGGTCATCCGGTCTCCATCGCTGTATCCTGATCTCTGCCTCACATGCGCGCCCTCATCCTCTCGGACATCCACGCCAACCTCGAAGCGCTTGAAGCCGTTCTGGCTGCCGCCGAAGGACTCTGGGACGAGATCTGGAACCTTGGCGACCTGGTGGGATACGGAGGCGCGCCCAACCAGGTGATTGAACGCATCCGTCCGCTTCAATCGCTTGTGGTTCGCGGCAATCACGATCGGGTGTGTTGCGGTCTCACCTCCGCCAATGCCTTCAACCCGGTCGCCCGCACCGCTGCGCTGTGGACCCGCCAGGAACTCTCCACGGAAAACGCGGCGTGGCTGAAGGAGATTCCACAGGGTCCCCTGCATCCCGCCGAGGAGGGCGTCACCTGTGCCCACGGCTCGCCGCTCGACGAAGACAAGTACATCCTCAACATGCGCGATGCCTGGGCGCCACTGCAGGAGATGGACACACCCGTGACCTTTTTCGGTCACACCCATATCCAGGGAGGATTCACGCAGAAGGGCCACCACTGGCACGAGATCCGTCCCGCCCTCGGTCGCTCGCTTCACGCCTCCGCGGCGCACTCCAGCGCCCCCGCCACCAAGCCGGAATCCTGGACGATGAATCTTGCGGGAGGCACCCGCCACCTGATCAATCCCGGCTCCGTCGGCCAGCCGCGCGACTTCGACTGGCGCGCCGCCTTCGCTCTCTTCAACTCGCACGTAGACTCGGACCCGCAGGAGAGCAACTCTGCCGTGACGGTAGCCCAGATCACCTTTCACCGTGTGCCCTACGATCTGGTTACGTCGCAGGGCCGCATCCTGATGGCCGGCCTGCCCGAGCGCCTCGCCGCCCGCCTGCGCGAAGGCCGCTGATCAACGGGCATTTACGGCGAAGATTCTGCGACAGGTGGAGTGGGGAGCACTTGCGCTGAGCGGTTCTACGAATAAGCGGCTGCGCGGCGGGTCGCGTAGCTTTGCCAGGACATGCCGAGCAGCAGGTACCCGAGGTAGAGGTAAGGCAGCCAGTTGTAAGGGCTGGTCTCTGGCACCGGATAGAGGGTTCCTGCCAGAGCCAGCACGATGGCCAGCGCGGCAGCAATCGCAAGCGTCAGCGTTGCCGCGGAGAGCGTGTGCACGCGCCGCAGGTAGAACGGAAGCGCGACTGCCGCCAGCCCATAGGTCGTCAGAAAGCCATAGACCGCGAGCGAGCCCAGCCAGCCATAGATGTCCAGCCCGGAGACGCCGCGCGCGGCCAGCAGAGCGACCGGTGCCAGCGTGATCGCCCCGATGAGCAGCACGGCCAGGTGAGGCGTGGCGTTGCGGCTGTGGGTTTGCGCCAGCGCGGTATGCGCAATACCGTTCGATGCCATGCGCAGCAGCACGCGCGCACCCGCGGTAATGCAGGCCAGCGTGCAGGCGAACATGCTCACCAGCGCGCCCAGATCGATGAGCATGCCGAAGACAGGCACATGGACCAGCCTGGCGAGGACGCGCATGGGGGCGGTCGATTCGCCCAGATTCTGGCCTGCGGAGCGCATGCCCAGCGTCTCCAGGTAGACGCAGAGGCAGAAGAACAGCGTGCAGGAGACCGCGGAGAGGATGACCGCGCGGGGGATGGTGCGCAGCGGGTCGATGGCCTCGGCGCCGAGGGTGGTCGCGCTCTCGAAGCCGACGAAGCTGAAGAGCGCCAGCACGACTCCCAGGCGGACTCCGGAGGCGGTGACGCCGTGCAGACCGGTCTGCGCCGTATCGACATGCAGGCCGTTGTGTACGAGCAGCAGCGTCAGCACGGTGA
>CAJCHN010000125.1 GCA_903970285.1 Rhodanobacteraceae bacterium | reverse complement strand
GACCGGCATGAGCATATCGGCGAGGGGACGATCGGCGCCGAGGCGTTTCGCCGCCTGCTGCACGACCGCCGCTTTGCGGGCGCGGCGTTTATCGCGGAGACGCCGGTGGACGCGCCGGGTGACGAGGCGAGAAATGTCGGGGTGCTGCGGACGCTTTCAGCAGGGTAAGCAGCCGCTGAAGGCCGGCCAAGCTCCGCGGCAGGCAGATCACTTCGGCGGGTGAAGCTGCAGGAAAAGATAACGGGCTCTCTGGTCGTCGGGTGCCGCGGAAGAGGTAGCGTCGAGGTGCATGACCTGCCACTCCGGAGCTTTGTAGGCGGGCCACGGCGGCAGAGTGTCGCCATTGGGATTGCCGGTGCGGGCGAAGTTGGTCCAGTAGAGCTGCATCTGGTTGGAGAGGGCGCGATCTTCGGGACGCCAGACCGCTCCCTGCCGCGAATCGAGTGTGCCGAAGACGTACTCGATGTCGTCCGAGTGGAAGGCGCCGAGCGCCGCCGCGTGGAACTTGTCCCCCGGAGAGCCGAGCGCGAGCAGATAGCGATAGACCGGGGCCGCGCCGGTGGCAACCTGGGCTTCCAGCCAGCGCCAGGTGGCGAACTTGATGAAGCGGTCGCCGGCCAGGTCGCCCGCGGACTCAAGAGCCTCGGCGTCGCTGGTGGCGGGGTAGAGCGCGAGGAACGTTTTGGCGTCGTTCTCATAGAGCTCGTTCGCCATAGCAGTGAACGAGGCGGCAGTCGGCTGCGGTGTGGCTTCCGTCGCCTGGTTGCGGTTTTCGTCCGCGTTCCAGCCGGCCAGCAGGGGGATGTGCGCCTGTTCTCCGGCTGCGTAGATGGCTTCGACCGGCCTGGGGAAGAAGTAGCCGTCGATATTCGGGCCGAAGGGGACGTGGGTGATGGTCTTCGAGGTGACTGCGGCCAGCAGTTGTTGCGGGGTGAGCCTGCGCAGAACCGCAAGGTCGCCGCTTCCGAACGCCACCTGGGCGAATTCGGCATCATTGTGCTCGCGTTCGATCAGCGCGGGGAAGGGATGGCTGCGGCCGGAGAAGGCTGCGCCGCTTTCGCCGATGGCCTTGGCGAGGCTGCCGCGGGTGAGCGGCGAGGCCATCTGCGCCGAGACCGACGTGGATCCGGCGGACTCACCGAAGAGTGTGATGTTGGCGGGATCGCCGCCAAAGGCGCGGATATTCTGCTTGACCCAGGCGATGGCCGCGGACTGGTCGAGCAGGCCCTGATTGCCGGAGGCATGATGCGACGACTCCTCGGTGAGCCCGGGGAGGGCGAAGAAACCGAAGATACCCAGGCGATAGTTCATGGAGACGACGATGACGTTGCGCTGGGCGAGGAACTGGCCATCCTGGCGCGGCTCCGAGCTGCTGCCCGCGGCATAGCCTCCACCGTAGATCCAGACCATGACGGGCAGCGAGCCGGGCGCGGGGCTGGCCGGCACCCAAATGTTGAGGGTCAGGCAATCCTCGCTCTCGCCGGGATCGCGAAAGTTCATGTCGTCGAAGGGGTTGGTCTGAATGCAGCGATGGCCGAAGTCCCTGGCGGCGAGGACGCCCTTGAACTTCGCCGGCGGGTGCGGCTCCTGCCAGCGAAGCTCGCCGACGGGCGGCGCCGCATAGGGAATGCCCTTAAAGGCGCGAACCTTTCCATCCGCGGTCAGAGTGCCTTCCACCTGACCCTGCACGGTTTGGATGGTGAGCGGGTTGGAGGGATGAGCCGAAGGAACGGGATGGAGCAGGAGAGGAAGGAAAGCGGTCGTGAGGAGTCGTGCCAGCATGAGGGAATCTCCAGTGTGGAAGCTAGCACAGCCGGAGCGGTTCCGGCGCGGGAAAAACGGAGCGGATCCGGCTGGCGCGCGATGGGTTGCGATGGTGCCCTTTTCGGGAAGAACCTGATCCTCCGGGAGAGACACTCGAACGATCAGCCATTTGCGCCAGAGCGACAACGCTGCCGGGATGGAAGCGCTCGTCACCCGGCCGGTTTCGTTGTAACCTGAGCGCCTGGATCTCGTGCCAACGAGACCGACACCTCAAAGCCGTAGAACCAATCGGACCTTATGCCAGCAAAGACCTCGACCAGGATTGCGACCAAGACCACGACCGCAGCGAAGACTGCTGGCAAAGTCCGCCACTCTCCGCTGGAGCACCCGCGCCACCAGTATCCGCTGGAGACCGAAGCCCTGCAGGAGATCGCGCGGAGTTGCGGCCTCACCGAAGAAATGAAGTGGGGCAAGCCGTGCTACACGCTGGCAGGCAAGAACATCGTTCTCATCCAGCGCTTCAACAACTACATCGCCCTTATGTTTTTCAAAGGCGCCCTGCTGCAGGACCGAGAGAAGTTACTCTTCCGGGTTGGCGAACACATGCAGGCACCGCGCCAGCTTCGCTTCACGACCGTGGCCGAAGTGACAAGCCTGAAACCCACTATCCAGGCTTACATCCACGAAGCTGTCGAGCTTGAAAGATCCGGCGCGAAGGTCAAGCTCAAGAGCGCCAGCGAATATGAGTTACCCGCCGAGCTGCAAGCCAAGCTGAGCACCGATCCCGAGTTCAAAAAGGCCTTTGCGGCCCTGACCGCCGGCCGCCAGAAAGGCTATATTTTCCAGATCGCCGCTGCCAAGAGATCCACCACGCGTGCCTCTCGAGTGGAAAAGTACACGCCACAGATTCTGGCTGGTAAAGGAATCAACGACTAGCCTGCTCGAACGCGGGGAACTCAAGCCGATCTTGTATCAACTTCAGGCAGGAGCACTGAAGGTGCTCTCGACGCTTTCAGGCATATTCGTCCTGTTTCAGCGACTCGGTACTGAGAGGCACCGTGTTAAATCTAGGAAGAGAAAGCTTGAAGCAGGAGCCGGAGCCGACAACACTTTCCAGGTGAATGGTCGATTCGTGCTGGGCCGCAATCCAGGCTGCAAGACTCAGCCCAAGGCCTGAACCTGACTTTCGTTGGTCCTGGTCGGCCTCGACGCGATAGAAGCGTTCGAAGATACGATGTTGCTCATTGCCGGGAATCCCGATGCCGGAGTCCTGGACCTTCAGGGTGGCTGAAGTGCGGGACAGTTCGACTGCCACCACGATGGAGCCTCCGGCGGGTGTAAATTTGCATGCGTTGTCGAGCAGAATCCGGAGCAGGCGCAGCAGCAAGGAGTGATCACCAAGGACAAACACCGGCTCTTCGGAGCTATGGCGACTGTCTCGAACCCGCTCCGTCCGGAGCGAAAGATGAAGGTGGCTGGTAATGCTGGACCACTCGGCAGAGGCAGTGAGGACGAGTTGCCACAGGTCTACGGGGACGAGCTTTATCGCGGGACTTTCAGAGCCGGTGCGGGCCAAGGCGAGCAGGTTTTCTGTGAGGCGGGTCATCTCCTCGGCGCTGTTCTGAACATGTAGCAACGTGTCCCGGTATTCCTCGTCTGTTCGGGGCCGCAGCAGGGCCACCTCAACCTCAGTGCGAAGGCGTGCGAGCGGGGTGCGAAGTTCGTGCGAAGCATTGGCTGTGAAATCGCGCACGCTGCGGTAGCCGGCATCAATGCGCGCGAGCATATTGTTGAGCGTGGCCGACAGGTGCGAGATCTCATCGTCAGTGGGTGGTACGGGAAGACGAAGGTCGAGGTTTCGATCGCTGATCCGGCGAGCTTCGAGCGCGATGAGCGAAACCGGTTCGAGCGCTTTGCGGCTCATGGCGTGTCCCGCGATCAGTGCGGCAAGCAGGACGAGCGGAGTAAGGATGAGCAGTTCAAGACCGAATTGATGGAGCAGTACCTGCTGCTTGTTGAGGGAGGCACCAAGCTCGACGGAGTACATGCGACCCTCCAGGGCGATGACTGTCGAGAAGGTACGGACCAGGCGAGTTCCGTGGCGGAACTCCGACCCGGTGCTGCTGCCGGACGGCAGGGAAGCCGGCAGGGCAAGCGGCGGATTGGCGGCAATCATCCGTTGCGAACGGTAGATCCAGGTTCCATCAGCGGCCAGAACCTGAAGCCACTTCCCGTCGTCCCGGAAGCGATAGATCGCGTCGAAGCGAGCTTGCATCGGGACGGCGGACGGCTGAGTGGAGAATTGGCGAAGCTGGGCGCGAATGTCGTCGACGCGCTCCTCGAAATCCTGGTGGAGGGTGGCGTCGATGGTGCGGCGGAGCATCCACCAATTCGTAAGCGAAAGCAGCAGGGCGGCGGTCGCGAACATGACCGAATACCAGACCGTGAGGCGGATGCGGATCGGAAGCGGTTTCATGAGGCCTGCCTGCGATCAGGTTCGGCAGGATCATCCGCTGAAGATTGCAGCCGGTATCCAACGCCGCGGACGGTAACCAGCAGCTTGGTGGAAAACGGCGCGTCGAACTTGGCGCGCAGAGCGTTCACCAGGACTTCGAGGGCATTCGCAGAGATCACGCGGGGATCCTGCCAGACGGCTTCCATCAGGGTGTGACGGTCAACCGGGCTGCCGGAGTGACGATGGAGCGCAGCCAGAAGAAGATACTCGTTGCGAGTGAGCTGGATGGGAACTTCATTGCGATAGACGAGCTGGCGAGCGGGGTCGACGCGGAGGCGGGCTGTATGGCGTGCCGCAGCGCGGCCAAGGCCATCCAGCCGTGCGAGAAGCTCGCGAAAGGAAAATGGCTTCGTCAGGTAATCATCGGCGCCATGATCGAAGCCGCGCAGGATGTCTTCCTCGCCATCGCGTGCGGTCAGCATGAGGATGGGCACGGTGCGATGTGACTTGATCGCGCGAGCGACCGAGCAGCCATCCCGCGCAGGAAGTCCCAGGTCGAGGACGATCGAATCGAAGGTGAGCCTCATGGCGAGTTCGAGGCCTGCCTCTCCGTCCGACGCCGGCATGGGGGTGTGTCCCACTTCACGCAAGCCTTGACACACGAGGGCCAGCATGCGCGCATCATCTTCTACAACCAGCACACGTTGCTTGAGGGAGAATGACATGGCAGTGTCCACGGAAAGGGCGCGCTCTCCTTCTTTCTACACCGGTCCTGCCGGAATGGAGCCTCGATCGCAGGATTCTTAGGATTTATTCACGACTTCGTGAACGCGGGTTTACAGCAACGGCGGAAGCTGAGGAGGTCCGGCATTCCAACCGATCGAGACGCAAACGCTGCTCACGCGGCGGCGTTTCCCTGGAGACCTATGAAGATGAAGCTTGATTCTCCCGTCCTAGCCTTGCTTCTCCTATGCCCGGCAGCGGCAACGCCGGTGATGGCGCTGGCGCAAAACACCGTGAGCGGAAGCGGTACAGTGAACGGCACGGTGAAGGACCCTACGGGCGCGGTGTTACCGGGAGCAAAGATCGTTCTGCAGCCGAACGGTACCAGCGTCGCGTCGGATGCACAAGGCAGCTTTACGATTCGCGATCTGAAACCGGGCACCTATACGGCGATCGTCTCCTACGTGGGTTTCGCATCCTTCGAATCGACGATCGGGATCGAAGCCGGAAAGTCCACGCTGCTGAACGCGACCTTGAATGTCGCTGCCAACGCGCAGCATGTCGAAGTGAATGCCGAACTGATCGGCGATGCCGCCGCGATCAACGAGACACGCACCAGTGAGAATATTCTGAACGTCGAAACGGACGTCGAGATTCAAAGCCTGCCGAATGCCAACGTCGCCGACGCGCTCGGGCGCCTGCCGGGCGTGACGCTGCAACGCAACGAAGGCGAAGGGCAATATGTTCAGATTCGCGGAACCGAACCGCGCCTGAGCAACACGACCATCGACGGCGTGATTGTTCCCGGTCCAGACCCAGAAGTTCGCCAAGTCGACCTCGACACCATTCCTGCGGATCTGGTGGGCTCGGTGGCGATCAACAAGACCCTGTCGGCCAATCAGGACGGCGATGCCATCGGCGGCTCGGTCGATCTTCGCATCAAGCAGGCGACGTCGGATTCGCCGACGCTGTCGTTCACCACGATCGGCGGACATACGCCAATCGCGGATGGCCGGAATGTTTACACGATCGACTCGTCGGCGGGCTTTCGCTTCGGCCCCACCGCCGACGGAGGCCTGAAGAAATTCGGCCTGGAGCTTGGTTACAGCTACGACGACAACCAGCGCGGGATCGACGACGTGGAGCCATCACCGGATCTCGACGGAGATGGTAACAAGACGTTCTCCTCCATGAATCTGCAGCAGTACCTGTATGACCGCACGCGGTACGGATTCGCAGGTTCGCTCGACTACCAGCCATCCTCGGGGACGGACCTTTACGTCCATGGCCTGTTCTCCAACTTCCGCGACTACGGCCAGAAGTTCGCGTATGAGCTACAGAACAGCCTGGATGGGGGCGGGGATGCGAAGTACCATACCAGCGTCCGACGTCCTAATTTGCAGGTTGCGGATCTGGCGCTCGGCGGGAATCATTCCCTGGGAGACTCCTTCCTCAAGTATCAGGTCGCGGTGGCGCACTCCCGCTTCGGCGGCGCGGCGGGCAATCCTGGAGCAGCCTTCAAGGGCAACTCGTCGACCAACGATTGCACCTATGGTCCTGCGAACACGGGCACCGAGTTCCGTCCGCAGTTCTCCTGCTCAGTTCTTGGCGATCCCGCGGTGACGCTCTCGAACTATGTTCTCAAGACGATCGATCTGACCTCGGGGCAAGCCACGCAGTTGAATCTCCAGGCGAATGGATCGTACGGACGCAACTACCACCTGGGCACGCACGCATCGATCCTGGAGTTGGGAGCGCAGATTCGCAACGAGCACAAAGGACAGGATGCGTATTCGCCGGAGTATGACTCCACCCTGAAGACGTATGCGAGCTCGTATCTCGGCACGTTCACCAATCCTCACTTCTACGGCGGCAGCTATCCCATGACGCAGGTGACAAGCTTCGAGGCCATCACGGCCGATCTTGCCAACAATCCGCAAAACTTCACGCTCGACAACAATGCGTCGCACGAACAGTCTGACGCCGCGAACTACAACCTGCAGGAGCGGGTAACCGCTGGCTACATCATGCATACCATCCAGTTCGGAACCAAGGTTCACCTGCAGACTGGTCTGCGTATTGAAGCTACGAACACTTCCAACACAGGCTACATCGTGACCACCAATGGAGATGGAACCTGGGGTGGAACCGCTCCGCAGCACGGGGGTGAATCCTACATCAACCCGCTGCCGAGCGTGCAGCTTCGCTATAACATCGACCTTAGCTCGGATATCCGGGCTGTTTATGGACGGGGCATCTCCCGGCCGGATCCTTATCAACTTGTACCTTATGTCGTTTACACCGTTCAGGGCGCGCCAGCCGGGAACAACCTGGTCCAGATTGGCAACACGTCGCTGGTCGCCGAACATGCGAACGACTATGACGTTCTCTACGAGAAGTTTCTCCCGAGCGTCGGCATGCTGCAGGGCGGCTACTTCTACAAGCAGATCACGAAGCCGATTTACCTGCAGCAATACCTTGTACCGGCGACGGGTTCGCCCCTCTCGACCAACCCAAACTACGTGGGAGCGCTCGCGCAGCAGGAGGTGAACGGCGACCACGCCTATGTGCAAGGGCTCGAGGTTGCATACCAGCAGCACCTCAAGTTCCTCCCGGGGTATCTCGGCAATGCTCGTCTCGATGCCAATTTCACGTACACAAACTCGAAGAACTATCATCTTGCCGGCCGCAACGACACCCCGCAACTGGTCGGGCAGGCACCGTACTCGTGGAACATTGGCCCATCCTACGCAACCAGGCGCTTTGTGGCGACGGTCGGGATCAGTCACAACAGCGCGAATATCTACGCGTATGCGTTCGTCAATTCTGGCGATGCGCTGGCGCAGAATCCTCCAACATGCGTCACGAACATTACCAGCGGAAGTCTGGCTTACAACACGCCGACCAGCCCATGCGGCGACAACTACTTCTATAGCCATACACAGATCGATGCCCAGGTGACCTACAACATCGCGAAAGGGTTCACCGTGCTGGCATCGGGTGAAAACATGAACAATGAAGTCTTCGGCTTCTACAACGGCAGTCCGCAATACCTGACGCAGCGCGAATACTACAAGCCGACGTATTCGTTCGGTCTGAAGTGGAACTCCCGTCAGGATCGCTAGCCATACGGCTGCCCGGAGCTCTCACCAATCCGAGCGGCCTTCCCCCTCAACTTCTTTTCATGATCCCTACGAGGCAGCTCTACCATGAAGTGGTTCGCTTGTGGACTTGCACTTCTATGTTCCTGCATCATCCTGCACGGCCAGCCGACGCATGGTCTCACGCTGAAGCGCACGATCACGCTCAAAGGGGTGACCGGCAAGTTTGACCACTTCGCCCTGGACCATGCAGGCAACCGCCTCTTCGCCAGCGCAGCGGGTCCGCACGCGGTCGAGGTGATCGACCTGGCAAGCGGCGCCATAGTGGAAACCCTGCCGGATATCGGCAAGCCACATGGTGTGGCGTGGGTCGCAGAGACGGGCCGCCTCTTCGTAGCGGACGGAGCCAAGGGAACCCTGGATATCTTCGCCGGTTCTCCGCTGAAGCCGGTGGCCACCATCGCGCTTTCCGAAGATGCCGACGACATGGTTTACGACGGTAAGACGAAGCTGCTCTACGTGGGCCACGGCGGCACCGATGCTGCGAATCCGGCGCGGATTGCGGTGGTCGATGCCGACGCTCTGAAGCTGGTGGCGGAGCTTCCTGTCGCCAGTCATCCCGAAGGTCTGGAGCTGGACGCAAAGGAAGATCGCATCCTGGCCAACATCGCGGACTCAGGCGAAATCGCAGTGATCGATGGAGGGACTCACACCATCCTCGCGACCTGGCAGCTTGGACAGAGCAAGGGAAACACACCGCTTGCCTACGATTCCGCGCAAGGTCTTCTGCTGGTGGGTTGCCGGACGCCCGCGCAGATGCTGGTGATCGACGGCAAGGATGGCAAGGAGATGGCCAGGGCCAAGTCCGACCCAGGCGCCGATGACCTCTTCTACGACCCGGCGTCACATCGAGCCTACGTGATCGCAGGCTCCGGCGCCGTCGATACATTCTCCGTTTCCGGCAAGGGGGAACTCGCTTCTCTGCCGGTCGTACGTACAGTGGCCGGCGCAAAGACAGGTCTTTTTGATGAGCAGGAACATATCTTGTATGTCGGGTTCCCGGGAATCAGCGCACCCGCCGAGATTCGGCTCTACGAAGCGAGGTAGGTGAGTTGGGGAGGTTGGGCTTGAGGGGTCGAATGAAGTGGCCGGCCGTCGCGGTGTTTTTTGCTCTCTCCGTCGGACCCGCTGGCTGGGCGCGTCTGCAGGCTACGGCGCCGGCGGTCGAGTCACGGGACGAGCTTCGATTCGTCCTCGTCCTCACGCGCCACGGGGTACGCTCTCCAACCTGGACGAACCAGCGGCTGGATGATTATGCAAAGGATCCATGGCCACAGTGGCCGGTCGCTCCCGGGCTCCTGACGGCGCACGGCAAGCAGCTCATGACGCTATTCGGCGCGTATGACCGCGCGTGGTTCGCGCAGCACGGGCTCCTCTCCGCCGAAGGATGCGCGGATGCGGGGAAGATCTACCTCTGGGCCGATACGGACGAGCGCACGCGTGACACGGGATCCGGCCTGGCTGACGGCCTGATGCCCGGCTGCCATCTTGAAGTCCATGCTCTGGCAGGCGACGCGCAGGACGAGCTGTTCCACGCGGTTCGCAAGCCCGACGCGCTGCAAACGCAGGCTGCGTTCGCGGCGTTGCACGGGAGAATCGGCGGTCGCCCGGAGGCACTCGCGAACGCTTACCGGGAGCCGCTCGACTGGATGCAGCGGACGTTGCTCGACTGCAAGGAGCAGACCTGCTACGTGCCTGGCAAGAAGAATCTGCTCGCAGTCTCCCCATCGCTCGCACCGGGGTCCGGCGACCACCTGGCCGAACTCAAGGGCCCGCTCACCACGGCCGCCACGTTCGCGGAGAATCTGCAGCTGGAGTACCTGGAGGGTGTGCCGGATGCCGCGCTGGGCTGGGGCAGAGTCAACGGGGAGCAGGTGGAATCGCTGATGGCCCTTCATGCCGCGGCGTCGGATCTGGTGCAGCGGACGCCGTACATCGCACACCTGCAGGCCGCACCTTTGCTCGATGCGATTTTTCGCACCATGCAACAGGCGGAGTCGGAGAAGAGTGTAGCCGGCGCGATCGGCCCCGCCGGCGAGCGGGCCGTCTTCCTGGTGGGACACGACACGAATATCTCGAACGTCGCGGCTTTGCTGGACGCACATTGGCTGATCGACGGCTACCAGCGGGATGACGCCGCACCCGGAGGCGCCCTGATCTTTGAGCTGTGGCGAAGGCCGGGCAAGCTGGACTACGTCACAGTGTCCTACTGGGTTCAGACTCCCGAGCAGATGCGGAGGAAGATTACTCTGTCTCTCGCCGCACCGCCTGCGAGCGCTGACGTTTACCTGCCGGGGTGCAGCTCCCCCGAGGCTGGAGCTCCCTGCGGTTGGGACGAGTTCCAGTCGCTGATCACGGCTGACCTTGCCAAGCCGTAGAGCGGCAACAAGGAGCGCTCGTTCCCAACCGTGGCTGCCTGAGATCGAGATCACCTGATCGTTCCGCCGGACGTACTCCGAAGGGAGCAACGAGCGGGCACCCCGAGCGGGCGCAGAGGTGTCGCCGGTACAATGGAACTGGTATGTCTGACATGGATGCAGTGTTGCATGCGGCGGACGCCCGACCGGAAGCTTCCGGCGAGGTGTCGCAGCCTGAGCGTTACTCCCCGGCGGAGATCGAGCCGAAGTGGCAGGCGCGCTGGGATGCCGACGCGTCGCTGTACGCGGCGGAGTCGCATGACTGCGGCAAGCCGAAGTTTTACTGCCTGGAGATGCTGCCCTATCCCAGCGGCGTGCTGCACATCGGGCACGTGCGCAACTACGCCATCGGCGATGCGCTGGCACGCTTCATGTGGATGCGCGGCTACAACGTGCTGCACCCTATGGGCTGGGACGCGTTCGGATTGCCGGCGGAAAACGCCGCCTTGAAAAATCACGTTCCGCCGCGCGAGTGGACGCTGCGCAACATCGCCGCGATGAAGCGGCAGTTCAACCGGCTGGGCATGGGGTTCGACTGGACGGCCGAGGTGACCACGTGCCTGCCGGAGTACTACCGCTGGAACCAGTGGTTTTTTCTGAAGATGTTCGAGCGGGGGCTCGCCTACCGAAAGAAGTCGAAGGTGAACTGGTGTCCGGAGTGCGCGACCGTGCTCGCCAACGAGCAGGTGGTGGGCGGATGCTGCTGGCGGCACGAGGACACGATCGTCGAGCAGCGCGACCTGACGCAGTGGTTTCTGCGCATCACGAAGTATGCGGATGAACTGTTGGACGGCCTGGACACGCTCGACGGCTGGCCGGAGAAGGTGCGCACGATGCAGCGCAACTGGATCGGGCGGAGCGAAGGCGCGAATATCGACTTTGCGGTCGAGGGCGCCGCGGACAAGATCACCGTGTTCACGACGCGGGTCGATACCATCTTCGGGGCGACCTCCGTCCAGGTGGCGCCGGAACATGCGATTGCCAAGGCGTTCGCCGCGTCCGATGCCGTGCTCTCCGGGCAGGTCGACGAGATGGTGCAACAGCAGAAGGCGGCGCGCGAGGCGGGAGATGTCGGCGGGATCGAGAAGCATGGCGTGGCGACCGGGCATTTTGCGATCAATCCGTTCAACGGGGCGCGCCTACCTATCTGGGTCGCAAACTATATTCTTGCGGATTACGGCACCGGCGCGATCATGAGCGTGCCGGCGCATGACGAGCGCGACTTTGAATTCGCCACCAAGTATGGCTTGCCCATTGAGCGCGTGATTGCTCCGGTGGATGCGCCGGAGCCGGAGTTGCCCTACACCGGCGAGGACGATGCCGTGCTGATGGATTCCGGTGAGTGGACCGGCGAGGCGTGCCTGGAGGCGCAGCAGAAGATGGCTGCGTACGCGGAGCAGCAGGGATTCGGCACCGCCACGGTCACATTCCGGCTGAAGGACTGGGGAGTCAGCCGGCAGCGCTACTGGGGCACCCCGATTCCGATGGTTTATTGCCCGGCCTGCGGCGAAGACAATCCGCTGCCGGTGCCGGAGTCCGCGCTTCCGGTGCTGCTGCCGGAGAACATCGAGATCACGCAGCAGGGCGGCTCGCCGCTGGGCAAGGTGCCGGAGTTCGTGAACACGACCTGTCCGCAGTGCGGCGGCCCGGCGCGCCGCGAGACCGACACGATGGACACGTTCGTGGATTCGAGCTGGTACTTCTACCGGTACATCGATGCGCAGAACAGTACGGTTCCATTCGATTCGGCGAAGGCGAAGTACTGGTTCCCGATCGATCAATACATTGGCGGCGTGGAGCATGCCATCCTTCACCTGATCTACTCGCGCTTCTGGACGAAGGTGATGCGCGACCTGGGAATGATCGAGAACGCTGAGCCGGTGGCGCGGCTGTTCACCCAGGGGATGGTGATCAAGGACGGCGCGAAGATGTCGAAGTCCCGCGGCAACGTGGTGAGCCCCGACCTGATGATCGAGCGCTACGGCGCGGACGCGACGCGGATGTACGCGCTGTTCGCGGCGCCGCCGGACCGCGACCTGGACTGGCAGGAAGAGGGTGTCGCGGGCATCGTGCGCTTCATCGCCAAGGTCTTCCGGCTGGTGAACAAGTACGCCGGCTTCGCGGGCGGAGCGAACAGCGAGGACGACCAGTATCTGCGGCGCAAGCTGCACCAGACGCTGGCGAAGATTACGCAGGATTTCAGCGGGCGCTGGCACTTCAACACGTCCATCGCCTCGGTCATGATCCTGGTGAACGAGATCACGGCGAAAGAGGCCGCGATCGATGCCGGGCAGGTGTCGGCGGCGACGGTCGCCGAGATGCTGCACGCGCTGGTGCAGATGCTGGCGCCGTTCGCACCCTTTGTCGCGGCGGAGATGTGGGAGAGGCTGGGCGCGCCCGGCGTGGTCTTCCGCACCGCGTGGCCGGAGGCCAATGCGGAGCTGGCGCGCGAAAGCGAGATGGAGATCCCGGTGCAGATCAACGGCAAGCTGGTGACGGTGATCAGGTTGACGGCGGAGAGCGGCCAGGACGCGGTGAAGGCGGCCGCTCTGGCCGATGACAAAGTGCGCATGCGCCTCGCCGGCCGGACCGTGGTGAAGGTGGTGGTGGTGCCGGCGAAGCTGGTGAATCTCGTGGTGAAGTAGGGTGCCCACGCAAGCACTCACCGCAGGCGGAACGCAGTCGTTCGTCGGGACGCTCTCGTCGTGCTGGAAGCGGCCGTCGCTGGTGGCGATCGAAATCGGGTGGCGCTGGCTGTTTGGTGTGCCGGCGCTGCTGCTGGTGCTCTCCCATCTGCGCGGCGTCGTGGGCGCGGCGACGGAGGGCACGTTCGATCCGGGGCTGCTGGGACTCGATCCTGTGCTGTTGAACGATCCGGTGGGAGCGCTCAGCGCCGATCCGATGGGCGCGGCGGGGCGCTTTGCGCGGGCGATCGGGATGGTTCTGCCGGGCATTGAGCACTTCGCCGTCTGGCTGGTTCCGCTGCTGCTGGTGGGCTGGGTGGTGATCTCTTCGCTGGGACGAACGTTGCTGCTGCGGCGGATCGACCGCACCATGCAGCCGCGGGTGTTTACGGTGGCAGGACTCCAGGCGATCCGTGTGGCCGTGCTGGCGGGGGTTTTCTGGCTGTGGCTCAGCATTCTGCAGTGGGCGTCGAGGACAGCGATCCTCGAACCCATCGCGCAGAAGCTGGAGCCGAACCTGGTGCTCTACTGCGGGCTCGTGATCGTGAGCTCGCTGGCGATCTATACCGGCTGGGCGTTCGTCAGCTGGGTGCTGCATGTCGCGCCTTTGCTGGCGATGGCAACCGGACGCGGCGTCTTCGCGAGCCTGGGTGCGACGCTCGAGATGGGGCGCGTGCGCGGCAAACTGGTGGAGGTGAACCTGGTGCTCGGCATCGTCAAGATCGCATTGATTGTGCTGGCGATGGTCTTCTCGGCGACGCCGCTGCCGTTTGAATCGGTGACGACTCCCGATTTTCTGGCGTGGTGGTGGTCGGGTGTGGCTGTGCTTTATCTCACATGGTCCGACTTTTTCCACGTGGCGCGCCTGGTGGGGTACCTGGAGCTGTGGCGGGCTTCTCGACCGGTGACGGCGTAGAGTCGCGCGCTGCAGCCAAAAGCTGCATCTTATGGATCGTTCAGGCGTGTTTCCGGAGGAGTTTGCAAATGTCGATTGGCGTGTATGCGCTGGGATACTTGCTGGTGATCGTGGGCGTGGCGTATATCGCGCACCTGCTGCACATCCCTCAGACGTGGATTGGTGCGATCGTGGTGGTGCTGCTGGGCATTGGACTGCTGTCCGGCGCGCAGACGCTGCGGGCAAAGTGAAGCGATTCCCCAGACGATAGACTGGAGAGGTGGAAACCTCGACCATCGTCATCCTGGATTTCGGTTCGCAATACACGCAGCTGATCGCGCGGCGCATTCGCGAATTCAATGTCTTCTCGGTTGTTCTGCCGTGCACGGTGCCGATCGAGCAGGTGAAGGCGCTGTCGCCTAAGGGAATCATCCTGTCGGGCGGGCCGTGCTCGGTGTATGACGCGGACTCGCCGGCGGCGGACCCGGCGGTGCTGGATTTAGGGCTGCCGGTGCTGGGCATCTGCTACGGGCTGCAGTTTATCGCGCATTATCTGGGTGGGCGGGTGGAGAGCGCGGCCAGCCGCGAGTATGGCCATGCCGAGGTCAACCTGGTGCGGGAGACGCCGCTCTTCGCGGGGCTGCCGAAGACGCTCGACGTGTGGATGTCGCATGGCGACCATGCGGCCGAGCTGCCGCCCGGATTTGAGCGGGTGGCGGAGACCAGTAACGCCGTCGCCGGCATCGCCAACGAAGAGAAGCGAATCTGGGCGGTGCAGTTTCATCCAGAGGTGGCGCACACCAGGCAGGGCATGGAGCTGCTGCGCAACTTCGTAATTGGGCTGTGCGGGGCGGAGGCGGACTGGACGCCGGAGCACTTTATCCAGGCGACGGTGGAACGGGTCCGAGCGCAGGTCGGTTCCGGCCATGCCATCTGCGGGTTGAGCGGCGGGGTGGATTCTTCGGTGGCCGCGGTGCTGGTGGCGAAGGCGATCGGCGACCGGCTGACCTGCATCTTCGTGAACAACGGGGTGTTGCGCAAGGACGAGTTCGCCAAGGTGCAGAAGACGATGCGCGAGCAGCTTGGGCTGAACGTGGTCGCGGTGGATGCTTCCGCACGATTTCTGGCGAAGCTGGCCGGAGTGACCGATCCGGAGCAGAAACGCAAGGCGATCGGAAACGAGTTCATCGCGGTCTTTGACGATGAGGCGAAGAAGATCTTCGAGGCGGAGAAGAGCGCCGGCGAGGAGATTGCGTGGCTGGTGCAGGGGACGCTGTATCCGGATGTGATCGAGTCGAGCAGCGTGAAGGGACCGTCGCAGACCATCAAGAGCCACCACAACGTGGGCGGGCTTCCGCCGGATATGAAGCTGAAGCTGATTGAGCCGCTGCGCGACCTCTTCAAGGACGAGGTGCGGCGGATCGGGCGCGACCTGGGCATGCCCGACGAGATCATCGACCGGCAACCGTTTCCCGGGCCGGGACTGGCGGTGCGCATCCTCGGCGAGGTGACGCCGGAGCGGGTGGCGCTGCTGCAGGAGGCGGATGAGATTGTGGTGGCGGAGATCAAGGCGGCGGGCCTTTACAAGCAGGTTTGGCAGAGCTTCGCGGTGCTGCTGCCGGTAAAATCGGTCGGGGTGATGGGGGATCAGCGGACGTATGCGTCGACCTGCGTGGTGCGGGCGGTTCATTCCGAAGACGGAATGACGGCGGACTGGGCTCCGCTGCCGTACGAGGTGCTGCGCCGGATTTCGTCGAGGATCGTCAGCGAGGTACGGGGCATCAACCGGGTGGTGTACGACATTACCAGCAAGCCGCCGGGTACGATCGAGTGGGAGTAGGAGTTTGCCAGCGGGAGACGAAGGTGAAGAGCCCTCCCCTTGGGCTGGAGGAGGAGGGTACGCTTTCAAAACTACGTTTATGCTGTTGCCGAGGTCCGTTCCTGTGAAGATCGTCGCCCGTTGCTGTACTCCTGTCTTGCTCTGCAGCCTTGTCCTGCTCAGTGGCACTGCCGCCGGCGCCCAATCCGCACCGGCTCCGCAACCCGCCATCGACGCCGGCCTTGCCCTGACCCCACCGATGGGCTGGAACTCCTGGAACAAGTTCGGCTGCAACGTCGATGAAGCGCTCATCCGCTCGACCGCCGACGCCCTCGTGGCCAGCGGCATGCGCGACGCCGGCTACCAGTACCTGGTCATCGACGACTGCTGGCACGGGCAGCGCAACGCTCACGGCGATATCCAGCCCGACCCGCAACATTTCCCCTCCGGCATCAAGGCGCTCGCCGACTACGTCCACGGCAAAGGGCTGAGGTTCGGCATCTACTCCGATGCCGGCACCAAGACCTGCGCCGGCCGCCCCGGCTCCCGCGGCTACGAGTACCAGGACGCCGCCCAATACGCCGCCTGGGGTGTCGATTACCTCAAGTTCGACTGGTGCAACACCGGCACCCAGGACGCAAGAGCCTCCTACTCGACCATGCGGGATGCGCTCAACCATACCGGCCGCCCTATCGTTTTCAGCCTGTGCGAGTGGGGAACGGCCAAGCCGTGGCTCTGGGCCAATGGCATCGGCCAGCTCTATCGCACCACCGGCGACATTACCGACCGCTGGGAAGGCCACGAGCAATACACCCAGGGCTTCATGAATATCGTCGACCTAAACGAGCCGCTCTGGCCCTTCGCCGGCCCCGGCCACTGGAACGATCCCGATATGCTCGAAGTCGGCAACGGCGGCATGAGCCTCGAAGAGTACCGGACCCACTTCAGCCTGTGGGCGATGATGGCCGCTCCCCTCATCGCGGGCAACGATGTCGCGCACATGACGCCTGAAGTCAGGTCCATCCTGCTCAACCGCCAGATCATCGCGCTCGATCAGGACGCGCTTGGCATGCCCGGCCACCGCATCCGCAAGCTGGGTGACCTGGAAGTATGGACGCGAGAGCTCTCCGGCGGCAATCGCGCGGTGGTCCTGCTCAACCGCGGCGCCACGCCTGCGGACATGCAGTTTACATGGGCGGATCTCGGCTATCCCGACAAGCTTCCTGCGACGGTGCACGACCTGTGGAAGAACACCACCGTCACCGCCCACGGCTCCTACGCGGTCCCCGGCGTGCCCAGCCACGGAGTCGCCGTGCTGCAAATTGCACCCTGAGCGTGAAGTCTTATCTGAATTCTGAGCAGCCTTGACTAGGCAAAGCCGGCAACCCGCTACTATACTCGGCTCATGGTGCACGGGCAACTGAGGAATCTAGGCGTTGCGCGCTGGCGGCTGCTGGTTAGCCTGTTGTGCGTTGCGCTGCTGGTTCTGGCCGGCACGCTGGCCGTTGCCCATGGACATGAGCCCGGCAATATCTCCCATAACGACTGTGGTTTATGCGCGACCGCTCATGTAACGGTCCAGGTTGTCGCCGCGCTGCTGATGGGCCCATCGCAGCCCGTCGTCACCCGTTTCGAGACCTTTGTTCCGGAAGCCCGTCCGCGCACGCTCTCCCGCTTTGCCCTCTTCACCCGTCCGCCGCCTGCAAATCCTCATCTCAACTCGTAAGAGAGAGGAAGGAAATCTCTCTTTTTCAAGGGATTTCGCGGTTTAGCAGTTGTCTGGGGGTAGTGTATGCACACGTCGATACGGCGCGGTGTTTTTGCAGCATCTGTACTTGTATTCTCCGGTGTCGCGGCTCAGCCCGACGCCTTTTCGCAGACCAATGCGGGCAGCATCAACGGCACGGTTACGGACGCGTCTGGCGCGGTCATTCCCGGAGCTACGGTCACGGTGGCCAATCCCGTCAGCCACTTCTCGAGCCAGGCCACGACCGATAGCGCCGGCCGCTATCGCTTCACCAATCTGCCCTACAACCCTTACCACGTGACCATCTCGGCGCCGGGATTCTCCACCTTTGAAGGTGACCTCGAGGTGCGCTCGTCGGTTCCGCTCGCCGCAACCGAGGCACTCCAGGTGAATGGAACCAATACTGTCGTCAACGTCGAAGCGGCCGGCGGCGACCTGCTCGAAAGCGATCCGACTTTCCACACCGATATCGATCGCGGCGCCTTCAACAAGCTGCCGCTGGAGAGCGAGTCGTCTGGCCTGAGTTCGCTGGTGACGCTCTCGTCCCCCGGCATCTCGGCGGATTCGAACGGTCTCTTCCACGGTCTCGGCGATCACGCTTCGAATACCTTCTCCGTCGACGGGCAGCAGGAGTCCGACCAGCAGAGCAAGGTGTTCTCGAACCAGCTGCCGACCAACGCCGTGCAGTCGCTCGAGGTGATTGCCGGTGCACCTCCAGCCGAGTATGGCGGCAAGACCAGTGTGATCATCGACGTGACCACGCGTTCCGGCCAGGGAGTGACGACGCCGACCGGAGCGGTGACGGCTTCCTACGGCTCGTTCGGTTCGTCCACCGGATCGGTCGATCTCAGCTATGGCGGCGCGAAGTGGGGCAACTTCATCGAGGTCGACGGCCTGGATACTGGACGGTTTCTCGATGGACCTGAGTTCACCGTGTTCCACGACAAGGGCAACGAGTTCAATGCGTTCGACCGCGTCGACCGGCAGTTGACCGAGAAGGACACCCTGCGGCTGGACCTGAGCGTGAGCCGCTCCTGGTTTCAGACGCCGAACTCCTACGACAGCTCGAACGTGCTAAACGTCATCAGCGGGGGATCCACCGCTACGCCGGTCTTCGCCGTCGTCGGCAACGCCGACCAGCGTTCGAAGATCGTCACCTTCGACATTGCCCCTACTTACACCCGGACGATTAACGACTTCTCCGTCTATACCCTCGGAGCCTACGTGCGCCGGGACGGCTACAACTACTATCCGAGCGACAATCCGCTGGCGGACAAGAGCGCGCCCAATCTGCAGAACCAGTCGATCGCGCAGGATCGCTCGCTGCTGAACGCCGGTGTGCACAGCGACATCTCGTACGTACGCGGGATCAACAACGTGAAGATCGGCGGCCAGTATACGCAAACTCTTCTCAACGAGAACGACACGCTTGGCGTCGTCTCGAACGTTTTCAACTCGCCCTGCGTGGACGGTTCCGGCACGCCGGTTCCAGGATTCTCCAACCCTGTACAGTGCGCGGCGGCGGGCTACGCCGCCAACCCCGGCTTTCTGCCGCAGCTTCTTCCATACGATCTGACGCGCGGGGGCGGCTCCTACAACTTCCTTGGCCATACCGACGTGAAGGAGCTCGCGCTCTACGCACAGGACGAAATCAAGATGAAGTCCTGGATGTTCAACGTCGGCATCCGCGGCGACCTCTACAACGGGCTGGCGGTGGCTCGTCAGGCGGAGCCGCGGCTCGGTCTCGCCTACACGGTGAACCGCACCGGAACCGTGCTGCGCGCCTCCTACGCCCGCACGCTGGAATCGCCGTTCAACGAAAATCTCGTGCTTTCGAGCATTGGCTGCGGCAACAACGTGCTGGCGCCGCTGCTGGCCTGTTCCCCGGGCGTTTCAACCACGCTCGAGCCGGGCTTCCGCAACGAGTTTCACGCGGGGCTGCAGCAGGCCTTCGGCAAACACGTTGTCTTCGACGGCGAGTACATCTGGAAGTACACCCACAATGCCTTCGACTTCAGCGTTCTGGGGAATACGCCGATCACCTTCCCCATCGACTGGCACAACTCGAAGATCCCCGGCTATGCCTTCCGCACTGAATTGACCGAGTGGCGAGGCTTCACCGCGTTTAACGTCATGTCCTCGGTCGCCGCGCGCTTCTTCCCACAGCAGGTGGCGGGCGCCGGTGCCACTGTCGCTCAGGGCGGCGCCAGCCAGTATCCATTCCGCATCGACCATGACGAGAAGTTCAACCAGACCACCCACCTGCAATACCAGATGCATGGCCACCACGCTCCCTGGCTTGGCTTCAACTGGCGCTACGATAGCGGCCTGGTCGCGGCGTCGGCGCCCTGCTATCCCAACCTGGCGGACCCCAACAGCACCTGCGGGGGGATCGCCACGACCGTGAACGGCCAGCCAGCAATCAACCTGAGCACCTTCACCGCCGACGAGCAGTTCCAGGCGGGGCTCACTTGCAACGGCTTTAAGGCGACGCCGACCCAGGCGATCGGAACCTGCCTCGCCTCGCAGTTGACCTCGCGGCTGGTCACGCTGCCCGGCATCGGCCAGGAGGATAACGACCACGATCCGCAGCGCATTGCGCCGCGCAACGTGTTCGACATGTCTCTGGGCGACGACGACGTCTTCGGCTTTCACAAGGATCAGCAGAAGATCAGCCTGAAGCTAACCGCGGTGAACCTGACCGACAAGTACGCGCTCTATAACTTCCTCTCTACTTTCAGCGGCACGCATTACCTTACTCCGCGTGCGTTCACCGCCGAAATCGGCTATCACTTCTAAGGCCAGTCTCCCGTTCTATGGAGGAGGAAATTCCAGCGAGTGCCGTTTTCCGCGAGGGAAACGGCACTCTCCGCAAAGCCGCCCTGTATACCAACAGGAGACTTGCTCCAGCGTGGAGTCAGTTCGACGGCAAACTTCAAGAGTCTCGGAGTGATCCAGTGAGGTGTCTGCCGGGTTCGGGGCTGCAGGGCTGGATTCGGCCGGGATTTTGGCGGGGCCGTTTCGGGATGTACCGGCGGGGGAAACACTCCATCCCACCAAAGTGGCATTGAGATACTACGTTTGTGAGAGCCAGCATAGTAACATCGAGTTCCTCCCCCTAAGGAGCAGCTCGACCCGCTTGGTTCGCCTGTTCGAGAAACGACAAGGATCCTATGCCTTCTCCCCTGAAGCTCCTGATATTTGCTCTTGCCCTGGGTTCCTCTGCGCTGCCGGCGGCGGCCGCCACATCCCCTACAATATCCCCTGCAGTCAAAGCCAAGGCGGCGGCCACCTGTGCGGCAGCTCCGATCACGCCGTACATCTCTGTGAACAGCGGGTCGTGGCAGCCAGTGAATGCGGTGACGGTGCCGTATGGGGCCGATGTGTACCTGGCGCCGTGGCCGCTGGGCGGAACGTGGAGCTGGACGGGGCCGAACGGGTTTACCTCGACGGCGAACGCGATCAACGGGATTCCGTTGACCGTAGGTGCGAACGTGTACAACGCGACCTACACGGACGCGAATGGATGCACCAGCAGCGAGGGATTCACCATCACCGAAACCGGACCTGTGTCGGGATTCAACCTGGCGTCAGCATCGCCGACGCTTTCGGTGCCGGTGAGCGGAAGCGCGACGGATACGATCACGGTGACGGAGGCGGCCGGCTTCAGCGGCGCGGTCACTTTGGCGGCTTCGGGTCTGCCTGCCGGGGTGACGGCGACGTTCGGCACCAATCCGGCCACGGGAACCAGCGTAATCACGTTCTCGGCAAACAGCGCAGCCAAAGCGGGCACGTCGACGGTGACGATTACGGGAACATCCGGGACGCTGACGGCGACCACAACGGTGGCGCTGACGGTAGCGACGACCTGCGCCGCGACGCCGATCACGCCTTACATTTCGGTGGCGGGCGGAGCCTGGCAGGAGATCAATGCGGTCACGGTGGCGCCGGGAACGGACGTGTACCTGGGGCCGTGGCCGCTGGGCGGGACGTGGAGCTGGACGGGGCCGAACGGGTTCACCTCGACGGCGAATGCGATTAACGATATTCCGCTGAGCGTCGGCGCGAATGTCTTCAACGCGACCTATACGGACGCGAATCACTGCACCAGCAGCGAGTCCTTTACTATCACGGAGACCAGCGGAAGCAGCAGCTTTACGCTTTCACCGTCGGCATCTTCGGTGACCGTGGCGCCGGGCGCGTCGGCGGCCGACACGATTACGGTCGCGCCGGCGAACGGCTTCAGCGGTGCGGTGACGCTGGCGGTGTCGGGTCTGCCGAGCGGGGTGACCGGCGCGTTCGGCACCAATCCGACGACGGGTTCGAGCGTTTTGACGCTGACGGCAGGGAGCGCGGCGGCTTCGTCCGCGGCGACGGTGACGGTGACCGGGACATCGGGCACGCTGACGGCTTCGACCAGCTTTATGTTGAACGTGGGTGGTGGGGGAGCGACAGGATTGGTCTCGGTGCTGTCCTCCGCTTCCTCGGTTTCGATCACGCAGGGAACGAGCGGCTTCTCGAATATCACGCTGGCGGGCTTTTCGGGCACTCCGACGCTGACCGCGACCGGAGTTCCGAACGGGGTGACGGCGACTTTCAGCGCGAACCCGAACGGCGGGACGCTGCTGACGCTGGCGGCTGCAGCGGGGGCGCCGGTGAGCAGCGGAACGGTGACGGTGACGGGTGTCTCAGGCGGGCAATCCGCGGCGACTTCGTTCGCGGTTTCGATTGTGGCGGCTCCGGCGGCGCAGACGACGTGCAATGGCGGCGCCACGATCGGGATCGACGCAAACTACTACGTGTACGAGCAGAACGAGTGGAACTCGTCGGAGCAGCAGTGCGCGAGCGTGGTGGGCGACAACGTGACCATGACCGCGGCGAACTTCAACCTGCCGACCAACGGATCGCCTGCGGATTATGCCTCAGTGATCTATGGCTGCCATAGCGGCGGACCGTGCAGCACGGGCGGCAACCTGCCGATCCAGGTGAGCGCGTTGACCGCGGCGAACACCAGCGTGAGCTTTGTGCAGCCGGCGGGCTACAGCAACAACGATGCTTACGATATCTGGTTCGATCAGCAGCCCTCGGCGGGAAGCCTGCCGAACGGCACGGAACTGATGATCTGGCCGAATCACCAGGGCAGTATCCAGCCGTATGGCTCGCCGGTTGGCAGCGTGACGATCAATGGCGTGTATTACCAGGTCTGGACGGGGTTTGAGGAGCAGTGGAACGTGATCACGTTCCTGCAGGCTCCGACGGTGAACTTTTTGAACAACCTGGACCTGATGCCGTTTATCCAGTATGCCGAGACGCAGACAGTAAATGGCGCGCAGGTGCTTAAGCCGAGCTGGTACCTGGTGGATATGGAGTTCGGGTTCGAGATCTGGGACGGCGGGCAGGGGCTTGCGCTGAACAACTTCAGCGCGTTTGCCACGTCGGCTCCGGTGACACCGGTTCCAGCGATTGCGTCGCTCAGTCCGGCGATTGCGGGGCCGGGAGCGTCGGTGACGTTGAACGGATCCAACTTTGGCGCGGCGCAGGGATCGAGCGCGGTGCGGTTCGGCAACACGCCGGCAGCGATCACGTCCTGGTCGAACACTGCGATCACGGCGATTGTGCCGAGCATCTCGCTGGGCCAGACTAACGTGGCGGTGACGGTGAATTCGCAGACCAGCACACCGGTGGGGTTCACCGTGGGCTCCACAGCGGCCGCGGTGAGCGCGGCGGCGGGTGCGGTGACGGTGAGCCAGGCGGGCTCCGCGACGGATGCGATCACGGTGAGCGGTTTTACAGGGAATGTGACGCTGGCCGTCTCCGGGCTGCCGAGCGGAGTGACCGGCAGCTTCGGTGCCAACCCCACGCCGGGGAGCAGCGTGCTGACGCTGACCGCCAGCAGCACGGCGGCGCTGGGCAGCTACAAGGTGACAGTGACGGGCACGTCGGGATCGGCCACGGCCTCGACCACGTTGACGCTCACGGTAGGCGCGCCGGTTGCGCCCGGGTTCACGCTGGCCCCGTCTTCGCCGGCGCTTTCGATTGCGGCGGGACTGGCGGGAACGGAGACGGTGGCGTTTACCGCGTCGGGCGGCTTTACCGGGGCAGTCACGTATGCGGTTACGGGTCTGCCGGCCGGGGTGACGGCTGTGTTTGGGACGAATCCGGTGCACGGGGCGATTGCGTCGGAGAATGGGGTGAGCACGAGCAACGCGTTTACGGGTTCGACCGTGCTTGCCCTGTTCACGAAGAGCACGACGGCACCGGCCACGGCCACCGTGACGGTGACCGGGAGCTCCGGAACACTGACTGCCAGCACCACGTTTACGCTGGCGGTCACGGCGGCGGCGAATGCGCCGTCGGGATATTGGCACACCAGCGGGAACCAGATTCTGGACGCGAATAACAAGCCGGTGCGCATGGCCAGCATCAACTGGTACGGGCTGGAGCAGCAGGTTGCCGTGCCGAGCGGCTTGCTGGTGCAGGACTACCACACGATTCTGCAGACGATGGTGGACCTTGGCTACAACACCATCCGGATTCCATTTTCGAACCAGGTGGTGGAAACTCCGGCGGTGCCCCAGAGTTTGTGGACGGCTTCGATCAACCAGGACCTGGCGGGGCTGAACTCGATGCAGATTCTGGACAGGGTGGTGGCGACGGCGGGAGCGCTGGGGCTGCATGTGATCCTGGACAATCACCGTTCCGACGCAGGCAACAGCGCGGAAGAAAATGGACTCTGGTACACGGCGGCGTATCCGGAGTCGAGCTGGATCGCGGACTGGAAGGCCATGGCCGCGCGCTACGCGGGGAGCAATACGGTGATTGGCATGGACCTGCGCGACGAGCCACATGCGGCCGAGACAGGCGGCTCCTGCTGGGGCTGCGGGACGACCACGAACGACTGGCGGCTGGCGGCGGAACGTGCCGGGAATGCGATCCAGGCGGTGAATCCAAACCTGCTGATCTTCGTCGAGGGCAATGACTGCTTCAATGGCGACTGCGACTTCTGGGGCGGCAATCTGGAGGGCGTAGCGTCATACCCTGTGGTGTTGAACACGGCCAACCACCTGGTGTATTCGCCGCATGACTATGGGCCGAACCTGTATGGGCAGCCGTGGTTCAACAGCTCAACCACGCCGTCGAGCCTGCAGGCGACGTGGAACAAGTACTGGGGCTACATCTTCCAGAACAAGACGGCTCCGCTGTGGATCGGCGAGTTTGGCACGACCAATGCCAGTGCCGATATTCAGAGCAGCGTCGCCGGGTCGCAGGGGCAGTGGTTCCAGTCGCTGGTGGCGTATCTGCAGGCGAATCCGAGCATCGGGTGGGGGTACTGGGCGATCAACGGCGAGGATACCTATGCGCTGCTGGATGCGAACTACGACCCGACGCCGGTGAGCACAGTCAAGCAGTCGATGCTGGCTTCGATTGAGCCCGCAGGCGGGGCGGCTGCGGCTGCGGCTCCGAGCTTCACGCTGGGGGTATCGGCAGGGGCGGTCTCGGTGAGCCAGGCGGGGAATGCAACGGATACGATCACCATTGCCGGGTTGAACGGGTTCAACGGAGCGGTGACGCTGGGAGTCAGCGGTCTACCGGCAGGAGTGACGGCGGCTTTTGCGACCAATCCGGCGACGGCCAGCAGCGTGCTGACGCTCACTGCGAGCAGCAGCGCGGCGGTGGGGACGGCGACGGTGACGGTGACCGGAACTTCGGGCAGCCTTTCGGCCACGACGACGATGGCGCTCACGGTGAGTGGGAAGGTGGCGCCCTCGTTTACACTTTCTGCGGCTGCCGCGACGGCCACTCTGGTGCAGGCGGCAACAACGACGGATACGATCGCCATCAACGCCCAGGGTGGGTTCTCGGGTGCGGTGACGCTGAGCGCGTCGGGGCTGCCGGCAGGGGTGACGGCTGGGTTTGGGAGCAATCCGGCGACGGGGACGAGCGTGCTGACCTTCAGTGCGAGCAGCACCGCGGCGGCGGGCACGTACACCATCACGGTGAACGGCACGTCGGGCGCGATGACGGCTTCGACGACCATCAGCCTGGTCGTGCAGGCGGCGGGAGCCGGCTTCGCCTGCCATGTCGTGTACACGGTGCCGACCAGCTGGGCGGGGGGATTTACCGCGGCGCTGACGCTGTACAACACGGGGACGACGGCGATCTCGAACTGGAACCTGACTTGGACCTACGCCAACGGGCAGACGATCACGAGCATCTGGAACGCGGGTGTGGCGCAGAGCGGGGCGAACGTGGCGCTGTCGAACCTGGCCTTCAACGGAACCATTCCGGCGGGGGGAAGCTATGCGAACATCGGTTTCAACGGGACCTGGAACAACGCGACGAACGCGGTGCCGGCTTCGTTCTCGATCAATGGGGTTTTATGTAAGTGAAGACCGTCCTGCCTGATGGGCGCCCGGTACGGGACGCCGGTCACCTGGTGTCTTGTGACTGCTTCGCGTGCTCCCGTTGATCGCAGGCTGGAAGCAGGCGGTAGAGGTTGAGGCGGTGGTGACCCCAGTCGTCTCCATAGGCGGGGATGGAGGCGACGAGATCGATCGTGTCGATTCCGCTCAGGGTGTTGCGGGTATCGAGGGGAACCTCGTCGAAGCCGATGTACCAGCCAGGTTGGTAGCGCAGAATCTCGTCGCGCAGAGGCATCAGGCCGTCGACATCCGTGAGCTGGACACCCGGTTGACCGGTCAGCAAGGCGGTCTCCTGGCTGACGCTTCCGAGGACCACGCGATTGGAGCAGCTGTCGCGATCGATGAGGGTGTAGAGGCTGCGCGCCGCGTCGACATAGCTGTACGAAGGGTGGAGCGTCCAGCGCAGCATGGTCGCGGATTGAACGATGCTGGAGAGAAGGAGGATCGCACCGAGGGTCCACGCAGAAGCTCGCAGGAGCGGGAGCCGGGAGGCGGCCAGCGTCTGAATGCTGAGGACGGTGGCGATCGCCAGCAGCGGCATGGGGATGAGATAGTAGCGGGGTTCAATCCAGCCGCGATAGGTGATGAAGATGGCGTAGCCCAGCACCCCGAGAATGCAGGGCATCAGCAACGGAGGCAGGTTGCGGCGGCGGGCGAGGAGTGCCGCAGGGATGGCGACGGCGGCGCAGCCGAGCAGCGCGGGTCCGAGCGACACGGCATCGCTGAGTACGAGCCATAGCTTGGGCAGGATAGTGCGGCGGTTGGCTCCGCCCCCGTTGATGGAAAAAAGGTGGTGGAAGTCTTCGCCGAGGCCGAGATGACGGATCATGCCGAGCCAGGCGAGAAGCAGAACCGCGGCGACTGCGGCCATGACCAAGGCAGGCAAGCAGGAGCGACGCAGGCTGAAGCCGCATCGTTGGAGGAGAAGATAGAAGGCTGCGGGAAACAGGAAGAGGCCGGGGGTCTTGGTCAGGACCATGGCGGCGAGCAGGATTCCGGCGACAGCACAGAGGGTGAGAACTTTGCGTATCGGGTCGCCGGGGCGGATGAACGAGAGCACAAGCAGGGAGAGCAGGGACTCGAAGATCAGCAGCGGCTCGACGATGCCGAGGCGCGAGTAGGCGTAGAGATAGAGGCTGCTGGCGCAAAGAAAGACTCCGGCGGAGGCGGCAACCCGGCCGCTCCGCCGCTTTAGCAGCAGCCAGATGACGAGCAGGCTGGCACCGAGGAGTGTGACGTTGGCGGCGCGCAGGGCGATGATGCTGACGCCGGTCAGGCGGAAGAGCAGGAACGCGAGGGCGGGGAAGACGGGGAGCGCAACGGCGGGATTGAAATCTCCTGCCAGGTACCAGTTGCCGGTGAAGATCTGGCGGGGAGCGGCTCCGGCGTACCAGCCTTCATCGGTGTA
>CAJCHN010000124.1 GCA_903970285.1 Rhodanobacteraceae bacterium | reverse complement strand
GAGACGGTCGCGGTGGCCAACCTGGTCGGATCGGCCACGCTGGTGGCGGTGACCGTGACCGTCTGGGCGGCGGAGATGGTCGCGGGCGCGGTATAGAGGCCGGAGGCGGAGATGCTGCCGAGCGCCGGGCTCAGGGTCCAGGTGACGGTAGTGTTCGAAGTGTTGAGGACGGTAGCAGCGAACGCCTGGGTCTGGGCCTGGCCCAGGGTGACCGTAGCCGGAGTGAGCGAGACGCTCACCGGCGGAGTGATTTGTGCCGTGGCGCTTGCAGGCGGAGCGCCGGGAACGCTCATCGTCAACGTCGTCGACCCCGCCCCGACGCCGGTATATTCGAAGGCTCCCTTCGTCTCTCCCTGCGGGATTGAGACGAAAGTGGAATCGACCTTGGCAATGGCGGGATTCGAGCTTTGAAGCGTAGCTATTAACCCACCCTGCGGAGCCGGAGCTTCTAACTGGAAGTGAGCGGTTGCGGCCTTGCCGACCACCGTTGCGGTTGTTGGAAGCGAGAGAATGACTGAATTCCCCAGGTCGAATGGTGCGCTGGTTGCGGAGGAGTATCCGCTGGTGGTAGCCGTGAGTGTGTAGCCCTCTCCCTGGGTGCTTATGCTGAGGTCGTGGAAGGTTGCAATCCCTCTAACCGCTTTCACACTCGTCCTTCCAGTCAGTGTGCCGCCTCCTGGGTTGGCGCCGATCTGGACCGTGACAACTCCGTTCGCTGAAGTGTTGATCCCGCCCCCCGAGTTTTCAATGGCTACGGAGGGACTCGGCGAAAGAACTTTCCCAGCAAGGGACGACTGTGGCTGCGTCTTGAAGACAAGCTTTTCGGCAGGAAGCGTGTAAGTGCCGGCCGCAACCAGGCTTGAGACGCCGGCGGAGACGGCGACAGCCTTGATCGTGCTCGTAATCGACACCGTGAAAGCTCCGGTATACCGGGGAGAGGATGTGGAGGGCTGCGTTCCGTCCGTAGTGTAGTAGATCTGCGCTGAAGCATCCGAGTCGACCAGAGTAACGCGGGTCGGAACTGAATACAATCCCGGTTCCGGAACAAGCGTTGGGGCGGCGGGAACCTGCGTTAAGGCAATCTTCCAGTCAGGCGGGGCTGTAGGAAGAGAGGGCTGGAACGGCCCATCCATCGGAGCCAGGTCGAAAATCTGCTCGACGTTCCGAGTGGGATCGCCCGCAAGATTGAGCAATGCTTCGGCAGTATCAAGTGGAGCCTGTTCTCGAGTGGACAGCGTCAATGAAAAGAGGAGACCGCATGGAGAGGAATCTCCGACCATCCCTCCAGCGGAGTTGACGCAGGTTGAAAGCACGTTGGCAAGCGTTGCGATCTTTGCAGTCGGGACCACGTCGCCTGTTGGAACGTTCACTCCCGGCGTCGTTCCATTGACGACATTGGAGAGTTCAGCCGCGGTCGCGAATGCATTGGCCAAGGCCGAAGCGTCTTCGGGAGTGGCTCCGACTGCATTGAAGGCCTTCATAAAGGGAACCAATGCATAAACCGCTGCAACCGTGGTGATCTCGTTGATCTCTACTGTGGTGGCCGAGCTCAAGTTGCTGCAGGACCCCAGCGCGGCGATCTCGACGATTTCCGGATTTGTCTCTCCCGAGGGCAGATCCGGATTGCCGCCAGTCGCGGTCAAATAGACTTGAGACGTAGACGTGGGGCACGTGTACTTCCCCAGAGAAAACTCTCCTTTACCGTTGGTCTTTATGGGCGTTCCGATTAACGGAGTCGCCAGTGAACCGTTTCCTGTGGTCCCTGCGGCATAGAGCTGGATGGTCGCCCCGATAATGGGCTGTTGGCCGCCGTGCAGTCTGCCACTCAACCCCACGGCGTCGCCGGCAGGATTACTGAGTTCGATCGTCGTGCAGCCGCAGACTAGAAGAAGGGCGACACCCGCAAAGAGGGCTATCACTCTCTCAGTCAACTGAGAGATCATCCAATCCACTTTGGAAAAAAAAGTCCCCTGCTTGTGAGACATGCGTTTGCCACCTGTTCGCCGAAAGAAGAAAACAGCAGGCCGAGTGGGGCATGGTCTGCGTATGCTCTATGGCATCATCGGCTGGAACATGGCCCAGATCACTAGCACACACGGGTTCTAAGGGCGGACGAAGGCGTCAGATTCCGTGGCATGTAAAGGTTACGGAACCATGACAGAAAACTTCGGTACAGCCGGCTGGTAAGTAGACCAGCGTAAATCGATGACTAAGGTAACAATCAGGCGAAGGCGTGCTCAACTGACCGCGTGCAGTACTGCACGTCATCCACCATATATATGAAGGAGTAAAATCGATTTACCACGCTCCTTTGGTACACCTTGGCTTATTTTCAGCTTAAAGACCGACAAGCTACCCTTCTATCTGGACAGCTTAGAGCTCGAATATGTCCCACTCGCTAATTCCTCTTGCGTTATGCAGCAAGTGCAGGGTACTCTTCTGTAAAGTCACACCAAGTCAAACTTCTCGCCAGGGCTCCCATGCACGAGGTTGGCCGCAGAACCCTTGTCCAGATAGGCATGTGCGCGGATTTGGCGATGTGTTCCGTCAGCCTCTTGCTGGCCGCTAGAATCATGGATCATGGAGTTTGGGACCACGGTGCCTTGCTCCTGCGCGACCCGCTTCGGCAAATTCTCTCAACGATTTTTCTCAGCCTCTGTTGGCACGTCTCCCTCGTACTAACGGGAGCCTACAGATCGTATCGTGGAGCTTCTTTCAAGTTGCAGGCATCGGCGCTTGCGCGTGGTTCGACCCTCGCCACTTTCTGCGTTGCCCTTTGGTTTGCGGCGAGTCGCGCGTCGAATGGTGTCTCAGGACGTTCGTTCTTTCTCGAGCTCTCGCTCTTCTGGCTTTTCACCACCGGAAGCTTCTTGCTGTCTCGCTTTGTTGGTCGCCTCGGCATGATCGCTTTCCGCAAGCGAGGACGCAATCTCCGCAGTGTTCTCATCATCGGCTCAAATTCTCGCGCTGTTAAGCTCGCGGACCGCTTCCTGACCGATGTTCACTTGGGCTACGAGTTCCTCGGCTTTGTCGATGATGCATGGCACTGCTCCCATGCACCCACTCACCACCGGAATCGCCTCATGGGCGACCTCAACGGATTGCTGCACCTGCTGCGGGTGACCGCAGTCGATGAGGTTGTGATTGCACTCCCCATTGCCTCCAATTACCGTCTCATCGAGCAGATTTTAGAATGGTGCACTCAGCAGGGAATCGCTGTCGCCGTCGAGGCGAGCCTCTTCGAGAACTCGCGTTCGCCGTTCGCTGGTTACGAGCGTCTCCACGGCACGATGACGCTTTACGATGCCACGCCGATCCAGTGGACGGCGGGCGCCAAACGCATCCTTGATGTGCTCCTCTCCGGATGCGCGCTTCTCGCGTTCGCGCCTCTTCTCATCGGAGTTGCGATTGCGATTAAAGTCACCTCCCCCGGCCCGGTCTTCTTCTTGCAGGAGCGCCTCGGCCTGGGCAAGCGGCGGTTCAAGATTTTCAAGTTCAGAACCATGATCGTCGACGCCGAGATGCTGCTAAAGGATTTAGAGCATCTTAATCAGTCCGGCGGCCCGACCTTCAAGCTGAATCGTGACCCCCGCATTACTCCGCTCGGAGCGTTCCTGCGTCGCACCAGCCTGGACGAGCTGCCGCAGTTATTCAATGTCTTCATCGGCGATATGAGCCTCGTTGGCCCGCGGCCTCTGCCGTTGCGCGATTACGCCGGTTTCTCCCAGGATTGGCATCGTCGCCGGTTCAGCGTCCGCCCGGGCATCACTTGCATCTGGCAGGTCGGCGGCCGCAGTTCGATCACCTTTGAAAGATGGATGGAGCTCGACATGGACTACATTGACCGCTGGTCTCTGTGGCTGGACTTCACCATCCTTCTGCAGACCATCCCCGCCGTTTTCCGCGGCTCGGGTGCCATGTAGCAGAGCCACCACGCTCGATTGTTGGTAGCGCCGGGACCATCTCAATCAACAATCTTCATAACCCCCTCTAATAGCGCCGACCCGGGGCCATGTAGATGCGGTACTTCGGGTGCAACAAGCCGCCCCGGACTCACGGCCATAGCGAGCCGACTCTTCTCTCAGTGTCAGGTCCATCATGTCGATACCGGCTTTGGGTTGTCCCGCCGCAGACATGGCGCGGAGCCTCCGCTTAGGTCCACCGCCACCCAGCGGCATCCCATCTGCAAGTTCTTCTTGCCTCGCTTGCCCACCTTCGAGGGGTGGTAGCTGAAGATGCAGGACTAACGTTCCGCCTTCTGAAATCCAGCATCAACTCTGTTTTACAATTTACCTTGCAGAGCATAGTATGTTGTTTGTGATCGGCTCCCACCTTACGACTTCAGAAGGCTCCGAAAAGTGGGAGGTTCAGCTGCGCAAAGGTTCGCTCGAGCTGGCGATCCTCGCCGTCCTTTGGCATGGTCGCCTCTACGGTCTGGAAATCCTCCGCGAACTCGAAAGCAAGTCTGACCTGATCGTCGTCGAAGGCACCGTCTATCCGCTGCTCAACCGCCTGCGCGCGCTGGCGTTGGTCGAGTCCGAGTGGGTCGAGTCGGATTCCGGCCATCCCCGCAAGTACTACCGGCTCACCCCGGCGGGCCGCCGGCGCGCGCTTGAAATGAACCGCATCTGGACCCGTTTTTCCGCCCGCATGAACCACCTGCTCGCCCCCCTCAACGACGCACTCCAGCCAGACGCTCCCCAGAATCAGCAACCTCAACCCCTCCCGGAAGCACGAAAGGACCCCGCATGATCCTCTCTGCCGAATCTCAGAAAGCCATCGACACCTACCTCGCCGCCCTGCGCAAACAACTTCGCCCGCTGCGCACCGAAGACGCGAACGACATCGTCGAAGAGATCCACGCGCACATCCTCGATAAGTCGGCCGGCGGCACCGTCGAAGGCGCCGTCGGCGCCACTCTCGCCGCCCTCGGCACGCCCGCCGAACTCGCCGCCCGCTATCGCTCCGACGAACTCCTGAAGCGCGCCCAGGTCACTCGTTCGCCCATTGTCAGCCTCTTCAGCCTCGCCCGCTGGGCTACGATGTCCCTCGTCGGCCTGCTGACCTTCGTCGTCTCGCTCGCCGGGTACGCGGTGGGCGCGCTGCTGGTCGTCGCCGGGCTGTTCAAGCTCCTCTACCCGCACAACGGCGGCATCTGGTTCGATCCCAAACCCGGCGGCCAGGGCATCGACGGCAGCGCCGGCTTCTCCTTTTCGAGTGGCCAGTGGACGCATCCCGGCCACGAAGTCTTCGGCCTCTCGCTTGCGCCCACCTGCCTCGCGCTCGGCGCCCTGCTGGTCTTCCTCACCTTCCGCCTGGGTACCTGGTGCATCCGCAGATTCTGGCGTCCAAGCGCCCTGCGCGAAGTCTGACGCAAACTTGGAATTGCTGACAGTCGCCAAGAGGTTAGGAGCGCCGGCACCACGGAAGGCCGTGAAGCCAGGTCGCGTAGCCGGAACGCTTCCATCCCGTAGATGCCCATAACCGCCCGTTGCCGGAAATCAGGGGGGGGTCCTGGATCTACCCCGCAGACCCGTTTCAGGAAGACCGATCGGGCGCGCAACATGCATCCTGCAACGCGGGTCTAACAGGCTGAAGAACTTCGGCTGGGTCACCGCGCTCACCCGCGACCAACGGGTGCACCACGCGAGGCCATCGAAAAGTCACGAAGTGACCGCGGCCCGCGCAGGGCGCCCGTCCGGCAGGACGCGCTTCAAAACGGGAAAGAGGCGACACGATGCGCACAGTTCAAGTCGGTCTATTGTGGCTGCTCGCAGCCAGCGCGTCCCTGGCCCAGATGGTCAAGATGCCGGCCTCCAAGGTTGCGTCCGATACCCCGCTGAACCAGCGCGAGCGCGCCACCCAGATGCTCAACCGTTTCGCCTTCGGGCCACGCCCGGGCGACGTCGATCGCGTCATGAACCTCGGCCCCGACAAGTGGTTCGCGCAGCAGCTTGATCCGGCCTCCATTCCCGATTCGATCCTCGACAAGCGCCTGCAGGATGACCCCACGCTCGCCATGACGCCCGAGCAGATGCTCGCCATCTTCCCCGATCGCGGCACCGTGGAGCAGGTCGCTGACGGCAAACGCCCCTACCCCACCGACCCGCTGCTCGAAAGCGTCTACGAGGTCCAGGTCTACAAGCTTCTGCAGGAACGCGGCAACAAGCTGCACGCCGCGCCCGATCCCACCGACGAGCAGAAAGCCGCGCAGAAGAAGATCGACCAGGCAATCGCCGCGCGCATCGCCGGCGAGCTCTTTGCCTTGCCCAAGAGGGAACGCATGGCCGCGCTCAACGCCATGCCGCCGGCCGATCGCATCGCCTTTGCCAGCAACGTCGGCGGCGACCAGCGCAACACGCTCTTCGCCGATCTCACCCCCCGAGAACGCGAGACCATCTACTCCTTCCAGGGGGGCGTCGGCGCCAGCTACCGCATCTACGACGAGCTCGCCCAGGCGCGCGAACTGCGCGACATCCTCTCCGAACGCCAGTTGCAGCAGGTGATGACCGACTTCTGGTTCAACCACTTCAACGTCTTCGCGCCCAAGGATTCGGACCAGTGGTACACCACCGCCTACGAGCGCGACGTCATTCGCCCAAACGCCCTGGGAAGGTTCCGCGATCTGCTGCTCGCGACCGCGCAATCGCCCGCCATGATGGTCTACCTCGATAACTGGCTCTCGATCGGCCCGGATTCGATCGCCAACGGCGTCGACCCCAAGAACCCCAACGCAAAACGCGGCAAGAAGGGCCTGAACGAGAACTACGGCCGCGAGGTAATGGAGCTGCACACCGTCGGCGTCAACGGCGGCTACACCCAGGCCGATGTCACCCATCTTTCTGCCATCCTCACCGGCTGGAGCGTCGATCGTCCCAACCAGGCCGGTCCATTCCTGTACGACGCCAGGAAGCACGAGCCCGGCGTCAAAAACTGGTTCGGATACACCATCGACGAGCAGGGAGATGTCCTCTCCGCCGCCGGCGGAGCCACCGCGAAGCTCAGCCCCGGCCTCACCGCCGCCATCGCTCACGCCAGCACGCCCGACGGCATGAAGCAGGGAATCGCCGCGCTTTCACTGCTCGCCGCCTCGCCCAAAACCGCACACTTCATCAGCTTCCTGCTCGCCCAGCGCTTCGTCGCGGACGATCCGCCGCCCGCCCTGGTCAATCGCCTGGCCGCTACCTACATCGCCAGCGACGGCGACATCAAGGCAATCCTGCGCCAGCTCGTCACCTCTCCCGAATTCAACTCGCACCGCTACTTCCGCAACAAGGTCAAGATGCCGTCGGAGTTCGTCGCCTCGGCCTTCCGCGCCACCGCCACCGATCCCCAGAACCCCGGCGCGCTGGTCGGGCTGCTTTCGAACCAGCTCGGCGAGCCACCTTACAAGAAGCTCGAACCCACCGGTTACTACGTCACCGCCGACCACTGGATGAACACTCAGTTGCTGCTCGCGCGGCTCAACTTCGCCGACCAGCTCACCCACAACCATTTCGCCAATCAGAAATTCGACTCGGCCCGCGTGCTCGCGCTCAGCCTGATGAGCGATCGCGCCGCCGGCAGCGAACTGGCCTCCGCCCAGTCCGGCCTCCAGCCTGAAGGCGGAGTTCGCAGTCTTCGGGTCGCCGATGCGTCCGCGACGCCGGATTCCGCGGGGATCGGTCCCGATGTCGCCCTGCATGTGCTTGAAGCGACCATGATTGGCGGCGAAATCTCTCCTAAGACCGACCAGTTCATCCACTCCCAGATGGCCCAGCAGCCAGTCGCCAACCCCACCGACACGCTCAACCTGCTCACCGCACTGTTGCTGGGGAGCCCCGAGTTCCAGCTCCGCTGAGTCGCTTTCAAGCGGATCGCCGACTTTCTTACGCAGCGGCCCCGCGGCAGCACCCGTTCATCCAGGATAAAGTGGGTGCCCGAAGATGGTGCGTTTCCCGTGGTCTTTCCAGCCATCGATGAACCACCCATAACATGTTTGGATTGAAGAACATGAGCAACAATCGCCAGGGGGGAGGGTAGAACCTACTTCGGCGCCAGTTGCCAGAGATCGTGCAGGTGAATCACTCCCAGCACCAGCTCGTCTTCGACCACCACCAGCGAGGTAATCTTCCGCTCCTCCATCCGCTCCAGGGCCTCCGAAGCGAACGTTCCCGGGCCAATCGTCAGCGGCGTCCGGTTCATGATCTCGCCGGCCGTGCGCTCGAACGCCTGCGGACCCACCCGCTCCAGCAGCCGCCTCAGATCCCCGTCCGAGATGATGCCCGCCAGCGTCGCGCCTCCCGCATGGTCATCCCCTGCCAGAACTGTGGTCATCCCCAGCTTCTTGCGCGACATCTCGTAGATCACCTCAGGCATCCGCGTCGTCGGCGAGACCCGCGGCAGCGCCTCGCCCGTGTGCATCAGCTCGCCCACGCGCGCCAGCCGCCGCCCCAGCCGTCCGCCCGGATGCAGATCGGCAAAATCCTGCGGCTCGAAACCTGAGCGCCGGCTCAGCTCGAGCGCCAGCGCGTCCCCCAGCGCCAGCATCACCGTCGTCGAAGCCGTCGGCGCCAGGTTCAGGCTGCATGCCTCCTCGGACACACTAATGTCGAGCGTCACCGCGGAAGCTGCCGCCAGCGTCGACGTCGCGCACCCCGACATACTGATCAGCGGCACGCTCAGCCGCACGAACGCAGGCAGCAGCCGCAGCACCTCCTCAGTCTCGCCCGAGTACGAGAGCGCGAGCACCACATCCCTCGGCGCCACCGCGCCCAGATCCCCATGCACAGCCTCCACCGGATGCAGAAAGAGCGCCCGCGTCCCGGTCGAGTTGAACGTCGCGACGATCTTCTGTCCCACCAGCCCGGACTTGCCGACCCCCGTCACCACTACCCGTTGTCCTGCCGCCGAGCATGCCTGCATGAGCCTCAGCGCCTGCTCGAACGCGCTCGCCATCGCACCGTCGATGCGGTCGGCCAGCCGGGCCAGCGCCTCTGCCTCCACGCGGACGAACTGCGACGGATTGGCGGACGGCTGCGGCATCAAACGGCGAGTCGGAAAGCAGGTACGCACTGGGCTCGATGGTAGCAGAGCGCCACTTACGGCTGGTTGGCAGTAAACTGGACCCGGGAGATAAGCCGAGCGCTATGTCAAACGCAGTGCGAACTTCAGCGGTGATTGCCTCCATGGCCTTGTCCGTCACGCTGCTCATCTGGGCCGGGGTGCACAACGGCCGTGACCGCCGCCTGCAGATGCAGGCTTTGCAGGATCGGCAGGCCAGCCAGGCCGCCCTCATCCCGGATAAGTCCGGCGCCGCCTCCGGTGCGGCTGCTGCCGACCAGGACACCACCCCCAAGCTACAGGGCAAGACCGCTCCGCAATTCACGCTGGTGGATCTTGACGGCAAGAAGGTCTCGCTCGCGGACTACCGCGGCAAGCCGGTCCTGGTCAACTTCTGGGCCACGTGGTGCGGCCCCTGCAAGCTTGAGATGCCCTGGTTCCAGGAGTTCAGCCAGAAGTACGCCGCGCAGGGCCTGGTGATCCTCGGCGTCGCCGCGGATGATGCCGGCAAGAGCGTGATCGCAGGCGTCGCGAAGAAGAGCGGAGTGACCTATCCCATCCTGCTCGCCGACGACAAGATCGAACAGGCCTACGGTGGTGTCGATTACCTGCCCGAGAGCTTCTACGTCGATCGGTCCGGCAAGGTTCTGCTCGAGACCGCCGGCATCTCCAGCGAAGATGGCGGCAAGGACGAGATTGAAGCCAACATCAAGAAGCTTGTGGCAGGTGGCGAGTGAGGATGTGGATGCTGCCGCTTCTGCCCGGCGTCCTGCTTCTTGTCACCCTCCCGCTTCCCGCCACCCTCCAGTCGCTCGGCTCGCTGGACGCGCCGCCCGCCAGGACACGCCAGTACATCACCTTTACGGCGGAGCAGCAGATCGTTCCGGCTGGCCGGCGCGCTGTGCTCGACCTGCGCTTTCACGTGCAGGAAGGTTACCACGTCAACTCGCACACGCCGAGGTCGGAGCTTCTGATCCCCACGCGCATCGAGCTCGAACCTGCAGCCAACGTCAAACTCCTGCCCGCAGAATACCCGGGCGGTACAAGCTTCAGCTTCAGTTTCAATCCGTCCGAAAAGCTTGATGTGTACGCCGACGATTTCATCGTCAAGCTTCCGCTTACCGCCGCCGCGGGCGAACACGAACTCCACGGCACGCTGAAGTATCAAGCCTGCGATCACGCGGCCTGTTACCCGCCGAAGACGCTGCCGATCTCCGTCATCTTTACCGCGAAGTAGCGCCTGCTATTTCTTCTGCGCAGCCAGCTTCTTCTGCGCGTCGAGAAACCGGCGCACGCGGTCCAGCGAGCGTGCCTTGCCAAACACCACCAGCGACTCCAGCAGCGGCGGCGAGGTCGTGCGCCCGGTCAGGATCGCTCGCACCAGCATGAAGTTCTCCTTGACGCTCCACTCCTTCCCGCTGCCAACGCCGCGCAGCGCGGCATCCAGCGCATCCGTCGTCCAGTCGCAGGCTTCGAGGGCGGTCAGGATCTCCGCCGTGAAGCCGAGGGTCTCCTCCAACGTCCGCTTCCTGGGCAGGAACACCTCTGCCGCCGGCACCACCTCGTCGCGGAAGAAGAAGTCCGCAAGGTCGCCAAACTGGCCCAGCGTCTCAATGCGCGTCTGCACCAGCGGCGCGATGGCACGCAGATATTCGTCCGAGAACAGAACCGTCCGGAGCTGCTCGAAGAAGGCCTCCGGGGATAGCTTGCGCAGATACTCCCCATTCAGCCACTTCAGCTTCACCAGGTCGAAGACCGGGCCACCCAGCGAGATGCGTTCAAAGACGAACTGCTCCAGCATCTTCGGCAGGTCGAAGATCTCCACTTCGGGGTTCTTCTCCTCGTTGACCTTGCCGCCGGCCGGCATGCCGCCGCACATCAAGCCCAGAAAGTTCAACACCGCGCCCGGCAGAAAACCCGCCTGGCGATAGTAGATGAGCGAGACCGGATTCTTGCGCTTGGAGATCTTGCTCTTATCCAGATTGCGCAGCAGCGGCATGTGCCAGAAGCGCGGCAGCTCCCAGCCGAACGCCTGGTACAGCAGCACGTGCTTGGGCGTGGACGAGATCCACTCCTCGGCGCGAATGACATCCGTGATCCGCATCAGGTGGTCGTCGACGACGTTAGCCAGGTGATACGTGGGGAAGCCATCCGACTTCATCAGCACCTGGTCATCGACGTTGTTGTGCGAAAACTTGATCTCGCCGCGAAGCTCATCGCGGAAGCTGGTCTCGCCTTCGGCGGGAACCTTCAGCCTCACAACGTACGGACGTCCCTCGTCCAGAAACTGCTGGATTTGCGCCTCCGAGAGCTCGCGATGGGCACCGTTGTAGCGTGGCGGCAACTTGGCCGCAAGCTGCGACCTCCGCATCGCCTCCAGCTCTTCCGCCGTCTCGAAGCTGCGATAGGCGGTTCCATTGTCCAGCAGAAGCTGCACGTGCTGGCGATAAATCTCCGTGCGCTCCGACTGCCGATACGGTCCATAGGGTCCACCGACATCCGGTCCCTCGTCCCAGGTGAGGCCCAGCCAGCGCAGTGAATCGAAGATCATCTGCTCCGATCTGGCGACGAAGCGGGCGCGATCGGTGTCTTCGATGCGCAGGATGAACTGGCCGCCGCGCTGCCGCGCGTAGATCAGGTTCAGCAGTCCGATATATGCGGTGCCTACGTGGGGATCGCCGGTGGGGGAAGGCGCGATGCGGACGCGGATGGGTGCGGGTGTCGTCTGTTCTGTCATGTTCCGTCAACTCTTCATGCTATCAGGGCATGAAGGAGGACGTCAGAACCAGAGCAGCGCGGGCCATCGCGCGGCAGCCCGTCTCTGCATCTTTTGAGATCAACCTACCACTGAAACAGCATTGACTTACAACCCGGGATTTGGCACTTACAACTTGGGATGAATTCCGCGAAGCTTGTCCCACGCGTTCAATCCAGTTAGCTCCTGTCATCGCCGAAGCAGCGTACGCCGGCGACTGATCTGTGCCTGGATTGGAAAAACCTCCCATGAGCTTGTTTTCTCTCGTTTGCAGGCACCTCCGTTGCTACGTTGCAGCCGCACTGCTCGCTCCGGCCAGCCTCGGCCTAACCCAGGGAACCGGTTACTGGCACACCAGCGGAGCCCGCATCCTCGACGCGACTAATCGCGACATCCGCATCGCTGGGGTCAACTGGTATGGCTTCGAGACCGTCACGGAAACTCCGGGCGGACTCTACGCGCAGGATTACAAGACCATCCTGCAGACCATCAAGGCGCAGGGCTTCAACACCGTCCGCATCCCGCTTTCGAGCCAGATGATGGAGGTGCCGGCGACCCACCTGAACCTTGCGTACAACAACACTGCCGGACCGATCAATGGCGACCTGAGAGGGTTGAACTCACTACAAGCACTCGACAAGATCGTTGCCGCCGCCGGTTCCATCGGACTGAAGGTGATCCTCGATCATCACCGGTCCGAAGCAGGAAACAGCGCGGAGGCAAGTGGACTCTGGTACACCGGAGGCTACCCGGAGAGCGCGTGGATTGCGGACTGGGTCGCACTCGCGTACCGCTATTTCGGCAACTCCACTGTCATCGGATTCGATCTCCACAATGAACCTCATGCAGTGGGGAGTGGAGGCGCCTGCTGGGATTGCGGCGGGCCCAACGACTGGCATCTGGCCGCCGAGCGCGCGGGCAATGCGGTGCTTGGAGCAAACCCCAATCTGCTCCTCTTCGTTGAAGGTGTAGATGCCTACCGTGGAGACTATTACTGGTGGGGTGGCAACCTGGAAGGCGTCGCACACTCCCCCGTCATCCTCTCCTCGCCAAACCATCTCGTCTACTCGGCCCACGACTACGGTCCGCGCGAAGACCTGCAGGCGTGGTTCAACGGCACCACGAGTTACTCCAGCCTCAGCAGTGTCTGGAACACTTACTGGGGATTTGTAAGTCAAAATAACATTGCTCCCGTCTGGGTGGGAGAATTTGGAACCACCAACAATGCCTCTGACTTATCGGGAAACGCGCCAGGCAGCCAGGGGCAGTGGTTTCAGAGCCTCATCCGCTACCTGCAGGAAGACGCAGACCTAAGCTGGAGTTACTGGGCGCTCAATGGGGAGGACGGCTACGCACTGCTCGACAGTAACTATGATCCCTTGCCTGCGAGCCCGGCCAAGCAGTCGATGCTGGCCAGCATCGAGGCTCCGGTTGCGACCCCTGTGCCAGCTCCAGCCGCACCGGCCGGACTGACTGCAATCCCCGTTTCGACCAACACAATCAATCTAGCCTGGCTTCCCGTGGCCGGAACCGGCATCACTTATAACGTGTATTTCGGAACCAGCTCTGCAGGCGTCTCAACCCTGCTCGCCAGCGGCCTCACTTCCACGAGCTACCCTGCAGCAAATCTGAACTGCTGCACCCTCTACTTCCTCACGGTGAAGGCCGTGAGCCAGGGGATCGCGTCGGCGGCTTCGAACCCGGTTTCAGCCACGACCAGAACGCCGCCGCCCCCAGCTGCGCCTGCGGGTCTTGTCGCGGTTGCGTCCTCCTCGACCGAGATCACGCTCTCCTGGATCGCCAGTACCACCGCCGGCGTCACCTACAGCGTTTTCAGTGGAACCAGCGCCGGTCTGATCACGAACGTGGTCGCCGCGGGCCTCACGTCGGCCGGATTGTCGGTGGGCGGTCTTGTCCCGGCGACGACGTACTTCTTCCAGGTCAAGGCGAATCAGCAAACCGTCAGTTCGCCCGCGTCCAACCCGGCAAGCGCCACCACTCCCAGGCTGCAGGCAGCACCCTGCCACGTCACCTATAGCAAGCCCGGCGACTGGGGCAACGGATTTCTCGGCGCGATTGCCATCACCAACACCGGCTCGACGGCGATCCGCTCCTGGACGCTTACCTGGAGCTGGACCGGCAATCAGCAGGTCACTCAGAGCTGGAACGGCGCTTACACGCAGTCCGGGAGAGCCGTCAGCCTGTCCAATGAAAGCTGGAACGGATCGATCGCGCCCGGCGCTACCATCACGGGCATCGGCTTCCAGGCAACCTACACCGGGACCAACGCCGCTCCGGCTACCGTTTACCTGAATGGCAACGCTTGTCACTAGAAGCGATAAGGCAGGCCGTGTAGAGTTCAGACGGGGCGTATTTCGTGCGCTCCCATGGATGAAGCAACGATGGTTCTGCGTCAAGGCGCACTGCATACGATTCAGATAGTGGCTCTGGCCCTCGGTCTCGCGCCGTGGATCCCGGCCCCCGCACAGGTGGACGTACTCACCCAGCACAATGACAACGCACGTACCGGCGCCAACCTGCGCGAGACCGAATTGACACCGGTCAACGTGAATCCAGCCGGGTTCGGCAAGCTGTTCGAGCACGCTGTCGATGACCAGCTCTACACCCAGCCGCTGCTCGTGGACGGCATCAGGATCGATGGCGGGACGCATGATGTCGTGTATGTCACCACCGTCAACAACAGCGTCTACGCCTTCGACGCGAACGATCCCGAGGCAAAGCAGCCCCTCTGGCACGTAAACTTTGGCACGCCGCCGAACCTGAACACGGCACCCTTCGGCTGCCTGGATATGAACGGGCAGATCGGCATCGTCGGGGCTCCGGTGATCGACAAGCGGCGCGGCGTCCTCTACGTGGTGGCCGAGACAAGGGCTGCCACCGGCGTTGCCCAGAGGCTGCACGCGCTCGATCTTGCAACCGGAGCCGACCGGCCCGAAGGCCCGAGGACGATCCAGGCTCCCGGCTTCGATCCGCTGATGGAGAATCAGCGCCCGGCGCTCTTGCTCTCGAGCGGTCTGGTCTACATCAGCTATGCCTCGCACTGCGACAAGGATCCCTACCACGGCTACATCATGGCCTACGATGCCGCAACCCTGGCGCAGGTGGCGGTCTTCAACACCTCGCCGACGGGGGATGAGGCCAGCATCTGGCAGTCCGGCCAGGGGCCGGCCGCGGATGCTTCCGGGAACGTCTATGTGGTCACCGGCAATGGAAGCTGGGACGGCGAACAGAACTTCAGTGAAAGCTTTCTGAAGTTCACGCCGAAGCTGACGCTGTTGGATTGGTTCACGCCCACCAATCATCTGCAGCTGGATAAGGACGACAACGATCTCAACTCGTCCGGCGCGACGTTGATCCCGGGAACGAAGCTGGTGGTGGGCGGCGGCAAGGAAGGCGTGCTCTACACGCTGAACCAGGATCACTTCGGTCATCTGGGCGATGAGCACGCGCTGCAACACTTCCGCGCCACCGCATCGCATCTGCACAGCCTCGTGTACTGGAAGAGCGACCAGCTTGGTCCGCTGCTCTACGTGTGGGGCCAGCGCGATAAGCAGCGCGTCTACCATTTCAGCGGCGACCGGCTGGATGAGAAGCCACTGATGATCCGGCCCGAAGCGAACGAAGGACATCCCGGCGCCATGCTTTCGCTCTCTGCCCACGGCGGCAAGGATGGCATCCTGTGGGCAGCGATCCATGCGTCGGGCGACTCCTGGCACGAGTCGCGGCCCGGCATCCTGCACGCTTACGAGGCCGACAACATCGAGCACGAGCTTTGGAACTCGCTCGAGAACGCCGCCCGCGACGACTGCGGCGAGTACTCCAAGATGGCGCCGCCGACGATCGCCAATGGCCGCGTCTACCTGGCCAGCTTCGGCCATCAGAACACGGGCACCGGCCAGTTCTGTGTCTACGGGTTGCTGCCCGTGCCGGGTGCGACCATTGCTGCTCCGACCGGGCTGCAGGCAGAGCTGAAGGATGGAACAGTGCAGCTCACCTGGGCGGCGGTTCCGGACGTGCGCTTCTATCGCGTCCTGCGCCGTGCGCCGGGCGAGGCGGAAGCCCGGCAGATCGCCTACGGACTGACGACGCCTGGCTTCCGCGAACCCATATACCCGCGGGATGCCGCGGAGTACACCATCGTGGCAGTGGGGGTGAACGGAGCCAATGCGGCGTCGGCTCCGGTGAGCGTTGCCGCCCGGCACGAGCACACCGACCGGATGATGCACTGACAGCACAAGGAGAGCTGAGCACGGATGAACTGCCCGTGACAACAAGTCCTCCTGCTACAGCTCCATGGCGAATTGGGTAGAAGACTCGAACCGAGCGGGCACGGCATCGCTGGCGAGTGCCAGCACCAGCCGCTCCAGCACCAGGCGTTTATCCGGCGGGGAACTGCGAATCTCCAGGTCGGCGCGCGCGATCAGGCGCAGCGCGCGGGTGAGGTCCGAGCGCGACTTGTAGCGCCGCGCCTGGCGGATGAGGTCGTCGGCGGCGAACGGCGGCATACGGAAGCCCTGCCAGAGTACGCTCCAGATGGCGCGCGAGTCGCGCACGTTTTTTTCGAGGATGACGAGCATCTGACGGAAGGTTCGAGCGAGCATGTAGAGGTGGCCGATCGCGGCATCTTCACCGCCGTCCGAGGCGTTGAGGAGACCGTGAAGCAGGGCAAGCGCGGCCGGTCGGTCGCGGCGCGAGATGGCGTCGGTCAGCTCGTAGAGGGAGCGCTGTTTGGCCGCAAGTACCATGGTCTCGACGTCGCCGAGTGAGATCCTGGGCAGGGCGGCTGCCTCCAAGCCGTCGGGTTGCGGCAGCTTGAGCAGCTTTCCCTGGGCATAGAGTGCCAGCTTCTCGAATTCGCTCGCGATCAGCAGCATGTCGGCCCCCAGCGCATCGACCAGTTCACGGGCGGCGTCCTGGTCGATGCTGACACCGCGCACCTGCGCCTCCTCGCCCAGCCAGCGGACGGCGTCGCCTTCTTCCACGCGGGCCAGTTCGACGATCCCGCACCACTCGCCCAGCGTCTCGCGGATGCGCTCGAAGCGCTCCTTATCCTGCAGTTCCATGCGGCGCGGATCGGCAGGGATCGAGAGATGGTCGGCGACGAAGAGGAGGACCGCCTGCGGATTGGCGCGACGAAAATATTGGTCGATGGCCTCAAATTCCGCCTTCTTGGCTCCACGCGTGTAAAGGAGCTTGAGATTGCGGACGAAGAAGACCTGGAACGGCACCATCAGGGATGGTGTCTGCGCCTGGTCGAGCACGTCGAAGATGGAGACCTCCGCGAGATCGAGATCGTGCAGGCAGAAGTCGCGCTGATCGGGCGGTGCGAGCGCCGCCAGCACTCCGGCGCGACAGCGTTGATACAGGAAGGCCTCGTCGCCTGCAAGCACGTAGCCGGGACGCAGATTCGGCGAGCTGATCTCGGCGAGGAAGCGAGTTGTGCTGGCGAAGCTTCTGAGCGCAGCCATTAGAACGACTCCAGGATGTTGCTGACGATCGTCTGGGCGAAGTCGCGTGCGACGCGCTGGATGGCGGGCCCGTCTTCCTGGATGAAGCTGTTGACGTCCTGCGTCGACTGATATTGCTCGCGGAAAACCAGCGAATCGTTGCGATAGAGGACGTGTCCGTCGCGGGCATTGAGAACCACGCGGGCGGTGACGGTGATCAGGTAGCTGGAGGTCTGTCCCGAGGAGGAATCGTAGGTGAGAGGCGAGGCGATCTCCGAGAGAATGGTTCCGTGCAGCGTGGCATCCGCGTCGGCATCTTCTCCGGCCGGCCCAGGATTGATGACGCGATATTTCGTGCGGGTGTTGAGCTCGCGGACGACGGCCTGAGTGAATGCAAATTCAGTGTGAAACTGCTGCGCGCGAGTAGCGAAGACCGGCACGGCAATGGTGCGGACCGAGGATGGAAGATGCGTGGCGGAGCCGACGGTGTGGTAACCGCAGCCGGTGAGCGGGGCCATGAGAACGAGAGCGAGTACGAGGCGGCGCGAGGCGTCAGAGGTGATCATTGCCGGTTGTTCCTATTGTCGCACTGCGGCATAGCGTGTTCTTTTAGCAGGCTCGAAGGCGGTTAGCTTTGTGGGCACCTCCGGAGGGTGGCAGGGCATCGTACTTCGAGCGGTAGGAGAAGCAACCGTCGAAGTCGAGCGTTTTGCCGGAACCAGGGTCACGAAGCAGTCAACCAGGATAGAAGCGGGGTAGCTATGTATCACCACATTAAGAAGCTGATGTACACGGTCAATGTCGGGACGCCGGATGTGCGTTTTGGGCGGATGTTGCTGGAGCAGTTTGGCGGAGCGAACGGCGAACTGGCGGCGGCGATGCAGTACACCGTGCAGGGTTGGAATTGCATCGACGACATCGGCCGGCGGGACTTGCTTCTCGATATCGGGACCGAGGAACTAAGCCACCTTGAAGTGGTCGGTGCGCTGATTCGCATGCATCTTGCACCGCTCAAGAGTGACCGGGATGCTGCTTACGCCGATCCGCTGCTCACCATTGCCGGAGGCGGCGGTATTTCGCTGGTTGATTCCGCGAACAATGCCTGGACTGCGAACTACCTGTCGGTTACGGGCGAGATCGACGTCGATCTGCGGTCGAATATTGCGGCGGAGTCACGGGCGAAGATCGTGTATGAACGGCTGCTCGATCACACGGACGATCAGGGCTCAATCGATACGTTGCAGTTCCTGATGACGCGCGAAATCACGCACATGAAGGCGTTTACCGCGGCACTTGAAAGCCTGGAGAAGTCTCCATTCTCGATCGGCCGGTTGAAGCCCACGCCGGGAATAGTGGACGAGTTCCTGAACACTTCGAAAGGCGAGGGAAGCGAGGGCGACGTGGACATGCGCGGACCCTGGCAGACTGCGTTCGGGCTGCATCCGGTTGAGCCGACAGGCGGGATCGGCGATGGACTTTCTGTGGGCGATATCCGCGGGAAGATCAAGGGCGAGGATCGGGGCAAGCAGGACTCAGCGCAGAAGCTGACGACCGCGGTGCCGCAAGGCGAGCTGGTGGGCGCTTCCGGCGACTGATCTACCGCAGGTCACTTGGCAGGTCAACAGAAAGAGGCAGCCTCTGCAGGCTGCCTCTTTCCATTTCTATTGAGAGGTTGGTCGTTGAGAGGTTGGTCAAGCTGGGCTGGGCTGGCCTTCGCCGAATCCCGGTTTGCCGTTCACGGCCGGCTTGAGCACCTTCTGCACGTCGCCGCCGGGCCCTGGGTCCGCCGCCGACAGCGGCGAGCGTGCCTCGGGCAACTCCTTGCCTTCAATGATCAGCTTGATCTCGGCCGCGTCGAGCGTCTCGCGCTCGAGCAGGGCAGCCGACATGCGATGCATGATGTCGTGGTGCGTGTCCAGGATCTCGTAGGCCGACTTGTAGCCGGCATCGACGAAGACCCGAACCTCCTCATCGATCTGCTTGGCGGTATCGTCGGAGAAGTCGCGGGCCTGGCCGATCTCGCGGCCGAGGAAGACCTCCTGCTCCTTCTTGCCGAAGGTCATGGGACCGAGCTTGGACATGCCGTACTCGCACACCATCGCACGGGCAAGGGCGGTGGAGCGCTGAATGTCGTTGCCGGCGCCGGTCGTCATCTGCTTGAGGAAGATCTCTTCGGCGCAACGTCCGCCCATGAAGACGGCGAGCTGGGTTTCAAGATAATCGCGCGTAACCGTGTGCTTATCTTCGGTGGGCAGGTGCATGGTGACACCGAGCGCCATGCCGCGCGGGATGATCGTCACCTTGTGCAACGGGTCGGAGTGGTCGCGCATGGCGGCCACGAGGACGTGACCAGCCTCGTGGTAGGCGGTGACGCGCTTCTCCTCGTCGGAAAGAAGCATTGATTTCCGCTCGGCGCCCATCAAGACCTTGTCCTTGGCGGTCTCGAAGTCGAACATGTGGACCGACTTGCGATTGAAGCGCGCGGCGGTCAGGGCAGCCTCGTTGACCATGTTGGCGAGGTCGGCGCCGGAGAAGCCCGGTGTGCCGCGAGCCAGCACGTTCAGGTTAACGTCTTCGGCCATCGGCACCTTCTTCGAGTGCACGCGCAGGACCTCTTCGCGTCCCTTGATGTCAGGGCGGTCGACAATGACGCGGCGATCGAAGCGGCCGGGACGGAGCAGCGCGGGATCGAGCACGTCCGGCCGGTTGGTGGCGGCAATCAGGATGACGCCATCATTGGCTTCAAAGCCGTCCATCTCGACCAGCAGCTGATTGAGGGTCTGTTCGCGCTCATCATGTCCGCCGCCAAGCCCGGCGCCGCGATGACGTCCGACGGCGTCGATCTCGTCGATGAAGATGATACAGGGAGCGTTCTTCTTGCCTTGTTCGAAGAGGTCACGGACGCGCGAAGCACCCACGCCGACGAACATCTCGACGAAGTCCGAGCCCGAGATGGAGAAGAACGGCACATTGGCCTCACCGGCGACTGCGCGGGCGAGCAGGGTCTTGCCGGTGCCGGGAGGTCCGACCAGCAGAACGCCCTTGGGAATGCGGCCGCCCAGACGCTGGAACTTCTGCGCCTCGCGCAGGAACTCGATGATCTCCTTGAGCTCTTCCTTGGCTTCGTCGACGCCCGCAACATCCTTGAACGTGATTTTTTTCTGCTGCATGGAGAGCAGGCGCGCGCGCGACTTGCCGAAGCTCATGGCCTTGTTTCCGCCGGATTGCATCTGGCGCATCATGAACATGAAGAGGCCGAGCAGAAGCAGGATGGGCAGGGCGGAGACGGCCGCGTTAAGCCAGAAGCTGGGGGTCTGATCCTTGATGGAGATGCTGACACCGTGCTCCCGCATCGACTTGTAGAGGTCGGGATAGTTGGCCGGGGTAAAGGCCGCGGGGATGATGGTATGAACGATTTCCTTCTGATCCTTATAGTGAGCGGTGATCTCCGTGCCGCTGACAGAGATGTCCTTCACCTTTCCCGCATCGACGGCGTTCTGGAAGTCCGACGAGGAGACAGTCTCATCCTTGCCCGCGCCGGTGGTCTTGGCGACGTAGTTCCAGAGGATGAAGAGAGCCGCGATGAGGGAGGCCCAGAGCAGAAGTTGTTTTACGGTCGAATTCAAAGCGAATTTCCTCGTGGTTTAGAGCGCAGGCCCGAAAACGGGGCACCAGGCGGATGATTGGGTGCCTTGAGTTTTAGACGTGCCGGGGGACCGGAAGGTCGTTGTTCAAAGCGGCATACGCCCAATGACTCAGATTCTACTCTTATGCCAGGGGATTCAATAGCACCCAATTCAGACTTTCGTGGCATAAATCAGGCTGGAATCGGTTCCGGAACTCGCTGCCGAAGCCGGCTTGCGAAACGTTTCCCCTTAGGCAATCACGCTGGTTCCGGAGGCGGTGCGCACCGCGACAGGCGGAGCTCGCGCGGACTGCGCTCGGCGAGAAGGTTCTGCGAGAGCTGGAGCTTGCTGCCAGGGCGCGTGGGCACCCTGGGATCGTTCAGGCCGGATGGAGGGAAGCCGGCGAGGGTGAGCAGGCGGCTGGTCTCGTCGAAGCTGAGCCGCGCGCCGAGCTGACGGGCGGCGGCGCGGACCACGCGGCGGCGCAAGGCAGCATCGAGCGGACGCAGCCGGTCGATCTCGATGGCGAGCGCCTGTTCGCCGATCTGAGTGGAGTTGGCGCGGCCGCCACCGCGAACCGGCTTGCCCGGCAGGACGAGGTGCGGGAGGATTCGGGTAAGTTCAGACTGCCACCGCGCCTCTTCTTCGCGGGCGAGTTCGGCGAGATTGGCCAGGGTCTGGTCTACGCTGGGGTTCTCCTGGCGGAGGACCGGCAGGACGGTGTGGCGCAGGCGGTTGCGGGTGAAGGTCTCGTCGGAGTTGGAGGAATCCTCGCGCCAAGGCTGATTTCGCTCGCGGAGAAAAGCGCGGAGAGCTTCACGGCGGGTGTTGAGCAGGGGGCGAAGGATCTTGCCGCCGGCTGGCGGGGTTCCGAGTTCCAGAACGGGACTGATGGCGCTCAGTCCTTCGAGCCACGCTCCGCGCAGCAGCTTCATGAGTACGGTCTCGGCCTGGTCGTCGAGGGTGTGGGCGGTCAGGATGAGGTTGGCTTTCTTTTCTCTAAGGAGGGTGGCGAAGGCTTCGTAGCGCAGGGTGCGGGCGGCTTCTTCGAGAGATTGTTTGTGGGTTTCGGCGTAGGCGGCGGTGTCGACGCGCACGGAATGCAAGGGGATTTCAAGGCGGCGGCAGAGGTCTTCGACGAAGGCCTGGTCGGCGTCCGATTCGTGGCCGCGCAGGGTGTGGTTGATGTGTACGGCGGAGAGGCCAACGCCGAGCGCGTTGCGGGGAGGGGCGTTCGCTGCGTGGACGAGTAAGAGCAGCGCGGTGGAGTCGGCGCCGCCGGAGATGGCGGCGGCGACGCGGTCGCCAGGTTGAATTGGGGTGGGGGGCAGGGTGAGGGGCATTGCTGTCTTGATTCAGGATGACAGATGCAGGAGGCGTCTGGTGCGAGATACTGCTCTGCTGAGCCAGTGAGGCTGCGGGGGATAGAGAGGCAACGGCGCGAGCGGCAACTCCGGGAGCAGCTTCTCCGAGGAATTCCCGAGGAGCGGCTCTTGGGGTGTGGGGCAACACGGACCCTGATACCCGGCGTACCGGACGTCCACCTGGAGCGCAACCGGAGGTAGGCTCAACGAATGCGTCTCGACATGCAGATTCACATCCTTCTCATCGAAACCGGATGCTTCGATGCGAAGAATGTAATCTCCTGGAATTTCAGAGAATTGGAAGACTCCCTGCTTGTCCGATGTGGTGATCAGCGCGCTCTGATGCTGTTTGAAAACCTGCACCCTGGCGCCTGGGATGATTGCGCCGGTCGAATCTACGACAGTGCCGGTCACGATGCTCGAATCGTCCGGCAGTGCCTGAGCTGTCATGGGCAACGACGAGGCGAGGAGAAGGAGTTCGAGTGGAAGACGGCTCATGGCGGACGCTCCAGAGAAGCTGCGGTTCATTGTAAGGACCGGCGACGGCCGTGGATTGGTATAGTTGGGAGGCTATGCGCGTGTATGTGATTCTTCCAGCAGCAGGGATTGGAACGAGGATGTCAGTTCACGGCGAGAAGCCGGGGGCGGCGAAGCAGTTTCTGACGATCGGTGGGGTTCCGGTGCTGGTGCACTGCCTGCGAGCGTTCGCCGCGGTAAGCCGGGTGGCCGAGGTGCTGGTGGCGGTGCGTGCGTCCGAGATGAAACGGGTGGCGGAGTTGATCGAGCGCTTTGGGCTGGATGCCCGAGTGCGAGTGGTGGAGGGCGGCGAGAACCGGCAGGGCTCTGTGGCCAACGCGCTGGATGCGCTGACATGCGAGGCGGACGACATTGTGCTGGTGCACGATGCGGTGCGGCCGCTGATTGATGCGGGGACGATCGAGCGGACGATCGATGCGGTGGAGAAGCACGGGGCCGCGATCGTGGGGCTGCCGGCGGTGGATACGATCAAGCAGGTGGAACGTACGGCGGACGGGGCGATCATTACCTCGACCATTCCGCGCGAGCGCGTGGTGCAGGCGCAGACACCGCAGGGAGCGCGCTTCGGGCTGCTGAAGCGGGCGTTCGACGAGGCGCTGGCGGATGAGTTTGCCGGCACCGACGAGGCCAGCTTGCTGGAGCGGGCAGGCTTGGAGGTATGGGTGGTGGCGGGTTCGGCGAGAAACTTCAAGATCACGCAGCCGGGAGATCTGGAACTGGCGGAGTTTTATCTCGGACAGGCGAAAAGCTAGAACTCTGCCGGGGGGCAACTGATGGGGATGAGAATCGGTTTCGGGTTTGACTCGCATGCGTTCCAGGCGGGAGTGCCGCTGGTGATCGGCGGTCTTGCGATCGAGCATGACGAGGGGCTGGCCGGCCAT
>CAJCHN010000123.1 GCA_903970285.1 Rhodanobacteraceae bacterium | reverse complement strand
GGCTGCGACGCACTCTGCCGCATTCGCCTCCGTCACCCCTCCCAGCGCGAACACCTCGACTTCGCCCGCCGCCGCGGCGCAAGCCTGCCGCAGCCGCTCCAACCCCACGCCCGCCACTACCTCCACCCCATCCACCACTTTGCCGAAGACCGGAGCAAACAACACCGCGTTCGCACCTTCGCGCCGCGCCCGCACCACATCCTCGACGGAATGAGACGAAACACTCACCCACGCCTCCGGGAGCACCCGCCGAGCATCTTCGACTCGCAACTCTCCGCGCCAGCCGCCCAGATGCACCCCGGCCGCGCCCGCCTCCCGAGCCACGTCCGGCGATCCCGCCACCACCACCCGCATTCCGCTTCCGGCAGTCTCAAGTACCATCCGCCGCGCCACCCGCAGCAGCGCCGCGGCCTGCAACTGGCGCTCCCGGATCAGCAGAAAGTCGACTCCGGCAGAGGCCAGTTCGCCGCCGCGGCGCACCAGCCAATCCTCTTCCGCACCTGCGGCGGCTCCCGGCAACAGACCTTTCGTGATGGCACATCGCAGCACTTTCCCAGTCTACGGAGAGCCATCGACTTGTGTTAGCTTCTAGGTGGCAGCGGCATAATTTGAATCTCCGCTCTCCCGGCAAGGCGAGCCCGAGCAAATCCCCTGCACGGAAGAAGCCTCACGCGTATGGGCAGTGTCTACGATCTTCTCGTCATTGGCTCCGGGCCGGCCGGTCAGCGCGCCGCCATCTACGCATCCAAACTGGGAAAAAAAGTCGGCCTGGTCGAGATGCGCGAGGTCGTCGGCGGAGCTTGTATCAACACCGGCACCATCCCCTCGAAGACCATGCGCGAGGCCGTCCTTCACCTCTCCGGATATAACTACAAGTCCATCTACGGGATGAACTACCGAGTGAAGGAACGCATCACCATGGCCGACCTGGCCTTCCGCGTTCAGCATGTGATCAAGACCGAGATCGATGTCACCGAAGCGCAGCTGCAGAGAAACAACATCGAGATGCTGGTCGGCACCGCGTCCTTCGTCGATCCCACCCACGTCCGGGTCACCAACTCCCGCGGCGAGTTCGTTCACGAAGCCAGAAACATCCTCATCGCCACCGGAACCAAGCCCGCCTCGAGTCCCAAGGTCCCGATCAACGGACGCTCTATCATTAATTCAGATCTCGTCCTCGATCTCGTCACCCTGCCCAAGACCATGATCGTGGTCGGCGGCGGCGTCATTGGCGTCGAGTACACCTGCATGTTCTCCGCGCTGGGCGTTCGCGTCACCCTCATCGAGCGCCGCCCGCGCCTGCTCGAGTTCGCCGACCAGGAGATCGTCGAAGCCCTCAGCTATCACCTGCGCGACTCCCGCGTCACCATGCGGCTGAACGAAGAGGTCGAGTCCGTCGAAGAGATGCCCGACGGCACGGTCGTCGCCAACCTCGAATCCAAGAAGAAGGTGCAGGGCGATGCACTGCTCTTCGCCGTCGGACGCCAGGGCAACGTCGATGAACTCAACCTTGCCGCTGTGGGGATCGAATCCGACAACCGCGGCCGCATTCCCGTCGACAAGGACTTCGCGACCAAGGTCCCGCACATCTACGCCGTCGGCGATGTCATCGGGTTCCCGTCGCTCGCGTCAGTCTCGATGGAGCAGGGCCGCATCGCCTCCGCCCGCGCCTTCGGAGACGAGTCCGTTATCTCCAATCCCAGCTTTTATCCTTATGGCATCTGGACGATCCCCGAGATCAGCTTCCTCGGCAAGACCGAAGAACAGCTCACCGAGGAGGACGTTCCGTACGAGGTCGGCGTCGCCTATTATCGCGAGATCGCCCGCGGCCAGATTCGCGGAGACACCACCGGACGGCTCAAATTGATCTTTCATCGGGTGACGCACGCCCTGCTTGGCGTCCACATTATCGGCGAGGGCGCCAGCGAACTCGTCCACATCGGACAGGCCGTCATGGCGCTCGGCGGAAAGCTCGACTATTTCGTCGAAACTGTCTTCAACTATCCAACGCTCGCTGAATGTTATAAAGTGGCGGCGTTCAACGGATTGAACCGCGTCAGCAAGTTCGAGTAGGCAGCGCGGCCTCAGCCACAACCGTTTTCTACGGTTCCGGCATCTCCTTTGACTTGACTGGATAGGCGGATTACACATGGCGAAGACCATTGGCGTTACATTGTCTCACCGGGTGAGTGTCGGGCTGGTGCTCGACCACAAACTCGTCGGCCCGCTCCACTCTTTCCCCACGCTCGACGTGGACGACGATTCCAGCCTCGTCGAGCTCCATACCGAAGGCCTCGTCCGCACCATCTGTGAACAGGTTCGCCTGGTCGTCGGAGACCACGATGACATCTCCGCCGTGGGCGTCGCGCTGCCCGGCATCGTCAAGCACGGCGTCGTCGAAGACTCCCCTAACCTGCCTCAGTTGAAGGGTGCCCGCATTGCCGAACTGCTGGGCGCAGAACTGCGCAACCATGGTCTCCAGACCTTCGTCCATGTTCTCAACGACGCCGACGGAGTCGCCGCCGGGCTCGCCGCGACCATCGGCAAACTCGACTCCTTCATCCGCGTCTGGACTCTCGGCATCGGCATCGGCTACGGACGCTATCCCTTCGGAGAAGGCGTCTGGGAGGGTGGACATACGATCGTCACCCTCGACGACAAGGAAAATTACTGCGGCTGCGGCGGCCGCGGACACATCGAGGGCATTATGGGACACCGCGCCATGCGCCTGCGCTTCCTCGACATGGAGCCCGAAGAGGTCTTCGCCATTGCCCGCAAAGGTGGTTCCGGTAAAGACGTCGCCCGTTGCCGCGACTTCGTCCGCCTGTGGCACAAGGCGCTCGCCGCCGGCACCGCAACCCAGATCCACATGGGCGGACCGGGCAGGTTCCTCATCACCGGCTTCAACGCCAAGTACGTCGACCTTGCCATGCTCAAGGACTACATCCATCAGATGGTCAAGATGAGCCCGCTCCAGAGCTACGCCCTCGAAATTGTCGACGACAAGCCTGAAACCCGCATCATCGGCTCGGCAGTAGCGGCCGAGCAAGCTGCCTGCTAAGTCCTTCCTTGTTTGTCGCCTGCCTGTTTGTCGCCTGCTTGTTTGTCTGTCATGCGTCGGGGATCTGCGTTTCGCCCGCATGTGAGGAAAGGCCTGCGGTCCGATCCTCTGGGCCCACTCCCGATTCCGGCGCTTCGGTGTAGCTCTATCCATAAGCAGGATATCGCCGGACGGTTATGCGCTGCTCAAGCCGTCGGGATCAGCTTGCGGCGTTCGGTTTCCAGGTAGGTGTAGCGGATGCGGTGAATGACGGTGATCGTGGAGAAGAAGGCCAGCACCCAGAGAGCCGGAGCCATCACGTTCCAGCGATTGCAGAGCGCGCCCAGGATGACGCAGACGATGCGCTCCGGCCGCTCCATGAAGCCGACCTTGCAGGAGCCGATAAGGGCTTCGGCGCGGGCGCGGGTGTAGCTGACCATGAGCGACGCGGTCATGACGAAGGCGACCAGGCCGACGTAGAAGAGGCGGTTGCCGCGGGCGTAGTAGACCAGCAGACCGAAGAAGATGGCGACGTCGGAGTAACGGTCCATGACCGAGTCGAAGAAGGCGCCAAAGACGGAGACCTGGCCGGTCTGGCGGGCGACGCGTCCATCCACCATGTCGAAGATGCCGGCGCCGATGATGGTGAGGCCGGCATAGAAGAAGTAGCGGACCGCATGATCGCCGCGGGCGAAGCCGAAGAAGAGCGCGGCGACCACGTTGATGAGCAGCCCGATGAAGGTGAGGGCGTTCGGCGAGATTCTGCTGATGGCGAGACCGTTGACGATCTTCTGCAGCAGCCACCCGCTTCCGCGGCCGAATTGTCCGGTCCAGCTCATCCGGAGTTCCTACGCCTGGCCTGGCCCGGCGACGGGCTTTTCGACTTCTTCGTCGGCCAGATCGTGGATGGTGGCGAGCTTCAGCACTTCAAGCTCACGCTTGCCGTTCGGGGTGGTGACGACCGCGACCTCTCCGAGCTGCTTGTTGAGCAACGCGCGACCGATCGGGGAGGTGGTGGAGATAAGGCCTTTGGAGACGTCGGACTCTTCGCTGGTGACCAGCTTGTAGACGATCTCTTCGTCCTTGGTGGAGTCGAAGACGGTGACGCGGGAGCCGAAGCCGACCTTATCGTGGGGAATATTGGCGAGATTCACCATGGCGAGCTCGCCCATGCGTTTTTTGAGCTGGCCCAGCCGGGCGTTCACGAACTCCTGCCGCTGCTTCGCCATGTGATATTCGGCGTTTTCGGAGAGGTCGCCGAGAGCGACGGCTTTCTTGATTTCTGCGGGGAGTTCGGTGGTGAGTTCGTACTCGAGCGCCTTGATCTCTTCAGCGAGCCTGGCTTTGATATGTTCGGGCATGGGGCGGATGAACTCTTTCCGGGTGAATCTGTTCGGGCCGGCCGGGGCTCGGAGAAGCGTGGCGGCGCCGTGGGGTGAAAAGCAAATTATACCTTCGCCACTCAGTGGGGTGTTGGGCTTCGCGTGGTGCTGCCGCCGGCCGCAAGCAGGTATCCTGCGCCGAGGGTGGAGAGACGTCGACTTTGCGGGGGAAGGGCAAGGCCGCGGTGAGGGCCACGGGCGCGCCAGCGGGTGCGGCCGCTGAAAACTCAGGCCCGGAGCGAAGCCATTCGACCGGGCACGAGTGGAAGCATAACCATCCCGGCGGTCAGGTGACGGCGCAGTTCGTCGAGGCGGTGGGGATCGCAGTGGTGCGCGGACTCCGCCGGTCCAAGCCGTGCGGCACTCGCCGCCGAGGCGACGGTCCTGTAGCATCGGGTGCAGATCGAGTCGATGGAGCCATCGGGATTCAAACGATGCGGAAACCGCGGTCGGGTCATAGGATCTTTCCAGGGAGTTTCTGTAGGCTAGCGTCCACACCGGCGGGACGTATGGTCTGGATAGAACACCCACGGTGATCTTTTCCTGAAATGCTGTGCTGTCCCCTTCCTGGAGGAAAGCCATGCTGTCGGAATGCGAACTGATCGGCATCATCCCCACCATGAACAAGGCGCGGGCGAAGGCATTTTATGCCGGCGTGCTGCACCTGACGTTCGTTCAGGATGATGGTTTTGCGTTGCTGTTCCAGTGCCTTCACGCGCACCTGCGCATTGTGCAGATGCCCGAGTTCAAGCCCTACCCCTTCACCCTTCTGGGCTGGGAGGTGCCGAACATCGGCGACGCGGTGAGGGAGTTAACCGCGCTGGGGGTGAGCTTCGAACGCTACGGCTACTTTGAGCAGGACGAACTGGGGGTGTGGACTGCACCGAATGGCAGCATGGTCGCCTGGTTCAAGGATCCAGACGGAAATGTGCTTTCGCTTTCCCAGCATAAGCGGTAGCCGGCACGGTCCGGTCGGAGTGCCCTGGTGCGCTCGCTCGCTGGCACGCCGGTCTCACGACCGCCCCGCGATGCTTCCGCTGGTCGCAGGCAGGCATTCTTGTGCCGGCCAGCGGAAGGACTACCTGAAGGCTCAGCCGGTCACGGCGTGAGCGCCCCGCGCGGAGCGGGCCCGTCCGGCAGGACAATCTCCTGTGCTGGTTAGAATGGCCGGATGAGGGCTTTCGCCGCACTGCTGGTTCTGCTGCTGCTGAGCGCTGGAGCGGTTCTGTTCGTGGTGAAAACTCCGTATGGACCGGCCCGGGAGACGTTCGTCGAGATTCCCAGCGGGGTCGGAACGGTGGGGATCGCCCAGCGGCTGAAGCAGCAGGGGATCATTCGCAGCGACACCGCCTTCGAGGTGTACCGGCAGCTGGCGGGTGGAACCCTGAAGGCCGGCGAGTACCGGTTCGATCACCCGCTGAAGCTGGGCGATGTGTACCGCAGGATCGCACGCGGCGACGTGTACACGGTGACCGTGCTGGTGCCCGAGGGATTCAACATCTTCGACATCGCGCAGGCGGTGCAGGCGGCGGGGCTGGCGAGCGCGGCGGACTTCCTGCAGGCGGAAGAACACGATACGGCGTTGATCGAGGATCTGAGCCCGCGCGCGAAGACGCTCGAAGGCTACCTGTTTCCGGATACGTACAAGTTCAGCCGGCATCAGACGCCGCAGCAGATGGTAGCGGCGATGGTGCGGCGTTTTCGCCAGATGGCGACGAAGCTGGGTCTCATCCCGGCAGGCGGCTTCCCTGGCGACAGAACCTCCTACGATGTGCCGCGCACCGTCACCATGGCCTCCTTGATTGAAAAGGAGGTGAACGTGGATGCGGAGCGCGGACTGGTGGGCGGGGTGTTCGTGAACCGGCTGGCGGCGGGGATGCCGCTGGCGACAGACCCCTCGGTGATCTATGCGGCGTTGTTGGCGGGGCGCTGGCGGGGCACGATTTATCAGTCGGACCTGCAGTTTGATTCGCCCTACAACACCTACCGGCATGCGGGGTTGCCGCCGGGGCCGATTGCGAACCCCGGAGTCGCGGCGCTGAAGGCGGCGATGCATCCGGCGGCCACGAACTACCTTTACTTTGTAGCGGATGCCCAGGGGCACAGCCAGTTCTCGGTTGATCTGAAAGAACATGCCCGGCAGGTGCAGGCGTTCCGCGAGGCGGAGAAGCAGGTCCTGGCGGGCCGGCAATAGCCGGACGAACCGCCGTTGCGGAGGGGAAGGCCGAGAACTTTTCGTGCACGGCAACGTTGAAGACTTAGAAGCCCGGGTGCTTAGCCGGACATCCAACGGGTACGATGATGAGTTGAATGGAAAGTTTATCGGCCGCGCCGGCCTGGCGGGCGAGCGGGGATGTGAAGGAAGAGGGGTCGCTGGGCGCGTTGGGCAACAACAAGAGAGACTATTTGCGTACGGCGAAACTTCGCCGATTGCTGGCGCTGCTGGCCAAGGCGGCGCCGACTGTCTCGCTGGCTTTGGTATTGAGCGGGTGTCTGGGGGTGCGGACCTACAGCGTGGACAAGACGGTGTTGTCGCCGGATGTGCGGGAAGCCACGCTGGACGAGCTGCTGGCAAAGATGGGCGCCGAATATGCGGCGGTGCAGACGCTGAATCTGCGGGTGGAGATCACGGCGACCGAAGGCGGAGCGCACCAGGGCCAGGTGAAGCAGCTTCCGTCGTTTGCGGGCATTATCCTGCTGCGTAAGCCGGAGGATCTGCGGGTGCTGATGCAGGTTCCGGTGGTGCGCTCAGTCGCTCTCGATATGGTGTCGGACGGGAAGAACTTCAAGCTGTTCATTCCGCCGAAGAATAAAGCGATCGTCGGCCCCGAGGTGATGACTCAGCCATCGACCAACGGCTTGTACAACCTGCGGCCGAGCATCATCCGCGACGCGCTGCAGATTCCTCCGGTCGAGCCGGATGACTTTGTGACACTGACCTCCAATTCGCGGATTCTCGCGCCGGCGCGAGGCAAGAAGGAAGCGATCGAGGAACCGGACTACGATATCTCGGTGCTGCGGGCGAAGCCGGGGCAGACGCATGTGCTGGAGCGGGTGCGCGTGATCCACATCAGCCGGGTGACGCTGCTGCCTTACGAGCAGGATCTGTACGACCACGAAGGGCGGATCGTCACGTCGATCAGCTACAGCAAGTTTCAGAAGTTCGGCGCGGTGGATTACCCGATGAGCATCTACCTGCAGCGTCCGCTCGATGAATACACACTGCGCATCGACATCAACAAGCTGACGCTCAATCAATCGATGGACGACGAGCAGTTCAAGCTGACGATTCCGGAGGGTGTGCCGGTGCAGAAGATGTAGAACCGGCTGCCCGTATGCTGGACCTGCCAGCCACTGATGTCTGCACCCTGTGAGCGTGTTCGGCGATGGCGGCGTTGATCTCGAGTGCGAGGGCCAGCGCGCGGCGTCCGGCGTGGGCATCCACAACCGGAGTCGAGCGGGTCCGGACGGCGGCAAGGAAGGCTTCGAGCTCCAGGCGAAGCGGTTCGCCGGGGGCGACCGGGATCTTCGAGAGATTCAGGCCGGCGGTAGGATGGCGGGGTTCGCCGGGCTGCTCGGGTTTCGAATGCTTCTCAATCAGCGCGGCCAGCTGGGCATCGGTAAGGCCGGCTGCGGCGGTGACGTCGATCATCAGCAGATCCTGCCGGGCGAAGTCGAGCGAAAGGTACTGGTGGGGCTGAAAGAAGCGAAGCTTGCGCACGCGCTCGGTGGAGACGCGCGATGCGGTGAAGTTGGCGACGCAGCCGTTGGCAAAGGCGACGCGCACATTGGCGATGTCGGTGGTGCGGGAGAGCACGGGCAGGCCGACGGCGCGGACCTCTTCGACCTCGGAATCGACCAGCGACAGAACGATGTCGAGATCGTGGATCATGAGGTCGAGAACGACGTCCACGTCGAGCGAGCGCGCGGTGAAGACGCTGAGGCGATGCGCCTCGAAGAACATGGGCTGGTTCAGGCGGGCGCGAGCGGCGGCGACGGCGGGGTTGAAACGCTCCAGGTGGCCGATCTGCAGGACGCAGCGGTTGGACTCGGCCAAGGTCATCAGCGCATCGGCTTCGGCGGTCGACGCCGCAAACGGCTTTTCGATCAGGAGGTCGCATCCGGCCTGCAGCAGCGAGGTGGCGGCGCTGGCGTGATGCACGGTCGGAACGCAGACGCTCGCCGCTTGAAGGGAAAGGCCGGTAGCCAGCAGGGAATCGATGGAGTCGAAGGCAGGGATCGCATAGGTGGCGGCGACCTGAGCGCGGACTTCGGCTTTGGGGTCGACCACCGCGGCGAGCTGGACGGGTGCCCCCGCGGCTTCGAGTTCGCGATAGACACGGAGATGATTGCGGCCGAAGGCGCCGGCGCCCACGACCGCCACGCGAGTGGGTGCCACTATTTTTCGAGGGGCGATTCGACGGCTTCGCGGCAGCGGGAATAAAGATTGAGCAGGGTTTCCACCTGGTCTTCGGACTTGGCGGCGGAGGGCGGAACGAAGCCGGTCGAACCGGTCGACTTGCCGCCGACGTTGGCGGCGGCCGCGACGAACTTCAGCAGATCAAGCGCAATGTCTTCGGTGCGGCGTGCGGCGGAGGTGGGGGTCTGCGGGGCTTCCATACTTCGGATGATAAAGCAAAGCGAGATGCTCGATTGCCCCGGCGCCGGTGCGTCCGTGCCTTCGCGTGCCGCAAGCCCTCGCCGGGGCGATCAGACGCAGGGATGAATGCCGCACAGGATCTCGTACGAGATGGTGCGGGCGAGCGCCGCATGATCGTCGGCCGTGATCCCGTCGCCGAGCACGATCGCCTCGTCCCCAGCCTGGACGGAGGGGATGTCGGTCACGTCGACGACGGTCAGGTTCATGGAAATCCGGCCGAGGATCGCCGCTCTAACACCATGGAGCATCACCCAGCCGCCGGGCTTCGCGTTGGTTGCGCTGAGCTCGCGGCGAAGACCGTCGGCATAACCGACCGGCAGCAGCGCCACGCGCATCTCCCGTTCGGCCGTGAAGATGGCGTTATAGCCGACGGTGTCGCCGGCGGCGAGCGACCGGACCGACAGCACGTGAGCCTTCCAGGTGAGCACCGGCTGTAGAAGCGGCCGCAGACGCGCTGTCACAGCACCCTCGATGGGCAGCGCATAGCCGTAGAGCGACAGGCCGGTGCGAACCATGGGGTGGGCGCCCAGGCGGGACGCGAGGCGCGCCAACCAGGCTGCAGCTTCCGGGTTGTCGAGTGCGGAGGAGTTTGCCGCGTGCAGGTAAGTGGGGCACAGGCCGGCTGCCTGCACCTGGGCCACGACGCCGGAAAAGCGCTGCTGCTGCAGATGAGTCAGCGGTGAGCCGGTCACCTCGGAGCTGCAGAAATGGGTGAAGATGCCGTCGGCGACCAGGCCGGCGGCGGCGAGTTCAGCGAGCAGCGCGTCGAGCTCCGGTCCTGGCGTGACCCCCTGCCGTCCCATGCCCGTGTCGACCTCGAGATGGACGCGGGTTGCGGGATAGCCGGCGAGCCAGGCGACGTGCTCCTGGCTCCAGACCACCGGGGTCAGGCTGTGCTGGTGAATGGCCGCGACGTCCGCCGGCAGGAAGCCGGACATGATAAGGATTTCGGCGGTGAGCCCCGCGGCTGCGAGCGCGAGGCGGACGCGCGCGCCTTCGTTGGCGCAGGTGACCCCGAGCCAGGTCGCTCCGGCGCGGACCAGGATGGGCGCGCAGTCCTCGGCGCCATGTCCGTAGGCGTTCGCCTTGATGACGGCGAGAACAGTCGTATCGAGCCCTGCCACCGTCTGAATGACGCGCAAGTTGGCGGTCAGCCGCTCGGCGGAGAGTTCAATCCAGTTGTTCAACGCCGCCTTCACTCCTAGGGTCTGCCCGGAACTGCTCTCTTTATCCTACCTTCGGCCCGGCGGAGGCAGGGCACGGGTTTCCTGTCGTAGGTTGCGTATGATACAAAGCGTCGTCCCGGAAACAGGTATGCCGGTCGCCACGAAATGAGGGGTTGTCCGCCATGAAACTGAATCACCGTTCACTTTTTGCCGGAGCTGCCAGCACACTGCTCCCGCTGCTCTTCGCCTGCTCCAGCGGTTCGTCGTCCAATCCGCAGGCGAGCCGCACGGCGGCGCAACAGGCGAACGCGGGTAATTTCTCTTCTGTGTACTTCCTGGGCGACTCGCTGACCGCGGGGTTTCAATCGGGCTCGTTGATCGACACCGCTCAGCCCCACGGCTGGGCTCCGCAAGTGACCCAGCAGGTCGGGTTTCCGATCACGCTGCCGCTGATCGCGCCGCCGGGCGCTCCCAACCAGATCACGCTGGTCAGCTTGAGCCCGCTGGTGCTGGGAACGCTGCCCGGCACCACCACCGGGCGCGACGATTTCTCCATCCAGCCCACCAATGTGGCCGTTCCCGGAGCGTTGCTGACCGACGTCCTGAACACGGTTCCGCTGCTGAACCCGGGCACCGGGCAGCAGCAGTTGAATCAACTTGTGCTGGGCTATCCGGGATTCGGCTATGGCCGGGCGTACAGCCAGGCGCAGCAGGCCGCGGCGGCGAACCCGACGACCATCTTCCTGTGGATCGGCAATAACGACGCTCTGGTCGCGGACGAGACCGGAATGCCATCCTCCATGACCCCGCTGACGACGTTTACCACCCAGTACGAGACGCTGATCGAGTATCTGCAGGAGAATACCAACGCCCACCTGGTGATCGGCAACATCCCCGACGTGACGGCGGTGCCTTATCTGACGCCGGCGGTCGAGGTGCTCGGCGAGGCTTCGCTTGAGACCGGCTTGCCGGTGGCGACGCTGAGCGCCGTTCTGGGGATCGTTCCCGGTGACCTGGTAAATCCTACCGGGACGGCTGAGATTCCGCTCATCCTCACGGGCCAGCAGGCCGGGCCAATCAGCGATGCGGGCGTGCTTTCGATTGCGGAGCAGGCCATGGTGAAGGCGCAGGTGACTGCCTTCAACCAGGTGATCGCGCAGAACGCCACCGCCGTCGGCGCGACCCTGGTGGACATCAACGCCTTATTCGCGCAGACGACGGCGAATGGATTGGTCGAGAACGGCATCCCCGGAACGACAGCGTTTCTGGGCGGCGTCTTCTCGCTCGATGGAATTCACCCCACCAACACCGGGTATGCGGTGATCGCCAACAAATTCATCGACAGCGTGAACGCGGGGCTGAAGAAGAGTTATCCGGACGTCAATGTGGCGGCGATCGCGGCCGTGGATCCGCTGTATCCACCATACCCCGGCAATCCGGCGGCTCAGAAGAGCACGAGCGTGCGTGCACTCGCCAAGCTTCCGCCGGCCGCGGTGGAGAGCATCCGCGAGCTGTTCGGCCCGCGACGCTGACGTTTGTTCTTGCAGCCGCTCAGAAATCTCCGCCGCCCATGCCTTCGTGGGCGGTATCGAGGTTCTCGAAGCGTGTATAGTCGGCCAGATACGCGAGTTGCACCGAGCCGGTGGGGCCGTTGCGCTGCTTGGCGATGATGATCTCGGCCTTGCCCTTCAGGTCCTCGTTCTCACGGTCGTAGTACTCCTCGCGGTGGATGAAGCAGACCACGTCGGCATCCTGCTCGATCGAGCCGGACTCGCGCAGGTCGGAGAGCAGGGGTTTCTTGTCGCCGGTGCGCTGTTCGGAGCCGCGCGAGAGTTGCGAGAGCGCCACCACCGGAACTTTCAGCTCCTTGGCCAGCGCCTTCAGGCCGCGGCTGACGCTTGACACCTCCTGTGTCCGGTTTTCAAACTTCTTCTGGTTGGCGCCGGTCGAGCCGGTCATCAGCTGCAGGTAGTCGATCACGACCAGGTCCAGTGAGCCCTCCTGCTGCTTCAGACGGCGGGCTTTGGCGCGCATCTCGGCCAGCGTAATGCCGGGCGTGTCATCGACAAAGAGCTTGGATTCCATCAGGCGTTCCAGTCCTGCGAGCAGCTTGCCCTTATCTTCGCGCGGCAGGAAGCCGGTTTGAATCTTGCGCGAGTTCACCATCGCCTCGGAGGCGAGCATGCGGCGGAGCAGCGACTCCTTTGACATTTCCAGTGAAAAAACCGCAACCACCTTGCCGTCCTTCACCGCGGCGTTCTGCGCGATGTTGATCGCCCAGGCAGTATTGTGCGTCAGGATGTAATTGTCCGTGACATACAAATGATCGGCAGCATCGACGCGAATGCACTGGCACTCGGCCTCACCCGCCGGCACCACCGACAGGATCGCGCGGTGGGTGGCACGTGAGGGCGCTTTCTGCCAGGCGAGGCGGTGCTTCGCAGAAAGAGCGGGGTTCGACTCGCCGCAATCAATCCGTACTCTGTAACTCCGCCGCCCCTGCATGCGCTCGCCCTTGGAAGAGTAGGCCAGAATGCGCTCGCGCAGAGAAACTCGCATGCCAAGTCCCCGCGCAAGTTCGGTCACCTGCCTGGCCAGAACGGGGGAAGACGTCGAATACTCGATCGTTCTGCCGGTCTTGTTCACATGCCCGTCGGTATCGAGCAGTCCGGCAAGCAGACGTCTCCGGTCTCGAACCGAAGCCCTCAGATAATGCGGCGGGATAGCTCTCTCGTAGCTCAAGGCCCCCATGACCCCCATCTCCGAAAGCTTTTTAGCCGTTTCGCTCAGCTCATTGTTTCCCTGTTTCCTGCGCACCAGACAGGTAATCGAGTCCTCCAGCCGTACCAGTTCATCCAGTGGGTCCAAAGCCTGCTGAACTCTTTCAAAGACGTCCTCTTCCGGGTTCGCAAACACAGCGTTCTTGCCGTGACTCTGCGACAGGCACCCGTCGCCGAGCAGCACTCCGAGAACGTACGGATCCACGGAAAGCGGGCCCATCGGCTCGTACTCGATGGCGTCGGGCAGAGGAATGACATGGTTCTGGCGGCCGCCATCACTCCGCAGCAAGGTGTGTTCGATGTCAGCCAGCGTCTTGACCGAGCCGGCTATGCCTCTGCGGCGTTCGTTGCGCGTCTGCGTCCACCACAGGTGATCCCGGGTGCATTGGGTGGAAGTTCCGTCCGAGAAATTGACCGTGTACACCTTCATGATCCCCTGCGGGAAGACCCCGGTGACTCGGTGGGGCTTGCCATCCGAGCCAATGATCCTCGTCCCCAAAAGGATGTCGCCCATCGGGATGAAGCCACATGGTGTCAAGATCTGCGCGGTCAGAGGCTGCGCTTTTCCCATACTGGGACGAGCCGCGATGATGATCAGTTCGGAGTCCTGCAGCCCGCTGGTCATCCGGTCGAACGCGGCGTAGTGGGTGGAGAGGCCGGTGATCTCGCGGCCCTGCTCGTAGAGCTTGTCGATCGAGCCGAAGGAGTCGCGAACGATGTCGGAGATGCCGGAGAAGCCGCCGGTGACGGCGTGCTCGGAGATCTCCATCATGCGGTGCTCGACCTTGTTGAGCACGTCGATGGCTTCGAGCGACTGGTCGGAGGCTTCCATCATGCCCATGTCGCAGACGGTCATGAGCTGCCGCATCAGGGACTTGTCGCGGACGATGCGGACGTAGCTTTCAATGGAGAGCTTGCGCGGCAGGCCTTCCGAGAGTGAGGCAAGATAGGCCATGCCGCCAATCGAATCCAGCTGCTTGCGCCGGCGAAGGTCTTCCGCAACGGTGACGATGTCGACCGCGTAGCCGACCTCCGAGAGGTGCAGCATGACCTCGTAGATCTTGCGGTGCGAGTCGAGCGAGAAGTCGTCGGTCTTGAGCAGCATGGTCGCGTCAACGATGGCGAGCGGCTCGACGAGCATGGCGCCGAGGATGGTCTGCTCGGCGTGCAGCGAGGCGGGGCGGTGGTCGTCGTCGGCGTTTACGAGGTGGGGTAGGGATGCCATGCTGAAGTGCCTTCTTCCTGTTGAGTCTCTTCAGGATAGGCGCTGCGCATCGGCTTCGATCCACGTTTTGGTGTGCTGGCTGTGTATGGAGTGTATAACCGGGTTCAGAATTCCCGCCGCGCCACGTTCTATCCCGCTTCCGTCGGGTCAGTGCCGCTCAGCGAAACCCTCCGGCAGTCCCGCACGGCTCCTGGTGCAAATGCAGATCGTGTACCACCCCTAAGGGACCTGCTTTGATGAACTTAGGCAACAAATGGCAGGGGGGAGGGTCAGAAGGTCAATCGCAGCGAAAGCTGCACCTGCCGCTCGCGACTCAGGCTGCTCCCGGTCGCGGTGGGCGTGCCGAACGCCGTGGTGTTCAGGCCCTCGAGGGCAATCTCCGCCGCGCTCTGGAACACCAGAGGCGTCACTCCACCCGTCGCGGTCCCCACCAGGAACGCCCGCTGATTCACCGAAGTCACGCTCTGGTGGTTGAGCAGGTTGAAGGCCTCCACCGAAGCCACTCCGCGCGCCTCTCTCCACGCCCGGAACCCCCGCGCAATCCGCAGGTCCGTCTTCACCAGCGGCGGCAGCCGCAGCGTGTTGCGTCCCACCGTTGGCAGATACTGCGCGCCGCCCGAGCCATTCACGCTCTCATGTCCACCGGGCAGGTTCGTCCCGCCCGAAAGGTCGTAACTGTAGGGCCGTCCGCTGCGCGCCACTTCAATCACCGCAAGCGTCCAGCCGTTAGTTGCGCGCCGGATGCCATGCCGCGCCGTCACGACTCCCGGCGCCCACACCGCCTCCCCGCGAAACGTCCTCGGATCATCGAGCGAGGAGAGCCCCTTGTCGTATCCATCGGCGAACGGGTCAAGCTGCGCGTCGGTGCGCGGCGTCGCCGACCCGCTCTGTCCGAAGTCGATCGCCTTTGACCAGGTGTACTCCGCATGCACCAGCAGGCCGCGCGGCAGCCTGGAATCAAGCTTCGCGACCAGCCCGTTGTAGGTCGCGTTGGCGTTCGAAACCACGTCCGTCACCGGCCCGAAGCTCGGCGAGACCCGCGCCGTATAAGCCGGCAGCACAAAGGTCTCGGCGTCGCGCACCCCCAAGCCGCCAGTCCCGCCTTGCAACTGGAAGATCCGGCGGGAGGCGGAAGCAGCGATGTTCAGGTCGGTCGACGTAGGCAGCTGCCGGTCTTCGTTCATCACGTATCCAAGCGAAAGTGTCGTTCCGCGGCGAATCTGCCGCTCCAGCGTGAGGCTGGCCTGCTGCACCGCAGGCAGCCGGAAGCGACGGTCGAAGACCAGCGCCGACGTTGTCTGTGCGACCACGCCGGTCGGCTGCGCCGGGAAGCTGCACGGATAGCCAAAGCCGTTCGCCGGCATCTGCGGGCAGGCGGTGATCGCGCTCGGCCGGATGCGGATCTTCACCGTTGACGCGGCCTGGCCGGTTTCAGAGAGCGCCGCCTGGATGGTCGCACCCGGCAGCCGTCCGAAGAAGACCCCATACCCCACCCGCACCAGCAGCCGCCCTCGGCCCAGCGGCTCAAAGGCTGCGGAAAAGCGCGGGCCCAGGTTGTTGCGATCTTCCGGAAAAACGCTGGTCGCGCCGCGTGCGCCGAACAGCGCATCCAGCTCCGCGTTCGGGTGCTGCGGCAGCGGCAGCAGGGTGTATTCGTAGCGCAGCCCGGCGTGCAGGATGAGGTGGCGGCTCGGACGCCAGGCATCCTCCACAAAGCCAGTCCACTCGCCCGTGGAGAAGACCACATGATCCACGCCAAAGCTCTGGGTATAGGTGCGGAAGCAGAACAGGTGGTCCGCCGCATGGATGCTGGGGCAGCCGCCGTTCGGCAGCGTGTTCACGTTGAAGGTGTAGTCGGTGATGAAGTCGACGAGTCCCCCGGCGAAGCCTCCGGTGGCGCCGGAGTCGTAGCGAAAGGTTCCGGCCGCATTCGCCAGGGTCGCGACGCTCTCGTGCACGGAGGCGAACGTTGCTCCGAGTTCGAGCATGTGATGCCCGCGCAGCAGAGTCACGCTCTCTTCCGCTTCCAGGCGCTGCTCGTCCGGGTACGCGCGCTGAGTGAGCCCGGCTGGCGTACCGAAAAGGAAACCGTTGGGCGCAATCACCACCTCGGGCGCGAGGCCGCCGGGGCTGATCGCAGGCTCCTGCGGCAGCGGAGTCTGGGGCGTCTCATATTGCCGGTCGCGGGTGAAGCTCAGGCGGGTTTCGCTCAGTGTCCGGACGCCCAGGTACGGTGAAAGGCGCGCCAGTACCTCATCTACGCTGCCTGCGGCATTTCCCAGGCTGTCCCTGGCGCGCGCGATCACCGGCGCCTCCAGCAGGCCGGCCGGCGAGTGCCAGCGCACCCGGTTGTACTCCATGCCCAGTGTGAGCCGCGGCCTGGTCCGCCAGTCCAGACGGCCGAACTCGATATCCTGGTCGGCCCGCCGGGGCGTCTGCCCGGTCAGCGACGAGAGGTAGTTCAATGCCGCATTGATGCCGTCAGAAGCGACGCCGCGGTTGGCCAGCAGCGCGCTTTGCATGGCGGTCAGGTTGAAGAAGGTCGCATCGGCCGGCGACGAGATCGCAGGAAAGCCGCGCCGCTGCAGATCGACCGCGGCGAAGAACCGCAGCTCGCGCAGATGCGGATTGTGCCCGGGAGCCGGACCGCCCAGGGTTGCGCCGAAGTTCTCCCGCAGATCGTGCGGCTTTACCTCGCCCGAAGTCACCACTCCAGCGCTGTAGCTGGAGGCAATCGACAGCGGGCTTCTCGCAGCCAGCGCGCTGGATCGCAGGTTGAAGAACGCGCTTCCGTGCAGAGTGTCACCGCCCGCGCGGCTGACCGCCGTGAGCACACCGCCTGCGCTACCGAGCTGCGCCGAGTAGCTGCCGGTGCCGACGCGAAACTCGCGCACTGAGCCCTGCGCAAACGTGTAAGCCACGCCGGAGTGGCGCCCGCGACCCAGGCCGTAGCTGGGGCCGGTGGTGCGTTCGGCAGAGTCAGGATCGTCATCCGGATTCTGCGACGCCTCGCTGCCGGTTCCAACCGGAACATCGCCAAAGGTTTGGCGGGTGCTGGCGCCGTCCATGGCGGAGCCGCTCTCGGTCGCAGCCAGTCCGCGGGCGCTGGACAGGCCTCCATCGTTCTCGTCCGCTTCGGCGCCGATGTTTGCTCCCGGAGCCGGGCTCGCCTGCTCCATCAGAACCGCACCTGGACCGAGGAGTCTGGCCGAAACTTCCCGCATCTCGGCGGGCTCGACTTCGAGTCGCAAGCCTGCGCTTGCCTTGAGCGCTGCTGCCTCGATGGTGAGCTCGTACGCGCCCGGCGGCAGATGCACCAGCACGAAGCGTCCGTCGGCATGCGCCTGCGAGACGTGCTCCTGGCCGGTATCCAGGCTACGCAGAGTCACCGCAATCCGCGGCAGCGGCTCACCCGCGGTGCTGGTCACGATGCCCGAAATCGCTCCATCGGCAAGTCCCTGAGCGTGTGCGGTCGCAGCCATGGCGAACGCCACCCAGAGACTCCGCACCGGGTGGAGAGGGGATGACCAGATTGCCGCAAACAACTCTGGGCGGCGGAGCGGACGCATCGGAACTCCTGGCGGTACAGGGCCGGGGTGCGGGGCGCAACAGGGAACGTTCGCAGATTACTCCGCCTGCAACCATTTCGATACAGCATTCCGCGATGGGATCCGGAGGTAAAAGAAACCGTATGGCAGCCGGAGCGGCCAGCCTAACTCCATCTACGCTTTAATTGCCGGCAGATTGGCTCTTTCAACCCTTTTGCGGGCCGAATCGCTGCTTCCGGTCGCTGAAGGAGATGCTTACAGGCATTCCTGCTCCTGGTTCCCGAAAAAGGAAAGGCGGCAGCCGAAGCTGCCGCCGCTACCTGCATTCCCGTTCTTTAGAAGAGGAATCTCGCCGAGATCTGGATCTCGCGCGGGGTGTAGAGGAAGCCGCTCGAGTTGATCGAGGTCGGAATCCCCAGGGTGGTGTTGTAAGTGGCCGTCGGTGCAACGGCGGTTCCACCAAGGTTATAAGCTGTGGTGCCGACCGCGCTGACGTTTTCGTGATTTGCCACGTTGAACAGATCAGCACGAAGCTCCAGGTTGTAGCGTTCAGTAAACGGGATGGCCTTGCTGAGCCGCGCATCGTCCACAATGTCGCGACGCAGCTGAAGCGTGTTCCGTCCAAGTTGCGGCAGGTAGGTTGCACCGCCCGAACCATTCAGACCGCTGATCAGCCCCAGCGAAGTGTAGGAGGTGGTGTTATAGGAGTACGGCAGACCATTCTGCATCTGGAAGTTGTTGCTGATCTGCCAGCCATTGACCGCGTACTTCTCGTAGGAGTGCCCCGTCGTCACGCCAGGAAACGCGTAGACGACATCGCCTACGAAACGATTGGGCACGTTGTAGTTGGAGTTGCCGTAGTTCTGACGCTGGTTCCCATACGGGTCGTACCAGTTGTTTCCGGTGGTTGTCGTCGTCGCATTCTGGTTGAAGTCCAGAGCGTGCGACCAGGTGTAGCTGGTATCGAACTGCAGGCCGTGAAAGGAGCGGTTCTGAATCTCCGCGACCAGAGCGTTATAGCTGGAGTTAATGTTGGCGATCACCTCCGTGATGCTCTGGTACTTGGTAGCCGCAGCGCCGAACAAAGCGGTGTTGCCGTAGGCGGTGTAGGTTGGAACGTTGAGGACGGTGCCGTTCGGGATCGGTCCCTTGCCCGTCGTATCCACTACCGTAATCGGCACATTGGTTGTTACCGGGTTCAGGTTCAGGTCCAGGAAGTTGGGCAGCTCACGCCCCAGGGCGCCAAGGTAGCTCAGGTTGAAGATGAACCCCTTGCCCAGGTTCTGCTGCACCACCGCGTCGTACTCATGAACCATCGGATTCTGCAGGTTCCTGGCCAGGAAGTATGAACTTGGCACCGGCGCGGTCCCGCTGGCGATCAGGTTGGGGAAGGACGGGCCGGTCGCGGCTTTCAGCAGAGTTGTGTATTGACCGTTCGGGCTGCCCGTGTTCAGCAGGGTGTTGAGCAGGATGCCATTGTTGGTGCGACCGTAGAACATGCCGTATCCGGCGCGGAGGACGGTTTCGCCGGTACCGAAAACATCCCACGAGAAGCCGACCCGCGGGCCAAAGTTGTTCTTGTCGGTAGGACGATTATTCAGCTGCGGATAGGGTGTGAAGTTGGTGGTTGCGGTGGTCAGGTTCGGCGAGGGATAGGGAAGAAACTCATAGTCGTAGCGCAGACCAAGCTGCACCGTGAGCCTCGGCATGATCTTCCAGTTGTCCTGGCCGAAGACGCCGTAGTCGTAGGTCTGGATGCCGAATATCGGGTTCCCGAAGCCCTGGTAGAAGTTCGTAAAGCACGGGAAGGCTCCTACTGCCGAGGAGGTTGCCGATGCCGAAGCGCTGGCGCCGCTGTTGCAGACGTTGTGGCCGGCCGCCTTCGCGAACTGGTCGGCCAGGTACTCCGACGTGTAGGTGTAGGTGTACTCGCCGTTGCTCTCGTAGGTGTTGTTGATCAGATCGGCATTCTTGACGCCGTCGTAGCCGAACTTGAAGCTGTGGTTCCCCCGAACCAGATATACCGTGTCGAAGACCTGCCACTTGCGCTCATCCGGCAGCGCCTTGCGGTAGGAATAGTAGGGTGAGCCGGCATAGAAGCCGCCGTTGCTGGTCGCAATCGCAACTTCCGGCACGTTCCCCATGGAGCCGGGTGCGTTGCCAACGAAGTTGTTCAGCGTATAGGCGCTGTAGGGCTGCTGCGACTCGTCGTCGAGCTCCCGGCTGTACTGGTAGCCAAGTTCATTGCTGATGCTTGGGGTGAGCTGCGATTCGAGCTTTGCCAGGCCGTAGTCCAGCTTCACGAAATCGTTGCCCCAGGTGTCGAGTGCGTAATCGTCCGTGGAGGTCGTCTGCACGCCGCCGGGTGAATCCCAGCGCAGGCGATGATAGAGGAACGCGACCCGGTTCCTGGGATTGATCTGCCAGTCGATCTTCGGCGTGTTGATCTCCTGATCCCCGACGCGCGGCACCGTTCCAAGGTCGGTGTTCAGTGCGGCCAGACCGTTCTGATACGCCAACACACCCGCACCGTATGAAGCCAGTCCCTCGCGGGCTGCCAGCGTGCAGGTCTGCGCATCGAGCGAGGGCGCAGCCGTCTTGCCGGTATTCGGAGCCAGGTAGCCGGTCGCAACATTGCAGGTGTAGGTCACACCCGCGGGCGAGGTCACCATGTCCGCAGAGCCGGCCGTTGCCGGGTCGGGAAGAGCAAAGAAGGTACCGGGGACATTGGCCTTCGCGATGCCAGGAAAGATGCGGTGGTGCTGGTCGTAGGTATAGAAGAAGAAGACCTTGTCCTTGATGACTGGACCGCCGACCGAGAAGCCCCAGATCTTGCGAATGTCTTCCGGCTTGATCGGCACGGTCGAGGTGGTAAAGCCTCCAGCCGGCGTCTGAGTCACGAAGGTGTTGGTGCTGAGCGGGGTAAATGCAGCCCAGTCGCTCTGGCGATCGTAGACGTAAGCCTCTCCGTGGAACTGGTTGGTTCCACTCTTGGTCACGGAGTTGATGACCGCGCCGGCTGCCCGGCCATACTCCGCGGCGTAGACACCCGAGTTCACGGCAAACTCGCGCACCGCATCTTCCGACGTAGAGTAGGCTTCCCGAGTCCTTCCGCGCTCTTCCGCGTAGTAGGCCTGGTTGTCGTCCGCGCCGTCGATGAGGATGTTGTTCAGGATGGGGCTGATACCGCGAACGGAAACCAGACCATAGCCGTTTGAATCGGAGACGACGCCGGGGGTAAGCAGCGCCAGGCTGGACCAGCGGCGGTTATTCTCCGGAAGGTTCTCGATCTGTCGCTGGCTGAGGGTGTCGGTGAAGTCGGGTGACTCCGTGTTGAGCAGGGTCGAGGCTGCGCTCACTTGAACCGTCTCGGCTGCGCCGCCGGCGGCAAGGTGCGGCTCCAGCGTGGTGACCTGGCCAACCACGACAACCACGTTTTTTTCCACCTGGTCGCCAAAGCCGGACGCAGCGAAGGTTACGGTGTAATTGCCGACCTGCAGCAGCGGTGCCTTGAAGTACCCGCTGTCATCCGCCTGCAGATGAACTTCGGCGTTGGTGCCATCGTTGTGGATGGTCACGGCTGCTTTCGGGATCGCGGCTCCCGTGGCGTCTTCCACGGTGCCGGCTACAGCACCCTGGGTGGTGGTCTGCGCGGGCAGCAGGCTGCACGCAGCCGCGGCTAAGGTCAGCGCGGCGAGCGCCTTGGTTGAATCACTAAACATCATGGTCTCCTGAAGTTTTTCGTGCCTGGGGAGTTTGTCGAGCGTTCGTGGATCGGGAAGGACGCCGATGCTGCTGATTGCAGCTGCCTTTATTTTTCCGGGCTTCCATGAAAGGACCGTCAACGAACGGTTACAGGCATGTGAACGCAGCCGTAGTGCACCTCTTTGGAGCTGTTTTTCCCCGGTAATTTACACTCGATGAAGCGCATGTTTATCGATGAAGCACGAATTCGGGTGAAGGCCGGGGACGGTGGCAATGGGTGCATGGCCTTTCGCCGCGAGAAGTTCGTGCCTCGTGGCGGACCCTCCGGCGGCGATGGCGGGCATGGCGGCGACATCCTGATGGAGTCCTCGCTCAGCCACAACACGCTGGTTCACTTCCGCTTCAACCCGGAACACAAATCGCAGCGCGGCGGACATGGGCTCGGCTCGAACTGCTCCGGCTTCTCGGGGGAACATACCGTCCTGAAGGTTCCCGTCGGCACCGTTCTTTACGACGACGAAACCGGTGAGCTGGTGCACGACTTCACCCGGCCGGACGAGTCGATCGTGATCGCGCGCGGCGGACGCGGCGGGCGCGGCAACCAGCATTTCGCCACATCGACGCATCAGGCGCCGCGGGAGCATGAACTTGGCCGCGCCGGCGAAGAACGCGCCTATCGTCTGGAGCTTCGGCTGCTGGCCGATGCGGGCCTGGTGGGCTATCCGAATGTTGGCAAGTCGACGCTGATCTCGCGTATCTCTGCGGCCAGGCCGAAGGTCGCTGACTACGCGTTCACCACGCTGCAGCCCAATCTGGGCGTGGTTTCCGTTGGCGAGTGGCCGCACGAGGAGTCCTTCACCATCGCCGACCTGCCCGGATTGATCGAGGGCGCCAGCGAAGGGGCGGGCCTGGGCATTCAGTTCCTGAAGCATATTGAGCGCACCAGCGTTATCGTCCACCTGGTGGATGTGTCGGAGGGTTCAGGCCGCCCGGATCCGGTGGAGGACTTCAAGGTCATCACGGCGGAACTGAAGAGCTTCGACCCTGCTCTGGCGGTGAAGCCAACCGTGCTGGTCGCGGCCAAGATCGATGTTGCGGACCCGGACAAGCTGAAGAAGCTGCGCAGCTTCGCCAGGCGGCGCAAGCTACCGTTCCATGAGATATCCGCCGTTGCTGGCACTGGCATCGAGCCGCTGAAGTACGCTATCGCCGAGCTTGTGAGCTTGCACCGCCCGGTGCCGCTCGAGGCCGAAGGCGCACTGCCAAAAAAGCGAAAGCCCGCGTATCCTCCGCCAGCCTCCTCGGCGCGCGGCCGGGCCTGAGGTGCTTGGTGCGGTTGCGCAGCCCGGCACCCGGAAGCAATCCTTTTAGCGCCGCAGGAGTCCACCCTCTATTCTTATCTAGGCCGGCCTCGCCCCGACCAGCCATCTCTCGCAGCACGCAGACTTGAAGGACGCCCATTGAAGAACCTCAGAATCCTCGTAGTTGCCCTCATCGTCACCGGCCTTGCCGCCGCCGCGCGCGGACAGGGTGCGCTTTATGTCAACCCGGTCGCCATCCGGATCAGCAACTCGACCGCGGACCCGGGCCTGTTTTCGTTTCTCGGTCCCGGCAGCACCTCGCGCATCTTTTATGGCGTCGATTTCGGCGGCTTCTACGATGTTCCAAACGTCTTCCCCGCGGGCGAGATCGGCATCGACGTTCGCGACCAGATTCTGCACGCCAACAACGCCTCGCTGAACAGCTTTCTGGTTGGTCCGCGCATTGGAATCAAGCCGATCAGCGCCCGGCTGCACCCTTACGTGGAACCCTTCATCGGCGTGGGCAGCACGCGCGCCCCGAACACCGCCATCAAGGTCAACAAGGCACAGTACGGAGTCTTCGCCGGCGCGGACTACGATCTTGGCCGACGCGTGAGCTGGCGCGTCATCGAGCTTGGCTACAGTTCGCTGGATACGGCGAGCGGCGGCACCATCGGCGGCACCGAGTCGATCCCTAGCGCCACCCTGATCAACTTCTCCACCGGGCTGACCTTCCGGCTGCCGTGAGCGCGATCTCCGTCCCATGATGCGCGTAGCCCTCTTTGGCGGCAGCTTCGATCCACCTCACCGCGGCCACCTGGCGATCGCCACGGCAGCCTCGGATGCGTTCGCGCTCGACCGCGTGCTGTTCGCGCCGGCCGCGAGACAGCCGTTGAAGCGCGACGGCCACTCCGCCAGCTTCGATCAGCGGCTCACCATGTGCGAGCTGGCTTGTGCGGATGCTGATCCGGTTCGATTTCAGGCATCGAGCGTCGACGCCCCGCTCGCCGACGGCTCGCCCAACTACACCGTTCGCACGCTTGAGCTGCTGACTGCGCAACGCCCTCATGCGCGCGTCTTCAACCTCGTGGGAGCCGATACCTTCCAGCACCTGGGGAAGTGGCGTGAACCCTGCCGCCTGCTCCAGCTTGCTGAGTGGATCGTCGTCAGCCGCCCGGGCGTGCCGCTCCACTACCCGGAAGGACTCGCCCTCACGGCGGCCCAGCGATCCCGCATCCACCTGCTGGATCAGGTCCATGAAGACGTGTCCGCAACAGAGCTGCGCCACCGCCTCGCTTTGGGGAGACGCTGTGACGACATGTTGCCGGAGCCGGTTGCCGCCTACATCGCCGAACACGCTCTCTACCGCACCCTGATTCAATAAGTCTGCAGCGCGAAGTCTGCCCCCGCACGCCAATCCTCCGCGGCGTGCCCGGACGCAATGCAGAGGGATTACCATAGAGGGTAGGAGCCCCATGCCCTCAACCGAAAGCTACCAACTACTGCTGGCCGCGGCCGCCGCCTGCGAAGACAAGAAGGCGGAAGACATTCGCATCCTGGCCCTCGACCCCAGCGAGTCGGGCCTGACCGACTACTTCCTGATCTGCAATGGCACCAACGACCGGCAGAATGTCGCCATCACCGACGAGATTGAGCTGCGTCTGAAGCGCGAGTTCGGCACCTATCCCAACTCGGTCGAAGGCCGCCGCGAAGGCGAGTGGATCCTGATGGACTACGTTGACTTCATCGTGCACGTCTTCTCCGCGGAGAAGCGGGCGTTCTACGGACTGGAACGCATGCGCAAGTCGGCCACCACCATCAGCGTCGCCGACTTGAGCGCAGAGTTGAAAGCGCTGATCGCCACCACCCGCCAGAAGACCGCCGAAACCACCGCAGGCCTAAAGAAAGTCGCCGCAAAGAAGGCCGCGGGAAAAAAAGCCCGGGCCAAGAAGACCGCTACGAAGAAACCGGCGACCACGAGATCGACCGGCGGGACGACTAAACCCGGTAAATGACTCCAAGACTCTATAGATGCGCATGAAGAAAGCCCTCGAACAAGTCGAGGGCTTTCCGTTGATGGGAGCTTTCGACTGCTTGGTTAGAAGTCGAATCGTCCGCTGAGTTGGCCGACACGGTTCCCGGCGCTGGTTGACTTGCCGAAGTTCGGGCTGTTGATGTCACCAACAGGATCGCCCCACTCTACGTGGCCGTCTACATCGAAGAAGGCAGCTTGTAGGGTGAAATGAAACCGCTCAGTGACCGCAATGTGCTTGGAGAGCGCCGCATCCACGTTGTACTGGCGCAGGCCGTAGAGTGAATTCCTCCCGGGCACATCGCAGAACAGCCCCGCATTCACACTGAGAGGGCACACATATGGTTTGAAGAGACTCGCGTTGAGCGTAGTGGCAGTTTGGTTGGGAGCCAGCCCGGAGGGGCTGACACTATGGTTATAGGCATTCTTTGGATTGCCGTTGCCAACGTAAACAGCGCGCTGAACGCCCGGGGTGCCGTCCTGGTTGGGCTCGTAGGTTGAGTTGCCGTCGATAACGTTGATGGTTGCGCCGCTGCGAAGAGTGACGATCGGCGATACACCCCAGCCATCCAGAAGCAGCTTGTGCGCCTCGGAATGACTCTGGTAGTTGAGCGTGATCACGGCGTTGTGGCGTATATCGAAGTCGGCTGGGCCATAGTTGTTGCGGCGGTTATAGGGCGTAGCAACACCGGTGGCTCCACCCTTGATGGTGAACACGTCAGAAATCTGGTCGAGTGCCTTGCCATAGGTGTAGTTGGCCAGCAACTGAAGCCCATGCGAGTACCCCTTACGGACGCTGACCTGTGCCGCGTTGAAGTTGGAACCGAAGCCATTGGTGCGGAAGTTGTCATTTCCAAAGGCGGGATTCGGACGGCGCGAGCTGAGGGTGGTGTATCCCGCAGCCGCGCACCGAGCCTGCTGCAGAGTCGGCGTCTTGCCGGGTGCAGCGACCGAGGTACAGGCGGTACGCCCTTCAAAGGTGTTGATGTTCATGATGCCGACGAGCTGGCGTCCGAAGGTGCCGATGTAGTTCGCTTCAAAGACGTATCCAGCCCTTTCTGTCTCGGCGCCGAGGTGGGCCTGCTCATAGTAGGCGGTCTTCAGGTTCTGATCGACGTGCCGCGGGACCGGAGAAGCGCCCGCAACTGCGAGGGCGGTGTTCGCGTTGAACGGCACCTGGACGACCTGTGCGGCAAGCGTGGGCGAGATACCCGGCTCTCCCGCACCGAAACCGTAAGCATCGTCGACAAAGTGTGGACCATTGAAGCGGATGTTCTCATACACATTGTTGTACAGGCGGTCGAAGCCGATGCCAAAACCGCCGCGCATGACGAGCTTGCCATTGCCAAAGGTGTCATAGGCGAAGCCAACGCGCGGGGAGAAGTTCTTGTGGTTCTGCGCCCAGATGTTGCTTCTGCCGCTCGAAGGCGCGAAGCCAACGGTACCGGGAGTGCCGCAGGAGACAGCTACGCACTCAAATTTTGCGCCCTGCTCGCCAATCAGCAGCGGGGTGTTGGGAGCGAAGGGGTTGAGGTAGGAACGCAGCGTGGTGTCCGTGCCGAAGTAGACATTGGAGTCGATGCCCGAGATAAAGTTATGCGGGGGACCGAAGTAGTCCCAGCGTAGGCCGTAGTTCACGTTCAGCCTGGAGGTTGCCTTCCAGGAGTCTTCAGCATAGGCCCCGAACTCGTTAGCGCGATATCCGCGATACGGGTTGGGCGCAAGGCCTGTCGTCAGGTCGAGTGAGCCGGACGCGTAGTACAACGAGCCAAAGAGCGATGCCGGATAGTCGGCGGAATCAAGCGCTTCGCCGATCGTGCTGTTGGCCGCATCGGTCAACTCGTCGGCAGCGCCCCAGTAGTAGTAGGTGCCGTTGACATCGTTATAGAAGGAGGAGCCGTTGCGTGTGCGCGCGAAGCGGAAGCCATATTTGGTAGCGTGTTTGCCCCTCGTGAAGCTAAGGGAATCTTCGTAGGTGAACTGGTTTTCAGTGAACAGCTGCGGAAAGCCCGACGACTTACCAAAACCGGTTGAGATCGAGTCCGCGGAGAGGGTCGAAGCTGTCCCCTGTGGCCCGGCCGCGGCGAAGTTGCGCACGTGCCGCAGGTAACCGGCCTTGAACGTATTCAGAAGGTTGGGGGTAAAGGTGTGAATTGCGGTTGCGCCGAAGATCTGCGCGCCTCCGTAGTTGAGTTCGGCTGGCCCTGGAAAGGCGTTGCCTCCGCCTGTGCTGACGGTCTCATTGTCGGGATCGAGCGAGTACATAAAGCTGAGCTCATCGGCATGGGTGAGGCGATGATCAAGCTTCAGCGTTCCGCGGTTTTGATTGTAGGCGGTCGTCGTCTCGACATTGCCGGTTCCGTAGATGTTGACCGGCAGGTAGGTCGTGCCACCCAGCAAAAGATCGGTCGGCTCATTGGACAAGTTTTCCGTGCCGAAAGGAAACTCGGAAGGAGTCTGGCTGTAGTTGGTCTGGAACACCTTGCCGAGTGTAGCGACGCCGGCAAAGGCTCCAGGGCAGGTGGTTTTCAAATACTGCGGGCAGAAACCGGTGCCGACCGTGCCGTCGCCATTCGGGTTGGGCGCTGGATTTTGGCCCGTCGTTCCTTCCATGAACGTCTCGTAAGCGCCCGACTTCACGAAGTTGTAGAAATCCTGAGTGATGCCGGTGAAGCTCGAAGGCTCACTCGTCCTCAGACGCTGGAACTCGACCGTGGCGTAAAAGAACGTGCGGTCTTTGACGATCGGGCCGCCGATGGAGCCGCCAAACTGATTGCGAACGAGGTGATCACGAAGTCCGCCATAGTTGGAAAACCAGTTGTTCTGCGTAATGGCTTGGAATCGGCTGTATTCGAAAGCGGAGCCGTGAAGGCGGTTGGTGCCGGACTTGAGAACAGTGTCGGTGGCGAAGCCGCCGGCGCGCCCATACTCCGCATCGGGCACACTGGTAATCACGCGATACTCCTGAATGGCGTCGGGAGAGACGGTCGTCACAGCGCCTCCCTGAGCGCCGCCTCCGAGACCCTGGTCGTTGTTGTCGAAGCCATCGAGCAGAAAGTTGCCCGCGCCAGTGCGGGCCCCATTGACAGCGTAGCCGCGCCCGGTGTTTGCCGTGTCGGGGGCTGCGCCGGCAGCGAGGCCCACAAACGTGTTCTGGTTGCGCACCTCGAGAGGCGAATCCTGAAAGATTGTGCTGTCGATCAACTGCGAGATGGAGGAGGTATCCACCTGAGCCTGCTCGACGTTTTCGCCGCTCACCTCAACTGTGGTTGCTTCTGTGCCGACCGTCAGGGTCACGTTCTGATTGATGACCGTCCCGACCGATGTTGCGATCTGCTTAACCGTCGCGGTCGAAAATCCGGGTGCCTGCACCTCGAGCACATATCCCCCGACTACCTCGAGCGGGCTGAAGGAGAATTCGCCGGCGGTGTTGGTGGTTGTCTCCTTGCGAAAGCCGATGGAGGGGTTCGTCAGAACGACGTGCGCCCCGGGGACCAGCGCTTTGCTTGCATCGGAGACGACGCCGGAGAGCGCGCCCAGTCCCGCTTCAACCTGTGCAAAAGACATCCCAGCGAACAAAACGAAGAACGAAAGGAAAACGAGCATTTTATGGCGCATCATGTATAGGTAATCCCCATCTGCTTTCGCAGTGTGATTTGGCAACTTGTGGTTGTGCTCAACAGAGCTGCAATTGGATTTCCAAACCCGCCTTCAGTCGTGGTTTCCCGAAAATTTGACATTCAGACCACCAGGTCACTGGGGAACTGAACACAACTCTATGGAAAAATGGATGAATATGTAGTTCTCAGCTCCCGCAACTGGTTCCGGCGCCCAAAAGGCACCGCGACGACCAGTAGGAGTCTTTGGCCTTTGCGGCCCGTGTCCCTCATGGAACTCGTTCTCTGCTCCATATCGCAGCATCGCAAGCACTCTGGAAATTCCGCTGCCGCGCGCATCGCAGAGGATTACGCCGTGCGCGCCTCCCGCTTTCAGCCAACTTCCAGCCAGATCCTTGCCTCCGAGCAGGCGCTCCTCGCATTCACAAGCCGCACGTCCCGGCGGGCGACCGCGCCACTTCTGCTCTGCGACTCAAGGGGCGATCTTGTCTCCTCTGAGGAACTCGCTCAATATCTTAGGGGGCTGCGCGATAGCGGAGCTCAGCGACTGTTCTTCGCCATTGGGCCGGCCGACGGCTGGAGCCCGGCAGCGCTCGCCCGCGCCGACCGGACGATCTCCTTCGGACGCATGACCCTGCCCCATGAACTTGCCCGGGTGGTGCTGGCCGAGCAGGTCTATCGTGCGCTCACCATCCTGGCTGGACACCCCTATCACTGCGGGCATTGACGCGTGCAGCCTCAGGTCGCCGGTACGCCGCACGCGCGGCTTCGGCCGGCCTGGGGATGCGAGAAAGCGTTTTCCCAATTCTCCTCCCTCTCTATATAGTGGTTGGGTCGATCTACCGGACGCACCGCCTGACCCGCCGCTGAAACCGGCTAACCGAACGCCCCAGGAGCCCCTTTTATGTCTCTCACCTCCCGCCGCCGCTTCCTCCGCGAGTCCACCCTCGCCTCGTCCGCGCTGGCGCTCGCCGCCACGTCGTTTTCGCGCAGCCCGCTCTTTGCCCAGGCGTCCGCCACCTCGGTCGACGCGAACATCCGCATCTTCCCCGGCGAGCCGATCGGGACCATCCAGCCGGAGATCTATGGACACTTCATCGAGCATCTCGGCGGCGTAATCTACGACGGCGTCTGGGTCGGTGAGAAATCGAAGATCGCCAACGTCCACGGCATCCGGAAGGCCTTCATCGATACCATGCGGGAGATTCAGGCGCCCGTCATCCGCTGGCCTGGGGGATGCTTCGCCGACTCCTACGACTGGCGCGACGGCATCGGTCCGCGCGACAAGCGGCCACAGCGCTCCGCCTTCTGGACCCAAGACGACAGCAACCAGTACGGTCTGCACGAGTTTATGGAGACCTGCCGCGCAATCGGTGCCGAGCCCTACCTGGCCGGCGACGTCCGCTCCTTGCCCGCGCGCGACTTCTACCAATTCGTCGAGTACTGCAACGCGCCCTCTACCCCGGTGGAGCTTGGCCCGGGCCAGCCCGCGGGCATCAACACGCTCGCTGCCATGCGTGCGAAGAACGGCTCGGCCGAGCCCTTCAACGTGCGCTACTGGGGCGTCGGCAATGAGACCTGGGGATGCGGCGGCAATCAGACCCCAGAAGAGTACGCCGGCGAATATCGGCGCTACACCACCTGGCTCCCCCGCTACGAAGGCGAGAAGGAGCTGCGCCTGATTGCCTGCGGAGCCAATGGAGATGATGCCCGGTGGACCGCCGGCGTCATCAAGGCGCTCAACGGGCAGACTCCCTACGGCTTCTCCACCCACTACTACACCTCGGGCGACAAGGCCCACTTCGCCCGGGGGAGCGCGCTCCAGTTCGACGACGCCGAGTTCTACGATGTGCTCGCCCGCGCCGCAACCATGGATCGCATCATCACCGACTCCTGGTCCGCGCTCGGTGAAGCCGATCACGCCCACAGGGTGAAGATCGTCATGGACGAGTGGGGTGCCTGGTATGGGGACGATTCGCGCCTGGGGCCGCATTACAACCTGTCCCAGCAGTCCACTATGCGCGATGCGCTGCTGGCCGGCATCACCCTCGACATCTTCCAGCGCCACGCCGACAAGATGGCCATGGCCAACGTCGCCCAAACGATCAACTGCCTGCATTCGCTCATGCTCGCCGAAGGCGACCAGTTCACCGTCACCCCCACCTTCCACGTCTTCAAGATGTACATGGGGCACATGGGCGGGCAGAGCCTGCGCACCGAGTTCTCCGCCGATTCCATTACGAACGCCATCGCCCAGGTCACCGCGGTCGGCGGCAACTCGGCTGCCGGCTCGATCGATCCGGCGCGTTCTCTCGCCGGCCTCAGCGGCTCCGCCTCGCTCAAGGGCAAGACGCTTACGCTCTCGGTCGTCAACCCGCACTTGCGTGAGGCTGTCACCGCCGAGATAGCCATCGCCGGCATGCAGATGGCATCCGCGACCGGCGTCGTCCTTACTGAACCGGACGTCCACGCCCACAACGACTTCGCCCACCCCAACGCTGTCACCACGCAGCCGGCGCGCACCGGCACCCCCACCGGCGGCTCGCTCACCCATACGTTCCCGCCGGCCAGCGTCACGACGCTCACGATCACAGTCGCCTGACCTGAAAGTGCCCCACACCGGTCTCACCGGCATGGGGCACTTTCCCATTTCCCTTGCGTCCTCTGTGTTGTCCCGCCCTACCCGGAAGATGAGGGTTGAGCAGGGCCCTCGGCGAATTCATTACAATAATCAGGGCACCGAGGGTTTCCATGAGTTGGTTTAAGCGCGACAGCCACCAGATTGTTACCGACCGAACCAAAACTGTTCGTACCGAAGGTCTCTGGACCAAGTGCGGAAATTGTGGCACCGCCATCTTCAAAGCGGATCTGGACACTAACCTGCAGGTCTGCCCCAAGTGCGGACGCCACTTTCGCTTCGACGCCCTCGCCCGCATTGAAAACCTGCTGGAGCCGGGCTACGAACTGGTCGATCTGAACCTGCGTTCCACCGATCCGCTGAAGTTCACCGATCTGAAGCCATATAAGCGGCGCCTTGAAGAAGCCCAGAAGAAGACCGGCCTGAACGACGCTATCGTGAACGCGGTCGGCCACATCGGCCCGCACCCGGCGATCTTGTCGGTCATGGAATACAGCTTCATCGGCGGCAGCATGGGCGCCGTCGTCGGTGAAACCATTGCGCGCGCAGTCGACCGCGCTCACGACACCCGCACCCCGCTCATCGTCGTCGCAGCGTCCGGCGGGGCCCGCATGATGGAGGGCATCGCCTCCCTCATGCAGCTGGCCAAGATCTCCGCCGCGCTCGCCCGCCTCGCCGACGCCCAGGTTCCCTTCATTTCGGTGCTCACCGATCCCACCACCGGCGGCGTAACCGCCAGCTTCGCCATGCTGGGCGACCTCAATATCGCCGAGCCGGGCGCGCTGATCGGCTTCGCCGGCCCCCGCGTTATCGAGCAGACCATCCGCCAGAAGCTGCCAGAGGGATTTCAGCGCTCCGAGTTCCTGCTCGAACATGGCTTCCTCGACGCGATCGTCGAACGTAAGAACCTCAAATCCTACCTTGCCAACACTCTTGCCTGGTTCGGCCAGGCCAGCATCCGCTGAGCCAGCTCTCACGCGTTTCCCCTCCGGCAAAGAGGCAGCGGAAGCTCGCCGGTTCTGGCGCGACCGTCCAAACTCATGCATCCTTGGGCACTCCCAGAAAGGCATCCGCGGAACACGGAGGTGGACCAATGAATCAACCAGCTCAGGCCGCAAACGCACCCGCGCACTTCACCGTCACCATCTGCATACCCACCTACAACCGGCCTGCGCTCCTCGAAGAAGCTGTTCGTTCCTGCATGGCTCAAACCTGTCCACCGGATGAGATCGTGATTGGAGACGATTCGCGTGACGACCTGTCCCGGCAGCTCGTCAGCCGCCTGCGCGCGGAGACCGACATCCCCATCGCCTACCAACACAACATCCCCAGCCTGGGCCAGAACGCCAACATGAACGACCTGTTCCAGCGTGCCTCCGGCTCCCACATCGTGCTGCTCCACGACGACGACCTGCTGCAGCCGAATGCCGTTGAAGACCTGCTCGGGTGCTGGGCCCTGCACCCCGATCTCACCGGGGCCTTCGGCAAGCAGATCATCATCAGCAGTGACGGTCAGGAGATTCCCCACCGCTCCGAAGCTCTGAACCGGACCTACCGCCGAACCTCCGACCTGGCTGGCCTGCAGCCCCGTTCCTGGGAGGTTGGGCTCTCCCAGCAGTTTCCCAACTGCGGCTGGATGTTACTCGGCTCCGTCGCCAGGGCGACACCGTGGAAACCGGCCTCCGAGGTCGGCAATGGCGGTGAATTCGACTTTGGCGTGCGGCTCGGACTCACCGGGGGCAAGTTCTACTTCGTCGACAAATATACCTGCAAGTACCGGCTTAACTCTCAAGGCTCGATGTCGAGCTCGCTGAAGGACGATGCGGCGCTCCAGGCGTATAAGCTGACCGAGTCCCTCCCGCTTCCGCCGGAGGCCGAGCCCTGCCGTCGAAACGCGCTGCGTCGTTCCGCGCCTGTCGCCATGGGGCAGGCGTTGAATCTCGGTGACAAGAGAACGGCCTGGAGAATCTACTCCTCGCCCAACCATCCGTGGAGGCTTCGTCTGCAGCCAGGCGGAGTGAAGCGCCTCATTCGGCTCGCTCTCCCCAACCTCAAGACAAGTGCCTGAGCCTTTCCTGACGGCAGGATCACGGTGGAAGTGGGAAGGGCCAGATACCACCTCCGCGCCCTTCTCGTTGGCCCGTTATAGTCGAGCCATGGAGGCCGTCCGCCCATCCCGCACTGCCTTTGGCGTCGCCTTCCGGCGCGCCACCCACCAGCTGCATGACTCCCCGCCGCTCATCCTCAACGATCCGGTCGCCGTCGCCATCCTCGGACCGCGGACCCTGCCCGACCTGCACGCCGCCAGGAAGGATCTCGACCAGCCCGTTAACATCGCGCTGCGCGCATTCCTGGTAGCGCGCAGCCGCTATGCCGAAGACTGCGTCGCCCAGGCGGTAGCCACTGGAGTCCGCCAGTACGTCCTGCTTGGGGCCGGCCTCGATACCTTCGCCCACCGCAACCCGCATCCGGGACTGCGTGTCTTCGAGGTCGATCATCCCGCCACCCAGGCGTGGAAGCGAGAGCTCGTGGCCGCCGCCCAACTTCCCCCGCAGCCCTCGCTCACGTACGCTCCCTGCGACTTCGAATCGCAGTCTCTGCCCGCCGAGCTCGCTGCCGCCGGCTTCGACCTCGCCGCGCCTGCCTTCTTCGCGTGGCTTGGCGTCGTTCCCTACCTCACGCTTCCCGCCTTCCGCACGACTGTATCGTTCCTGGCGGCCCGCCCCCCCGGCTCCGGTCTCGTCTTCGACTACGCCCAGCCTCGCTCCGAGCTGCCATTTCGCGAACAGATCGCCCGAGACCTCTTCGCCGCCCGCGTCGCCAAGGTCGGCGAACCGTTCCAGCTCTACTTCACGCCAACCGAGATCGCCCGCGAACTCTCTGCCTTCTTCAACCTTGAAGATCTCGGCTCCGGCGAACTCAACTCCCTCTACTTCGCTCTCCGCAGCGACCATCTTCGCCTCTACGGCCAATCCGGCCGAATCGTCAGTGCGTGGCTTTAGCCGCACTCTCGTTCCGGTATCGCTTCGTAGCCTCGAAACTCCAGACCGGAGAGCTCCGGACACTTGCCCTCACGGATTCCTGGCTGACTCGCCACACCACCGGCTCGCCGCGGTCCTTCTCTGCGCTCACTGCAGGAACACCAGCTCACAGACGCTCTGATGGCAGTTCAGCATGACGTTGAACATGAGGTGCGCCCTCGATCCGGGCGGAGTGAACCCAGCCAGCTTCAACTGCTTCAGCCGCTCCTCGGAGCCCGCAAGATCCTTGGTACCTTGATGCTCCAGCCGCACCACCTTCCCTCCGCTCACCAGCATCTTGTATTCGCTCGTGCCGCTCAGACCATCCGCGGCGCCGAGCGGCATCATCCGCAGCTTCTGCAGCGCATCCTCGGGCAGCGTGCCCTTCGCCCCCGCCTGGCGCAGCGCGTCCATGCGCGCCATCAGATCCTTGCCGCCGGGTCCGGGGTCACGGCGTACGCCCATCTGGTCGTATTTGGGAATGGTCTCGAACGCGAGCAGATAATCCTGCAGCGCCTCGTCCTTGTTGCCCTTCGATGCGGCGATCTCACCAAGATGCTTGCCGACCTCGGTGTTCTGCCGTCCCAGCCAGGAGGCACGGACGTACGTCTCCGCCTGTTCGATCCTGCCTTCGCGGAAGTAGATCCAGCCGATCGTATCCCACGTCGCCTGGATGGTCTGCGTCTTGCCCCGCAGCATCGCCGGGTTCTCGTCGAGCGTCCAGGTCGCGCTCTCAGCCTCCAGTTGATCCAGCGCCGTGCGCGTCGTTCCCTCCACCAGCGGAAGCTCCAGCCCGGCATCGGCCAGCTGATAGCCCGCGTCATTCATAATTTCGGGGCTGTCGGTGGACTTGACCAGCCGCAGCAGCGCCGCGTGGCCCTGGTCCTTCATACCGGCCTTCAGCTCGGCTCGACCCAGGAGAAGCTCAAGCTCCTCGTTTCGCTTTTCGCCCTCCGGCGTCTGCATGAGCGCAGCCTCTGCCGTTCTCGCCGCCTGATCCGGATGGCCTTCCTCCAACTGCATCTTTCCAAGCTGCAAAGCGGGTCTTGCATCCGCCGGGTCCGAGATCATCCACTGCTTCATACTCGCTTTCGCATCGTCGGTCCGCTGCAACGCGAGCTGCGCCTGGATCAAGGGCAGGTAGACCACCGTGTTCGAGGGATGAAGCTTCAACTCCTTTTCATAATTCATCACTGCACCGGGCAAATCGCCGCGCCGAAACGCCAGGAGCCCGTACATCTTCCAAAGCCCCGTCTGCTCCTCATTCAGAGCCTTGGCTTTCGCCAGCAGCGACTCCGCCCCGCTTACGTCCTTGGACTGCAGAAGCTGAAAGGCATCCTGCAACAGCATCATCGCCTGCGCGCTCTTGTCGCTCGCGGATAACTCCGGCTCCGGCTCACCCTTGGCCATCTTTCCCTCTGCGTTCGGGAGCGAAAATGCGTTCTTCGCCCCATTCCTCGTAAGCTGAATGTACTGTTCATTGCCCAGATCCGCCTTCTCCGCAAACTTGCTGTATTCCTTCCACTCCGACTGCGGCACCCGCTCCTTCAGTACCTCGATGCGGCGCTCCGAGTACATCGTTCCTTGATCGAAACGGTAAGTCTCGTCGTACGTCACCCACGCCGACTTCACATGCACTGCCTCGGGAAGCTCGACGCCCATCCCTCCGGCAGCTTCATTGAAGCCTCCGATAGTTCTGTCCGCGGCACGCCGAGCGCAATCGACTCCACCGGCGGATTTTTCTCGTCTGGACGCGGTAGCTGCACCGGCGAGAGCTGTGGGAGCGTGCGGTAGTTCGCCCAGTCGCCCGCCTTTTCCCGCTTGTAATCGAAGCTGATGGTGAGCGGCTTTGAGGTATCGTCAGCCCGGCTCGTCTCGAAGTGCGTGGCCGTTCCGATGTACCCCATGCCCGCGCACATCTGCTGCGCCAGCTGGTCGTATTGCGCCGGAGAGAGCTGGCGCAGGACGGCGCGCATCAGAATCTCATCGTCTCCGCGAAACGTAAGCGTGATCTTCGAATTCGACACGCCATCCGCACCCAGCGTGCCGACCGCCTCCATCTTTTCGATTGGATGGAACGGTGGCATGGCCGGGGTCCGTTCGAGCTTTGCCTCTCCCGAACCAGGGATCACCAGCGCATCCTTGTCCCGCGTCGCGAAGACCAGCATGCCGTACGGAGCTACCTCCGCCGTCGTATCCAGCCACACCGGCTTGCCGTCCACCTCCACTCGGGTGATCAGGTGATTGAACGCTCCCGGCGAAGGCACCGCCGCGTTGAAGCGAACACCCACTCCGACCAGCACCGCGTCCGGATGCAGCCCCAGCGCCTCCAACATAGCGGCCAGCAGCGTATGTTTGTCCTTGCAGTCACCGTACTGGTTTCCGAGCACGTCGCCCGCACTGTGCGGCTGATAGCGCCCAATGCCAAATGCCACGCCGACATAGTGAATCTGCGTCGCCACATAGCTGTAGACTGCCTCGAGCTTTTCCTGCTGCGAAGTCTTGCCGGCCGTCAACTGCGCGACCTTTGCCTTGATCTGCGCGTCCGGCAGCATCCGGTCGCCTTCGAGTTGGCGATACCATGCGCCCACCGCCTCCCAGCGCTTGAAGGTTGTCCACGCCAGATCCGGCAGTTTGCCCTCGCGATCATCAAGTTCTTCCGCCGGGGTGCGAACCCTCCTCTTCTCCGCTTCCTTGGCCGCGTCCGCCTCCGCGCCGACGGTGGGCTTCTTCTGCTCGAAGCTCCAGCGATAGATTCGTTCCTCGCCATCCACGCTCTCGACCGGCTTGCTTCCCGGACTCCACACCGTCACCGGCTTATCCTTCGGCACCTCCAGCTCCATGGTCTCGGATAGCACCACCGCGTCGCGCGTAAACGCTTCCTGGCCCCAGAACTCGTTCGGAGCTTCGGCCACCGTGCGGACCGACTTCGCCTGCCACTCCACCGTGTCGCCTACCCGCAGATCCTTCAACGGCAACTGGCTTTGCTTCAGGTCGCTGTAGAACGGCGCCTCGCGGGTCACTGCTTCGGCCACCTCCATGGCCGCACTCGGCAGCGTCTCCGTGACCGTTCCGTCGCGATGGCGCACCCGCGCATACACCCACTCCACGTGCTCCGACTTCGCCGCAAACGGCACCGCCAGCACGCCTACCTGCTTCAGCGCAGCGTCCGCCTGAATCCGTGCAACTATCGTCTGTTGCTTGTACCCGGTCCCGTCCGCCGCCATGTGAATGCGCGTATCCCGGAGGACGATCACCAGCGGCTCCGCGGCAAAAGCTGTGCCCGGCCCCAGGTCCTCGCTCTTCACCTGTCCCAGCAACTCCCGCCCCAGCACCGGCCGCCCCAGCGCCGGCCGCCCCGGCACCGGCCGCCCCAGCAACGCCTCACCCGGTAACGCTGGGCCCCTCACTGCCTGTCCCATCGCGCATGCCGCGCCCATCCCCAGCAATCCCGTCCCGAGGCCCAACCGCAGCCAACCCATTTGCATAGTGGTCTAGCTGTATCGCAGATGACCGCCGGGAGCAATGGGAGATTTCTCCCAAGCGCAAGCTCGGATCCCCGTTGTCCGCTTCCTGCCAACCAACCTGTACGGCCGAGGCAAGAGGGATACCTTGACTCACGATCGCAGGAGGGCCAGCAAGAGCAGCGTGGCCACGATCGTGAGGTGGTACGTGGTGTGCAGGGCATCCGGTGCGAAGCCGTGGCGTTGGGGCAGAAAGGTCAGGGTTCCGGCGAAGCGGACGCGGTAGCGCGCGGCGCGGGCGGAGTCGGACGGTGAGAGGTACGGAATCCACCAGGCGAACAGCACAGCGGCGAGGTTGAGGCCGTAGGTCCACCAAAGCCACATCTGCAGCCACATAGGCCAACCCGGTGCCAGCCAGTAGGCGCAGCAGAAGACGAGGGGGAGTAGGAACGGAAGCGCCGAGAACACCGTCGTCCAGAACAGTCCGGCGGTGGAATCAAGGCCGCGGACTGCCTGCAGGTTGGTGAGTCGTCCCAGCGGAACCCAGTCGTGCAGCAGCAGGAACGCGACCTGCAGGCACTGGAGCGCGATGAGCCAGGCTTCGATGGTCCGCATCGCCACGCGTGGGCCTCCTGTGTCACCCCGCAAGGGTTCGCGCTGAGTGTAGCGCACCTCGTGCGGCCACTGCCTCCCGGTTGCCTGCCGAGCACGAGGCGCCGACCGCCAGATTCGCTCAGGAGATCCACTTGAGCAGGCGGATGACGCCCATGGGCGTTGGTTTCGAGTGCGCGGAGACATCGCGGCGCGCGTGGATGGCCTCGCGTCCCTGCCTGTAGTAGAGGAACGCCTTCACCATCATCTCGTCGTTCGTGACCGTGGGGCGCCAGCCAAGCTGGCGGCGGATGCGGGTGGTGTCGAAGATGAAGTCTTCGGCGATCATGCGGTAGTGGTACGGGCCAAGCGGCGAGATGCCCAGCTTGTGCGCCAGCTTCATCGCGGCGAGTGTCGGCGCCTTGGGCAGCCGGGCGACGCGCGCCCGGGTTCCGGCGGCGCGAATCACCGCTTCGTATACCTGGCGCAGCGAAGTGACATTCTCGCTGCCGATGTGGAATAGGTTGGCGGCGGGGTAATTCAGCGCCTGCAGGCAGGCGGTCGCGAGATCCTGAGCGTAGATGAACTGGTAGCGGTTGGAGCCGTCGCCCACCACCCACACGCGCTTGCCGTCTTCGATGAATTCGAACAGGATCGCGAGCAGGCCGAGGCGGCCTTCGTCGATGATGGTGGGGCAGCGGATGGTGATGACATCGAGCTCGGGGAACTGCTGGAGCGCCTGTTCGCCGGCGAGCTTGGAACGGCCGTAGAGCTCGACGGGCGCTGGCGGCTCGTCTTCGGTCACCTCGTGTCCGACGTTGTGCGCCCACAGGCAGTTGGTCGAGATGAAGATCAGCTTGCGGACGCCGGCGGTACGGCAGGCTTCGGCGACGTTGCGGGTGCCGTCGATGTTCGAGGTCCAGAGGTCGCCGGCGGAGATGGTGTCGTGGGCCAGCATGGCCGCGCAGTGCATGACGGCGGCAAACGGCTCTCCGGCAAACACTTCGGTCAACAATTCTTTATCGCGGATGTCGCCCTGAACGCCGGTCAGGCTGGGATGGGTGTCGGCGTCGGCGACAAGATCGATATTGACGACGGCGAAGCCCTCCGCGAGCAGCCTGCGCTTGAGAATGCCGCCAAAGAATCCGGAACCCCCGGTGACTAAAATCCTCTTCATCCGCTACGACCCATCCCAGACGATCTTACCCGCTGACCGGGTGCCCGCTCCGGCGCCGGGTGCTGGAAGAAGGCGAGGCCGACTGGAACAAGTAGACGATCAGCACGGTGATGATCGGCTCGAGCGGATGCCGGAAGCGCGCCTGCACCGTGACCGCATAGAAGACCAGCGGGAGGACGAGGAAGGACCAGAAGAACAGCCACGCCCCGGGAATACGGTGGCGCAGCGCCAGCGCCAGCCCCAGGAAGCCGCCTACGCTGAGAAAGGCGAAGTTCAGCTCGCGCATCGACTCGACAAAGACGCTGTTGGCCAGCGGCCGGCCGGCCCTGTCGGTTTCGAGGGCATGCGGCACGCCGAACCAGAACATGTAGGCGCGCTTGAGGATGTAGCCGGCGAATCGCGGCTTATCTGCGCGGATCAGTGCCTTGGCGCGCTCACCCTGAGCCTTCGAAAAAGCGACTTCGCCCATGCGCTTGTAGCGCAGGTATTCCGGATCGTTGGTGGCCAGCGGGATGGTGCCGCCCCAGGGAAAGCCCATGTTGGCCGGGCGCACGCTCTCGTAAAGTTCCGCGCCGAAGTTCGACCGTATGGGGATGAAGGCATGGAAGACGATCCAGTTCCGGGCGATCCACGGAGTGAGAACCGCGGCGCAACAGATTGCCGCCAGCGAGACGCTTCTCGCGGTTTCAGCGAGGTGGCCGCGGACCACTCGCCAGATCATCCAGATCCCGCAGGCTGGCAGGAAGACCAGCAGCGAGCTGTTGGTGAGTCCGGTCAATCCCCAAAGGAGGCCGAAACAGGCCCAGCGCCGCGTGGTCTGATGGCGGGACGCTTCCGGATCGTCTTCGCCGACGCCGCGAACGCGGAGCGCCAGCACCAGAATCCAGCTGAAGAGGAAGGCGGTGAGCGCCATGTCCCAGACCCAGTGCACGGCGTACTGCATGGCCGCCGGGTAGAGCGCCCACAGCCAGCCGGACCAGAGTGCGACCGGGTTCGGGCCGGAGGTCTGACCGCGGGGCGCGCGATTGCGGAAGCAGCGCCGGGCCATTTCGTAGACTGCCGGAGCGGTAGCCGCCGAGAAGACGCTGTTGACGGTCAGAATGATCCAGGCCGAGGTGCGGGTGTAGACGCCGAAGAGCTTGAACACGCCTCCCAGCAGCAGCGGATACAGCGGCGGCGTCCAGGCGGTGGGCCCGCTGTGGCCTTCAAACGGGTCGGCGAAGCCGTAGCCGGTGGCCAGCGCGCGAGCGATTCGCCCCATCTCCCAGCCGAACTGAAAATGGTCGAGAATCACTCGGATCTTGTAGGTGTGGGCGAGCGTGAGGTAAAGCACGCGGACGATCAGCCCCACCCAGAACATGCGGGCCGGCAGCCGGGAGGCCGCGCCATCCCCTTGCATCCAGGCTGTGAGCCGGGTCGGTCGAGATGGCGGCATCGGCATCTGTTCGATTCTAAGGGTGCAGGCCGAGCGGCGTCTGGTTTCGACCGTTTCTCAAGAGAGTGCTGCGGAAGATTCGACTCAGGGCTGCCTTGTCCTGAGAAACTGCCGCGCCGAACGCACAGCCAACGACATGATGGTCAGAGCGGGATTGGCCGCGAGCGCCGCCGGGAAGGTCGAGTTGTCGCTGATCCACAGGTTTGGGATGTCGTGGCTGCGGCCGAAGGCGTCGACCACGTTCGCCTCGGGATCGTCCCCCATGCGGCAGGTGCCGATGGTGTGCGCCGACCGTTCGAAGCTCCAGATGTCGTGTGCGCCGGCCGCCTTCCAGGCTTCGGTCATCAGCCTCTTGGCGTGCTCGTTCATGCGCCGTTCGTTTTCGCCGTAGCTGAAGTGGATGCGCGGAATGGGCACACCGAACCCGTCTTTCTCGTCCGCAAGCTCCAGGAAGTTGTGCTCATAGGGCAGGCAGTCGCCGTTCGCGCCGACGCCGGCGAAGTGGTTGTATTGGTCTAGATAGTCGACGAGAGGCTTGCCCCAGAGACCGCGACCGCGAGCCACCTGGCGCGAAAACGTGACCGGCACGACGCCCAGGCTCTGGGTGAGGTATCCGGCGGCGAAGTCGGCGTCCTTCGGGCGCATCGTGGCTTCCGAGATCAGCGAGGCGGGAAAGCCCTTGTTCATCCGCATCTCGTCTTCGAAGGTTCCCCAGACCTGCGGCGAGACGTGCGCCATGAAGTTCTTGCCGACCTGCCCGGACGAGTTCGCCAGGCCCGTGTGGAGCAGCAGGCGCGGCGTCTCGACCGCCCCGGCGCACAGGTAAACGGCGCGGGTGCGCACCTTCACGTCGTGACCGGCGTGGCGATAGACGACGGCGCCGATCCTTCCCTGCGCATCCAGCTCGAACGAGTGCACAAAGCTGTCAGCCCGTATCTCTGCCCCGGCGGTCAGAGCGCGTGGGATATAGGTGACGTCCAGGCTCGCCTTGGCCCCGAAGACGCAGCCCTGGTGGCACAATCCGCAGCCAACGCAGGACCGGCGCGGCGCGTATCCCGGCTGGACGTAGGTCTCGGAGACCGCGGCGATCGGCGCCTCCGAGGTTTCGACGCCGACGGCAGCGTAGCCCTTCTGCATGATGATGGCCGGTGCGTTCAGCGGCACCGGGCCGAGAGGATAGCTGCGCGCGGGATCCCAGGGATAGCGGGCCGGGCCGGAGACGCCGAGAAATCGCTCGACTTCCTCGTAGAACGGCCGGAGATCCTCATAGCTGAGCGGAAAGTCCCGGCCCTCGCCCGTGGTGGTGTAGAGCTTCAGGTCGCGTGGATCCGCGCGTGGCACAAACGCTCCCCAGTGCAGCATGGAGCCGCCGACGCCTGTGCCGCTGTTATTGCCGCCGAATGCCGTGGGCGTTGCGCCCGCGCTCAAGCGCTCGCCCAGCCAGTAAAGCTCGGACATCTGCGACTCGTCGGCCGCATACTCCGTGGCCGGATCCCACCAGCGTCCTGCCTCCAGCGCCACCACCGAAAGTCCCGCCTCGGCAAGCTCCGCCATCACCGGCGATCCGCCGGCTCCGGTTCCGATCACCACGACATCGACGACTTCCTGGGTTCCGAATCGCTTCATGATCCTGTCTCGACGGCCGGGAGAGGCTCCCAGTCCTCGCGTTGGTTTGGCCCGATGGTGATGTAGCCCTGGTGCGGAGTGTGCGCGCCCCCTACCCCGATGCCACTGTAGCCGATGCGCGCAAGCGTCGCCGGATGTGCCATGTAGGCGACCGCCGCGTCGGCCCGCACCTCCTCGAACCAGCGCGCGTCGGCCGAACCCTTCTGCGCCGCCAGCCCGTTGAGGATGGCATCCTGCGCGGCCACGTCCCGGCTGGCGAACCCCTGCGACGCCAGCCGGTCCAAGCCTTCGCGATAGGCCTGCGCATCCGCGGGAAGTACGTCGTAGCGCCATCCATCGCCCTTGCCATGGGTCAGCCGATCCAGCACATATGCGGTCAGGTTGAGAACTGGCTCCTCCTCGGGCCCTGCTTCCCCCTGGGGAACGACCCGCGCCAGCATGGCGTGCAGCGTGGCGATCTGCTGCTCGCTCAACACGCCGGCCGCGACCTCTGGAGTCTGCATCCGCGCCTCCAGCACCTCGCGCGTCCTGGGCGAAACGCGATCGCTGGCGATGAAGCGCAGGTACTCCTCGGGAACATTTGCCCCGATCGCCAGTTTCTCCGCAAACTCCTTCAGCAGGGCCGCCATGACCGGCGGACACTCCATGGGCACCAGGTGCGAGCAGTTGGGCACAACGCGCATCTTCCCTTGGCTGAGATGGTGCATGGTGAAGCTGGCCTGCTGTTCCGGTCCCAGCGAGTTGTCCTTGTCGCCGGCGACCACGAGCGCCGGCAGGTCGAGCACGCCGACGAACTCCGCCCAGTCTTCCCGGCTGCCCTTGGTCACCCACGCAGTCCACGCGGTCCGGTTCATGCGCAGCACCTCCATCGAGGCGCGCTCCTCGATCTCCGGCGGAATGTCGCGCAACTCGCTCTTCGTGATGTACTGGCGGGCGCGCCGGCGGTCGTCTTCGTGCCGCTCGCCCAGCAGGCCGATCATCATGCTGCGTTTGTCGTCGCTCATCGGCTCGGGGCACGGAGGCGACGGCGCCACCAGCAGTAGCCCGGCCAGACGCTTGTCCGCGCGATCGAGCGCCCGCCGCGCCGTCACCATGGCGACCTTACCGCTCATGCTGTGGCCTACCAGGATGTAGCGTCCTTTCACATGTTCGCGCACCGCAGCTTCAAGCGCGTCCGCCATCTCGGCGACGCTGTACCCGGTGACGCCACCCGAATCCCCAAAGCCCGGCATGTCCAGCAGGACGATGCGGAACTGGTCGCGCAGCAGCGCCAGCACTTCGTCCCACTCGCGCGTGCTGCCGCCGAGAAAGTGCATCAGGACGAGGGTCGGCACGCCGGCCTTCCCGGTGCCGCGCAGTTTGGCGGCGAGTCGATCTTCGGTTCGCATGAGATTCTCCATGGGGCATGAAGTTCTAAGTCTGATGCACCGGGGGCAGGCAGGAACTCGCGTCGTCGAGGCCGCTTCCACCTCACCAAAATGGGCGTTCTTTCAGAGGCTCTGGCTCCCGAAGATACACTGCCTTTATGTCAGACAATCCCCAAATTTTGGTGCAAAGGCTGCATCCGGCCGCGCAACTTCCCCGCTACGCCCATACCGGCCCGTGGGGCGACCTGGCCGCGGACCTCGCGGCGGTTTCGCAGTCGACGCTCGAACCCGGGGAAACCGTAGCGGTTTCAACCGGCCTGGCGATGGCGTTCCCCGCGGATTTCGGCGGCCTGGTAGAAGATCGCTCCGGCCTCGCGGTGCGCGGGCTGACAACGCTCGCCGGCGTCATCGACCCTGGCTACCGCGGCGAGATCAAGGTGGTGCTCACGAATCTCGCCGCCACTCCGCACACGGTCTTTGCCGGCGACCGCATTGCCCAACTCCGCCTGGTCCGCCGCATCGAAGCCCGCTTCGAACTGACGGATACGCTGGAGAAGACGGCGCGGGACGGCGGAGGCTTTGGATCGACCGGCGCCTAGAGCGAAGTCTCCCGCCGCTGTAGACCGGGGCAACCAAGCGGCTCTTACTCCAAGTTATGAGGGTAGAACTGCGGGCGGAGTGCTCTCGCGGCCCGACTTTGACCGGCTCAACATGCGACAATCGAAGGTGCGAGCCATGTCCAATCAGCAACTTTCGCCGTCCCTGTCTGTCCCCGCTCCCGCTGTGATCACGCCGGCGCTGCTCAAGACCCACAGCATCACGGACGAAGAATACGCGTTGATCGAGCAGAAGCTCGGCCGCACGCCGTCGTTGACCGAACTGGGAATCTTTTCTGTGATGTGGTCGGAGCACTGCAGCTACAAGTCCTCGCGCGTGCACCTGAAGCGTCTGCCGACGAAAGGCCCGCGGCTGAAGGGGCCCGGCTCGGTCGTGCAGGGGCCAGGCGAAAACGCCGGCATCATCGACGTGGGCGACGGCTGGGCCTGCGCCTTCAAGATCGAATCGCACAACCACCCCAGCTACATCGAGCCGTACCAGGGCGCGGCAACGGGCGTCGGCGGCATCCTCCGCGACATCTTCACCATGGGCGCGAGGCCGCTGGCGGTGATGGATTCGCTGCGGTTCGGGCCGATGCAGCCGGGTTATGGGTCAGGGGTCACGGATCAGGAGTCAGCCGGCGAAAGCGCGCCTGCAAGGGACAGGCCGAGCCCTGCCATCGACTACGCTCGCAACCGCCACACCATGACCGGCGTGGTCCACGGTGTGGGCGGCTACGGCAACTGCTTCGGCGTGCCGAACCTGGGCGGCGAGACCCGCTTTGAAGACTGCTACTCCGGCAATCCGCTGGTGAACGCCTTCGCGCTGGGCCTGGTGCGGACCGACGAGATCTTCTACGCCAAGGCCGAGGGCGTCGGCAACCCGGTGTTCTATGTGGGCGCGAAGACCGGGCGCGACGGCATTCACGGCGCGACGATGGCGTCTGAAGAGTTCACTGAAGGCTCCGAGCAGAAGCGGCCGAATGTGCAGATGGGCGACCCCTTCCTCGAAAAACTGCTGCTTGAAGCCTGCCTTGAAGTGATGAAGACCGGCGCAGTCCTCGGCATTCAGGATATGGGCGCGGCCGGCCTCACCTGCTCCACCTGCGAGATGGGCGCACGCGGCGAGTTGGGAGTCACGATCGAGTTGGATCGGGTTCCCCACCGCGAGACCGGCATGTCCAGCTACGAGATCATGCTGTCGGAGTCGCAGGAGCGCATGCTGCTGGTCGCCGCCAAAGGCCGCGAGCAGGAAGTTCTCGACATCTTCAAGAAGTGGGGTCTGGACTGCGCCGAGGTCGGCATCGTCACCGCCGACGACGTGATGCGCGTCTACCACCACGGCGTGCTGCAGGCCGAGATTCCCAACAAGGCTCTGACCGACGAGGCTCCCATCTACAACCGTCCGGTCGGCGTCTGGAACCCGCCGGTCCCGAAAGACCCGCCGGCCTGGGTGCTTACAGAGCTGAAGAAGCCGCGCGACTACACCGCCGACCTCAAGAAGCTGCTGGCCAGCCCGAATATCTGCTCGAAGCGTTGGATCTATGAGCAGTACGACTCCATGGTGCAGACCAACACCGTGCAGGGCCCGGGCGGCGAAGCCGGCGTCATGCGCATCAAGGGCACGGGTGGTGCCTCCGAACTGGGTGCCCCAGGTCTCGCTTCTGAGACCTGGGATGCATCGGCACCCAAGCCAGAGCGCGGCCTCGCCATGGCTCTCGCCGGCAACGGCCGCTGGTGCTACCTCGACCCGAAGCTCGGCGCCATGCACGCGGTCGCTGAAGCCGCACGCAAGGTCGCCTGCACCGGCGCGACGCCCGTCGCCGCAACCAACTGCCTCAACTTCGGCAACCCGCAGAAGCCCGAGATTATGGCCCAACTCTCCGAGTCCATCGACGGCATCGCCGAAGCCTGCAACGCCCTCGGAACCCCCGTGACCGGTGGAAACGTCTCCCTCTACAACGAGACCCTCGGCGAAGGAATCTACCCCACGCCGGTCATCGGCATCGTCGGGATTCTGGACGATGTGACCAAGGCCGTGCCGAGTGGATTCATTGCTGCCGGCGAAACGATAGCGATTCTCACTGCGCCATCCAAACGGCACGATCCTATAAATAGCGATGACGAGGCCTCTCGCTTCGTTGAAGATGCAAAGTTCAGGGCGGAACGCCGCTTTGGGGCAAGTGAGTTCGCCAAGCTGGCTTTCGGAGGTTCGTGGGGGGTGCCCCCGCATCTAGATTTGGTGGGAGCTGCCGCGAACAACCGTTTTCTTGCACTCCTTGCGGAAAAGCGCGTCGTGACCTCAGCTAAAGACATATCCGATGGTGGCATCGCGGTTGCGCTAGCGCAAATGACCTTTGCGAAGGCCATTGGAGCAAGCGTCAACTTGGGAGGGCTCGATCCCCTCTCCAGACTTTTTGGGGAGGATGCTTCCGACGTAATCGTGACCTTCAAGAGCGAAGCACTCGGTGAGCTCAGGGAGCTTGCTGAACCTTTCGGCGTCTGGGTGAACGTGATCGGAACGACGGGCGGCCAAAATCTGACAGTGAGGGTGAACAGCGAGCTTGTTCTGGAGGAGCGATTAGCGTCGCTGATGGGTCCTTATGCAAGTGCACTCGAATCCGCGCTCGCCGAAGAGGTGCTCGCGTGAGCGATCCCGCCGGCCAAAAGCCGCTCGATCTGGAGACGCTGGAGCGGGTGGTCTTTCGGTTGCGCGAGGCGTTGCAGGAGTACGACAAGAATCCCGGTAACCTTTTCGTTCTCGATTCCGTAGTCAAGCGCTTCGAGCTGGCTTACGAAGTCTCGACACGTACTTTGCGCCGGTACCTTCTTGATCATGCCTTCAGTCCTGCAGATGTGAAAGATAAGTCGCTTCAGGGAGTTCTCCGAAACGCCGATAAGGAAGGTCTGGTCCAGCACGGCTGGCCCGAATGGAAGAACTTCCGCGATGCCCGCAATGAGACCGCGCACACCTACACCGAGCCCGCTGCGCGAGAGATCGCAAGAATTGCTCAGCCCTTTCTTGTCGAGGCCGAATACTTGCTGGACAATCTGAAGAGGAGGTTGGCGAGTCATGGCTGATGCCGGTGTTCTGGACCTTTCCCCTTCAGACTTCTCGATTGTGCGCGGCATTCTGGACCGGCTGGTGCCGGATCGACCCGTCTATGTCTTCGGTTCGCGCGCCAATGGCCGCGCGGCAAGACGCTCCGACCTCGATCTCGCCATCGGCGGCCAGGAGCCTCTCACGCTTCGGCTTCGCGCCGACCTGGCGGATGCCTTCGACGAATCCGATCTGCCCATCGAGGTGGATGTCGTCGACCTCGCAACCGTCTCCGATACATTTCGCAAACGCATCATGGCTGAGTGGATCGAACTCACACGGCAAGCAGTAAACGAACAGAATTTGGTGGCTGGATGAACCGGGACTTATTGCACGAGCCCTGTGTACCTTGCACAGAGCCGGACGAGGACGAGACCCCCTTCGACAAGCTCCGCGAGCACTGCGGCGTCATGGCCGTTTACAACCACCCCGACGCCGCCCGCCTCACCTACTGGGGCCTCTACGCCTTGCAGCATCGCGGGCAGGAGTCCGGCGGCATCGCCTCCGCGGACGGCGAGCATGTCCACGACATCAAGGGCATGGGCCTGGTCTCCGAAATCTTCACCGACGACGTCCTGCAGAAGCTTCCCGGACACCTCGCCATCGGCCACACCCGCTACTCGACCACCGGCGACTCCGCCCTCCTGAACGCCCAGCCGATCTCGGTCGATTCGACCAAGGGCCTCATCGCGATCGCGCACAACGGCAACCTGATCAACCTGGGTACGGCCAAGGCGCGGCTGGAACGCGATGGCGCCATCTTCCAGACCACCTCCGACTCCGAGATCATCATTCAGCTCATCGCGCACTCCAGGGGCTCGACCCTGATCGATTGCATGGCCGGCGCGCTCTCGCAGGTGGAAGGCGCGTTTTCAATCGTCATGATGACGCGCAACCGCATCTTCGCCGCGCGCGATCCGCACGGCTTCCGGCCCCTCTGCATGGGCCGCGTCCGCGGGGAAAATGGCGCGCCCGATACCTTCGTCTTCGCCTCGGAGACCTGCGCGCTCGACCTGCTGCATGCCCGGTATGAGCGCGACGTCGAGCCCGGCGAACTCGTGATGGTGTCCGAGGACGGGGTCACCAGCTGCATCTTCGCGCGGGGCACCCCGCAGGCCTCGTGCATCTTTGAGCATGTCTACTTCGCCCGCCCCGACTCCCGCGTCTACGGCCGCTGGGTGCAGAAATCCCGCGAAGAGATGGGCCGCCAGTTGGCCCGCGAATCGGCGGTGCCAGCGGACCTGGTGGTCCCGGTGCCCGATTCGGGGGTTACCGCCGCGCTTGGCTACGCCGCCGAGTCCGGCATCCCGTTCAACTTCGGTTTGATCCGCAACCACTATGTCGGACGCACCTTCATCGAGCCAACCCAGCGCGTGCGCGACTTCGGCGTCCGCATGAAGCTGAACCCCAGCCGCGCGCTGCTCGAAGGCAAGCGCGTGATCCTGATCGACGACTCCATCATCCGCGGAACCACATCGCGCAAGATCGTGCGCATGGTAAGAGCCGCCGGCGCCACCGAAGTGCACCTTCGCATCTCCTGCCCGCCCACGATTTCGCCCTGCTTTTACGGCGTCGATACTCCGGACAAGGAACACCTCATCGCCGCCAACAAGTCGATTGAGGAGATCCGCCAGTTCATCGAAGCCGATTCGCTCGCGTATCTCAGCCTGATCGGTCTCACTCACTCCTGCACCACCGGCGAACCGGCCCACGGGCTCTCCCCGGGCAGCTTTTGCACCGCCTGCTACACCGGCGACTATCCCACCCAGCGCATCGACGTGCAGTACATTCTGCCGGCCAGAACGTACGCGTAGCGGGCTGGGCGTCGATCCTCGATCATCGCCAGCGGCGCCTACTTGTCTTCTATTTCGCTGGGCTGCCTGCCCTTGAACTCCGAACAACAGATCGGCCCCGATGGCTTGAACTCCATGTACTCCACCCGCGTAAAGTCGGGGTCGAGGACATTCAACTGCACCTTGCCGTCGCGACCCATCTGCGTCCTGGCGCAGTTTGCCGCCTGCGAGGTATGCGCGCAGCCATTCCGCGCCAGCGCATCGACCGCATCCTGCATGTGCGCCACGCCCAGGGAGAAGTGGTCGAGCACCCCGGTCTGTTTCAGGTTTGCCACAGGATCTGGAAGCACGGTCCGGTTCAGCATGTATTCCAGCCAGTCTGTGCCATCGGGCACCTGCAGGCTCACGAAGTCGGTCCGAGTGTCGGTCATCCCGCCGTGCCAGTAGTCGTGGAAGCCGAGCAGATCGCGGTAAAACCGGTCCTCCGCCGGCGCGCTTTTCACCTCGAACCCGACGTGGATGATCCGCTGCGAGGTGGTTTCGCCCACCCCATCGCGACTGCCCGCCGCCATCCTGTGCGAGCCAGTTTGCACGAAGACGACGCGGTTGCCCTCCGGGTCGAGGACCGTGAACTGACCCTTCTTCAACGGTTCGACCACCTGCACGCCATGGGCCTGCAAATATTTTTCAAGCACAACCGCATTCCTGGTAGTAAACCCCACCGCCGCCAGCCGGGCGGGCGGTGCCGGATCCGGCAGCGGCACCACCTCCAGCCATTGCGATGAATTCACGTCAAAGCGCTGCAGGGTGCCGTCGAGCGGCTCCGGCGCAAAGCCCAGCATCTTGTAGAAATGATCGGAAGCGGGAGGATTTGCCGCATACATGCGGGCAAAGGCGATGCCCGTAATCGCCGGCCGCTGCTGGGCTGTAAGCCGTCCCGTTACCGCCAAGCCAAGCGTGATCCCGACTGCAAGAGCCCATGAAGTTCTCATGGACAGACACTCTAAGCGCCCCGCTTCGCCTTGGTCAAAGCACTTCGTGCGGACCTGGGCTTTGCTCGATCCTGCCCTGAGTCGGCCGGTCACTCTGGGCCGGCCAGCGGGAGGACAGCGCAAAGCTCTCAAAGGTCAAGAAGTGACTTCACGCCCGTCGCGCAGCCGCTCCGGCGAAGGCTCGCTCCAACAGACCCCGGGCCTGCGCCACCTCGTCCCGCGAAACAGTGTGCGCGCGTCCGGGATAACGCTTGGTCGTCACCGACGCCCCCATCCGCTTCAGCTCCGCGGCCGTTTCTTCAATCCTCGACCAGGGCACGTGCGGATCGGGGTCGCCACTCAGCAGCAGCACCGGGGTGCCCTGCAGGTCGCCGCGATGGGTCAGGTCCGAGCCCGGCGCCCCGATCAGCCCGCCGGTAAACGCGATCAGTCCCGCGTAGCGCGCGGCATGGCTCGCCATATACTCGCTGGCCAGGCACGCCCCCTGCGAGAACCCTGCAAGCACGATCCGGCCGGGCGGAATGCCCGCCTGCTCGATCACCGTGACCAGCGCATTGATCCGTCCCAAAGCACTCGAAAGATAGGGCTCGTTGGCGGCACGCGGAGCCATGAACGAGTTGGGATACCAGGTCTTTCCCGCCGCCTCGGGTGCCAGCCAGGCCAGCTTCGGCCCCCCGTTGCCCGGCTGCATCACCTCGTTCAACTGCAGAATCTCCGCGGCCGATCCGCCCCGGCCGTGCAGCAGAATGACCGCTCCCTCTGCTTCGTCAAGCGACGTTCCGGCCTGCACTACAAAACTCGACGCGTGCGGATCTCCGGGCCCCGTACCGCTCATGCATTCACCTTTTCCTTATGCAGTGTGATGGAGGCCAGGCGCCGTTCGATCATGGCCCGGCGCGGCTCCAGCCATTCCGGAATTTTGAGTTCCTCGCCCAGCGATTCGATGGGTTCATCCAGCGCAAAGCCCGGGGGATCGGTCGCCATCTCGAACAGCACGCCACCGGGTTCGCGGAAATAGATGGAATGGAAGTAGGTGCGGTCCTGCACGGTTGTTACCTGCAGATGCTGTTCAATCTCGTGCCGCCATGCGAGCTGGGTTGTGTCGCTCTGCGTCCGGAACGCGATGTGATGGACGGTGCCCGCCCCGGCGCGGCCGAAGCCGCAGCTAGGGTCCACGACCACATCGATTCGCCGTCCCGGTGCATCGCCCTCCGGGGCGACAAACCGAACGCGGTTACCCGCTTCGGCAAGCCGTGTCCAGCCCATCATGCGCAGGGTCGCTTCCGTCGCGCGCAGATCTCGCTCCAGTAAGGTCACACCGAAGAATCCGCGCAGCGCGTGTTCGGCCGGCACGTCGGCAAAACGCGAACGGAGGGCTGCGCCCGCCTCCTCATGGCCGGCAATCTCCAGCTTCATCCCGTCCGGATCGGCGAAGGTCAGTACCTGCTCTTCGAAGCGGGCGCCCGTCTCCTCCACCAGCACCCCGGCCCGCGTCAGCCGCTCGTGCCAGTACGCTAGCGACGTTGTCGCCACGCTGAATGCGGTATGGGTCGTCTCCCCGGCGCCGGCAATCCCCCGCGCCGCATGCGGCCACGGGAAGAAAGTGATGATGGTTCCAGGCGAACCGGCGTCGTCGCCAAAGTAGAAGTGATACGTGCCGGGATCGTCGAAATTGACCGTCCGCTTGACGAATCGCAAACCTAGTACCTCGGTATAGAAGTCCAGGTTGCGCTGCGGGTCCGAAGCGTACGCGGTCACGTGATGCAGGCCAACAATCGGTTCCAGCGCCATGCGAAATCTCCAGTCAAGATGCCTTATCGATTGGTACCACAATTCGCCGTCGCTCCAGGAGCGAATTGCCGCGGCCACGGCCGCCGCCAGGCAGGATCCATGCGGGATTTTGGTGCTGTTCCACCGGATCTTGCCGCGGGCTTGCAGGTGTTCCCGTGCCTGCCTCATTCTGTCCGCAGCCCGTGCATATCTCTTGGTGCATGCAGTGTTCTTGTTCAACCCCTAACCCTTGTGCTTTGAAGAATTTAAGCAACAATCGAGGGGGTGGGTGGTCAAGCCTCAATTCTTAGCCGGATCCCCGCTGATGACTCCGCGCCCGTTCGTGCCCAGGTACACCCTGCCAAAGATGCGGGGGTCGCCCGCCACGGTGCCGATCCAGCCGTAATGATGCTGATCGTCATCGATCTCCACCCACGTCTTGCCTGCGTCCGTGCTGCGAAACACGCCATCCTGTCCGTTCACTTTGCCGCTCAAAAACAAGGTCGGGTACTCGTCCTTGCCCCGCGGCTTGCCGAATCCAAGCGCGTAAGCCGCGTCGACACCTTCGAGTTGCGCCACCGGAGGCTTCGCCGTCGCGTCCGCGTGCCAGAGTCCCTCGTCGCTGGCCACCCAGAGATCGTCCGCATGGTCCGGCGTCGCGAAGAGCCTGCCATGCTTGGGCAGCTCCAGCGGAAGCGCCTTGAAATCCGCCTCTGAGCCATCACTGACGAACAGCTTGCCCGCCTCCGGATCGTAGAGGTAAAAACGCTCCGGATTGACTCTGTCCGAGACCACCTGCGACCTCTCCGGTGCCTTGTCAGTCACTTTCCAGGTCGCGCCCTGGTTCGTCGAGGCGCCCAGGACTCCCTTCGCCGTCACCCACACCATCACCTTGCCGTCGGCCGAGAGCGCAATCCGTCCGCCCTGGTCGCCGTGGGGTGGCTCGGTCTTGAAGCCCTTCCAGGTCATCCCGCCGTCGGTCGAGATTCCCCCATGGGCCTGCCCGCCCCACACCCGCCCCACCCGCACCATCAGGTTTGGATCGTTGACGGCGTAATCCATACTGTCGCAGTTGGAGAGCCCAGGATTCTTCAGCGCGCCGCCCCTGGGAGAGATGTTGAAGTCTTCATGGCGGAAGCAGCCAATGTCGCCTAGACCGCTGAAGAGGTGCGGTCCGGCTGGCGGCGAAAGGAACGAGATGACGGCCGTCTCCTCAATGCCGTTGGCTCCCACGACCCAGTGCGTCGGCTGCCGGGCGTCCGCCTGGGTCAGGTCGTGCGTCGCCCATACCGTGGCACCGGTGCCATAGAGCGCATGGCCGGGATCGAACGGGTCGATCGCCATTGCGCCGATCCAGTGGCCGAAGCCCACCTTGGCGTCGTCGCCGGCCAGGTAGGGGCTCAGCGAGGCGTCCATCACAGCTTTCTCCTTCAACCCCGTCCAGTTTGCGCCGCCATTGACGGATCGATAGATGTTGTCACCTCCATTCCAGTGGTCCATGGTCGAGACGATCAGCCAACCTGGGTGTGCCGGATCGACGGCCAGTCCGCCATAGCCGAAACTGGGTCCGTTGCCGGCCCCGGGCTCCTCCGGTGTGATGTTCTTCCACTTGCCGGACTTCAGGTTGAACTTCCACACCCCGCCAGACTTCATGTCATTGGGTCCAGGCGCATCGCCGAAGGTCAGGTACAGGTCGCCGCCTGAGATCTGCCCATGGCTGGGCAACAGGCCCTTCGGCGCCCCGGCGACTGCTTCCCAGGTCTTACCACCGTCGTTCGAGCGAAAAAGGCTTGCATCCGGATTCGAGACGCCGGCATAGAGCACCGGGGTAGGTGCTTTCGCGGAACCGCTGTGCGCATCGAAGGTGACGAACGCGACGCCGGCGCCGTTGTCCGCTTTTCCGGGAAAGCTTGAGACCTGCGACCAGGTGCGAGCGCGGTCGGTGCTAGTCCATAGCCCGCTGTCGCGGCTGCCAAAGAAGAGGATCGAAGGTTGGTTGGGATCAACCGCCAGCCGTTCTCCGTCGAAGCGCGCCCACTCGTTGCCGCCCATCTTAAAGGGCATGTCGACGCGGTGAAAGCTGTGGCCGCGGTCGTCGGACCAGAGGATGGCGCCGTTGGGCGCCCAAGGCTTGTCGTAGGTACCCGCGGCCAGGTAAAGCATCCGCGGATCGGTCGGATCGACGCCGATACTTTCGATGCCCAGCAGATTGCTGTCCGCTTTTGAAACCCAATCTGTAAGGGGAACCCAATGCGCTCCCCCATCTTCCGTGCGGTAGGCGCCGCCGATGTCCGTGCGGAGGTACATCAGCGCCTTCTCCGTGGGATGCGCCACGATTCCGCTGATGAAGCCGCCGGCGACGATCGCCACGTTGCGGAAGTTATATTGCGCATGGGGCGGGGCGGGAAGCTCGGGCGCAGCCGGCACCCTGGCCGAGCCTGCTGCTGCCGGTGCAGGAATCGCGGAAAGGGTTTGCGCAGAACAGGGACGGGCAGCGGCGAGGAGGAGGGAGAGAAGAGGCAAGAGGTTCGCCAAAGCGGACGTCCGGACAAGAATCATGAGGTCTGAATCCTTAGCAAACACACCAGTAAGTGACCGATGGTTCTGCGGTTTGGAAGCGGGAATCGAAACGTATTGACAATGACTAATCCGATTTAGTAAACAACACCCCGCACCTACAGAGCGAAAATTTCGGTCTTTCAATCGATTTAGATTCGCCCGCAGTCATGGTGTGAGTATCGCTTCTGGAGGCTTTTTTGTTCAACCCATCCGTTTCCCCTCGACCCCTAGGTCCAGTCACGCTTATCCGTGGCGCACGCTTCCTCGTGCTGCTGTTCGTCGCAGGCTTCCTGCTGATGGTGGGAGCCCAGGCGCAGAATACAGGCACGGTCGTCGGCACCGTGCGCGATACCACCGGCGCGCTGATTCCCGGCGCGACGGTGATCCTGGTCTCCGAACAGGATAAGGCTTCCAAGCGCGACACCAAGAGCAACGGCCAGGGAGATTTCACGATCCCCGCCGTTCCTCCGCAGACCTACGACCTGATTGTGACCATGACCGGCTTTGAAGCCTACCGGGTGAACGGGATCCAGGTTCACCCCGGCGACCATCTGACGATCGACAAGGTCGCGTTGAAGATTGGGCAGGTGACCGAGGAGATGACGGTCTCGGCCAACACGGCGGGGGTCAGCCTCGACTCGCCGGAGAAGAGCGCCCTGATCACGGCGGACGACATCAAGCGGCTGTCGACGATCGGCCGCGACGCCTCGGAGCTGATCAAGTTTCTGCCGGGTTTTGCGGTTTCGACCGGCGGCGGACTAGGCAATCTCAGCGTGGGGAACAGCACCTCGCAGACCATGGGCTTCACCAGTTCTTCGGTCTCGTCCTTCTCGGCGAATGGAGCGACCCCGCAGACTGGCGCGACCTCGGTGCTGTCGGACGGCAGCAGCGTGATCGACCCGGGCGACATGGGCGCGTCCATCTCCAACGTCAACATGGACATGGTGCAGGAGATCAAGGTTTCGACCTCGAACTTCGGCGCCGACAGCGCCAAGGGCCCGGTGGTGATCAACGCGGTCGGCAAGTCGGGCGGCTCGAGCTACCACGGGACCGCCTATCTGTTTGCCCGCAACGGAGCGTTGAATGCGAACGACTGGTACAGCAACTACGAGAACGCTCCGCGTCCACCCTCCAGCTACTACTTTCCGGGTGCCAACGTCGGTGGTCCGATCAAGATTCCTGGGACCGACTTCAACCATAACAAGAAGCTGACGTTCTTCACCGCGCTTGAGGTCTACCGGCAGACCGCCTTCCAGCAGTTGCTGGAGAGCTTCGTGCCGACAAATACACCGTGCCCCACCAACGTGACCTCGTTTGATCCCACGGCAGCCGGTACTGCGCTGGGTTCGCCGGGCATGTTGAGCGGCAATCTTTCCGCCTCCTGCATCGCACAGAACCTCGGCATCTCGACCGCAACGCTGCAGTCGTACTGTCCGAACGACTATACGACCAACGGTGGTGTAACCGGCGGGGCTACGATTTCGACGGCCAGCGGATTCTGCTATCCGGCGGGCGGCTCATACGTCGGCGCACCCACCACCGGCGGCGCTTACGACAAGCAGGACTGCCTGATCTACAACGCGCAGCAGTACAGCAATCCGACAAACAATGGCGGCGCCGCGGGAGGCTCATGTAACCCGGGCGCGTTCCTGCCAGTCGATCCCCGCACCGCCGCCTACATCAAGTTCTATCCCAAGCCGAACCGGCTGCCCCGGGCAGAGCCGCAGAGCAACCTGATTACCGACGGTTACAACTACCAAACCAATCTGCTGGCCACGCACAATGGCTTCCAGTATCGCGGCCGCGTGGACGACAACCTGAGCGATAGCACCAAGCTCTACGTGACCTACAATTTCGAGACGATCAACGACGAGAATCCGCTGACCAATAACTATTACGCGGGCAGCGACCTGATTCCTTTCCCCACGCCCTCGTATTCCCACACCAAGTCCAACTCGCTTTCGCTGAACTTCACCAAGGTCTTCACTCCGACGCTGACCAACGAACTGATCGGAGCGGCGACCTACTTCTACGAGCCGGCGCAGTTTGCCAACCCGGCGATCCTGCAGGATGGATCCACCGGCTGGTCCGGCGGCCGCTTCTACAAGAACGGCGTCACCCAGCTACCCGGTATCGTCGACTATGAAGAGGGTGTTCCCGACTTCGCGGCAAATTACGATCCGCCGACGAGCCAGTTCTTCCGTAAGTTCTCCTACGATGCTGCCGACAACCTGAGCAAGACCATCCGAACGCACTCGATCAAAGTCGGCGTCTATGTTGAAGTAACCGCGAACAACCAGACCGGCTATAACTACACCCAGGGCGATTACGCTTTCAATCACTACGGGAACTCGTGCCTGCCGGAAAACGGCGACACGCATCCCGAGAATCCAACCGGAAACGCGGCGCTCGAAAACAATATCGCCAACTTTCTCCAACTTTGCGCGACGGGCTTTACCCAGACCAACACCGCCATCAATGCAGACCTGCACTTCCGCACCTTTGATGGTTACTTTACCGACGAGTGGCGCGCGACCAAGAAGCTGACGTTGACGTATGGCATTCGCCTGGACCACCTTGGGCCGTGGTTCAGCCCGGATGGCATTGGCATGGCGGTGTGGAACCCACCCGCCAAGTATGCAGGCGTGGTCAACATTCCCCCGGTGGGCGCGACGCTGGCGAACTATCCCGGCATCAGCAGTCATAAGACCAATCCAAGTGTTCCGATCTCGGGCCAGCAGAGCCGGGCGCTCTTTTACTCGCCTCGTGTGGGCATTGCCTATGACCTCTATGGCAACGGCAAAACGACGTTCCGCGGCGGCTGGGGAGCGTACCGGTTCCATGATTCGTATAATGACTCCGCCGGGGCTCTCAACACCGCGCTGGGCTACCAGACCTACAACCCGACAACCTCCTGCACGGTCGACCAGATCTCGGGTTCTGGCGCCATCGCACAAGGCGGAGCGGTGCCGGCAAATCCTGGCGCCTACTGCGGCCTGGCGAATGCTCCCTTCTCCATCTATGCGCTCGATCAGCATGACAATGCGCAACCGGTGACGTACAACTACAACTTCACCGTGGATCAGGTGATGCCGGGGCACTCGAACCTGGAGGTCAGCTACGTGGGCAACCAGAGCCACGACCTCTTCACCGAGGGGAACCTCTCGAACCAGAACTACATCCCGCTTGGAGCTTACTTCCAGCCAGATCCTATTTCGCAACAGATTCACAACCCATCGGACTACCGGTTCGGGACCTATGTGCAGGACTATCGGCCGTACCCCAACTACATCGCAGTCTACGTACCGCATCACATCGCCTATCAGAATTACAACGGTCTGCAGGCGAGCTTTAACAAGCAGACGGGCGCATTCATCTACGGCGTCAATTACACCTGGGAGAAGGCGCTCGGAATCCGCGGTGACTATCGCACAGGTGCTGCGATCGCCGATCCCTCTACACTGCGCAACAACTACGGCTATCTCGGCTTCAACCGCAACAATATCCTGAATGCGACTTACAGCTGGCAGGTCGGGAATCTCTACCACGGGAATCGCTTCCTGGCCGATGTGATCAACCAGTGGGAGTTCTCGGGGATTACCGGCCTGCAGAGCGGCCCCGATATCGCCGTGCTGAACGGCAGTTCCAGCTTCAATCTCAGCGGAGGAATCTCCTACCAACTGCCGGGAGCCGGGGCTGCGACCCAATCGACCATCAACAGCAGCACCTATCTCGGGACGCCGGATATCAGCCTGCAGCCGGTGATTACGTGCGACCCGCGCAAGAACCTGCAGTCCAACAATCCTCTTTACGGCAAGCAGTACTTCAATGGCGCCTGCTTCGCACTGCCAAAGTTTGGCAGCAACGGCGAGTTTGAGCTTCCCGATCTGCATGGTCCGGCATACTTCAATACGGATCTCACGGTGCAGCGCACGTTTCCGATCCACGAGAAGCAGAACGTTCAGTTCCGACTCGCGGGCTTCAACTTCCTGAACCATCCGCTTCGTTCCTTTGCCGGCGGCAACAACGTCGGGCTGGGGCTTGGCTTCGGCGACCCGCTCGGCTTTGTCGCGGCGACTCCGGCGCAGGCGTTCGCGGGAGCGGTGCAGGATACGCCGAACTTTGGCTACACGCCGTACAAGCAGGGATACAGGATTGTGGAACTAGGAGCGCGCTACAACTTCTAGCGCAGTCATCAAGGCTCCGTCTCCAGCGTGCAGGAGGCGGGGCCAGCACATCGGACCGCGGGCAGCAGGCAAAGCACCGCGGATGCAGCACAAGAGCAGGGCCCGGAGGCGGAGGACGCGTTCCGGGAGACTTCAGGAGGCTACAGTAGTGCACACTTCTACGATTTCCGAAAAGATTTATGACATGCTTCGTCGCGTTGCGGGGACCAATAGCTCTTCGCACAGGACGGTACGCGGCGGGTTTTATAGGACAGCGTGTGGGCTCGCACTTTCGCTGATGGGCCTGTTGACGGCGCAACCGATGTTCGCGCAGGTACCGGCCGTGGTCGCCCACAGCCCGAACTTTCTTGACAGTATTCCCTACGGTAACGCCGTCGTCGATGCCTGCGGCGATATGTATGTCTACGAACAGGGGTACCCGGACGACCTGGTGGAGATCCAGCCCAGCGGTAAGGTGATCGTGGTGCTGAACAATACCCAGGGATACAGCCCAACCGCAGCGCTGTATATGGATGAAAAGAAGCAGAACCTATACGTCACCGATGTGACGAACTACTATACGACGCACTTTGACCAGATTCCGATCACGAACTGTGTTCCGGGCGCTCCGGTTCAGTTTGCCACCAATCTCGGATCGATCGGCAACTACTATTACGGCACGGTTGCTACGGTCTCGGGTGACGCTGCGGGAGATGTCTTCTTCACCACGACTTCAAACAACCCCGCGCAGATCTATGAGGAGGCACTTGCCTCGGGGGCTTACACCGTCTCCACGGTGCTCACGTGGACGGCGAATATCTCCTACATGGCCGTCGATGCGAGCGGCGATATCTTCTTCAGCGATAACACCAGTTCGACCAATCTCTACGAGCTTTCTCCGCCGTACGCTACCAACAAGCCGGTTGCCGTGACGCTTCCGATCGCGCTCAGCAGCCTCGCGGGCATCAGCTTCGACCCCGCCGGCAACATGTACCTGGCGGACTATGGCAACAGCCAGATTTATGAGATTCCGCTGGTTGCGAACGCGAGCAACGTTCCCACGCTTACGCCAGCCGACGAGTTTGTGGTGGCGAACGTCACGGTGGACGATGCCGTCGCTGTCGATAACCTGGGCAACATTTATCTAAGCAACACCGCGAAGAATGGAGCTTCAGGGACGTATGGAGCCTACATCCTGCAGGCCGACTCGGTGCTCGCACCCTCGGTCGCGGTGGGCACAACGTCAGCGGTTCCGCCCATCAACTTCATCTTCAACACGGCGACGACGCCTACCAGTATCTCGGCGGTCAGCGGCACCAAGCCGAGCACCGACTTCGTTCTCTCCACTGGAACCGGCGCCTGCGTGGCCGGAACGACGTATCAGCCCGGCACCACGTGCAGCGTCAGCGGCAACTTTACTCCGTCCAGCCTGGGAGTGCAGACCGGCGGCATCCTGTTCACCACCGCTTCCTCCACCATCACCTTCGATGTTTCTGGGACCGGTCTGGGCACGCTGGCTACGGCCGACCCGGGCACGATTACAACCATCACCAACACACTGAAAGCTCCCGCGGCGGCGGCGTTCGACAATCTCGGCAACTTGTACGTCGCGGATAGTTCCACCAACATGATCTACGAATTCGGGCCAGGTGGAACGGGTGGCGGAACGGCGATCTCCACTGGAACGCTGACTTTGAAGTCTCCGCAGGGAATTGCGATCGACAGCCTGGGAGACATCTTCATCGCGGACACCGGGAACAATCGAGTGGTGGAGATTCCCGTGGTGGGCGGCGTTCTGACCAATGCCAACACCGTCGCGCTTTCGCCCGCGCTCAAGGCGCCGCAAGGTGTCGCGGTGGATGCTAATAACAATCTCTACATCGCGGACACCGGCGACAACAACATCCTGTACGTGCCCAATGTGAACGGTGCGCCGGACTTCTCGGCGACCAAGAACTTCGGTTCCCGTCTCAATGGGCCGGCAGCCATCGCACTCGATCCAAAGGGCGACCTGTTCATCGCGGAGACCGGCGGATCGGACATCCTTGAGCTTGCCGCCCCGGTCGGCACCAGCCAGGTCACACTGGAGGTGGCGCTCGACAATCCCACCGCGCTCGCGACCGATGCCGCAGGAAACCTCTACGAGGTGGATAACGGAAGCGGCCAGGTCTATCTCTATCCGGCTGTTAGCGGTGGGTTGGGTGAAGGCGAAGTGGTGCTGCCGAACATCGGCGATACCATCGCGAATCCAACCGGCATCGCGGTCGATCGGTCGGGAAATCTGTTCGTCACGGATTCCACCGATAACATCCTGGCCGAGATTGGAAGAAGCACCAGCCTGCTGAACTTCGGCACGGTGAACCAGGGGGAGACCGTCTCCAACATGGCGACGGTTACAAACTCCGGCAACCAGTCCATTACTTTCGCAACGCCCTCGTACACCGCGTCCGGCAATCTGACCGCAGGCTTTGCCGTGACCACGGACGAGTGTGGCGGCAAGACGCTGGCGCCCGGTGGTTCCTGCGAGATCACCGCTTCGTTCAGCCCGACGACCGCGGAGACGAACGCGACCGAGACATTGACGCTGAACGGGAACACCGGCTCCAGCACGCAGATCCAGCTGGTGGGCAGCACCTCAAACCTGACCGTTTCTTCTCTGACAGTAGCGCTCACCAACCCTCCGAATCCTTTGACCGCGGGTGCCCCGGTGACGCTCACGGCGACGGTGGGAACGGGAAGCGGAACGGCATCCCCCGGAGGAACCGTAACCTTCTACGCGGGGACGGATGCGCTTGGAAATCCCAACGAAGTAGGATTCAAGCCGGTGGTGAAGGGTGCGGCGACGCTCACCGTGGTCACGGGCTTGCCTAAGGGCAGCGTCACGATCTTCGCCGTCTACTCGGGCGATTCCACCAACTACACGCCTTCAACTTCGCCCGCGATTACGGCCGTAGTTGGACCCGCGATCGATTCCATCAGCCTGGCTTTGGTTACCAGCTTCAGCAACCCCAACAGCGGTTTACAGACTTCCGCAACCGCCACAACAG
>CAJCHN010000122.1 GCA_903970285.1 Rhodanobacteraceae bacterium | reverse complement strand
GTGCGCACAACCACCCATCTGGCCAAGCCTGCCGTCAGCCTGGGAAGGGCACGCGTTTACGCGTGCCGCAAACCCTTTCCTTCGGGCCAAGGGCCCGAGCTAATCTAGCCTAACTAGGGCGAAGCCCCAGGGAAACCAATTCGACACCGCCTGCGGGCTGAAGGCCCGCGCTAACAGCAGAATTGGCGTTGGAGCTCGGTTCCCGCTTAGGGCCGTTTATCTTGGTGGACTCGACCTGTCGTTGACAGGTTCGACAGCCCGCACTTGACAGACAAAGTCCCCCAGAGCCCCCGCCCCGCCAACGCGCGGGGCCCGCCAACGCCACACCGCAAAATTCCGCAAGGTAACCACGCGAAACCCGCTCCAGTCGCGGGTCTCACCGTCAAAGTAACGTTGTCTGGTAACCACGTTGACGCTGCAAGAAACCATCTCATGCGCAACTTATCCAGCATCGCTTTGGCCCGAAAACGCGCCTACAAGCCCGACGTCTTCTTCAACTTCGGCAGCCACGTCAACTGCACCGTGCCCACCGAATCGTTCTGCGCGCCCGGCAGATAGATCGGCGCCTTCCACTTCTCGTACTGGTACCAGGCGTTCAGCTCGAAGTCGCGGTCGATGCGCTTCACCACGCTCACCTTGAACTGGTTCTGCGTCGTGCCGCCGGGTATAAAGTCCTTCGGCTGCTTGGTGTTGCGATACTCCAGTTGCACCCACTCGTCGCCTGAGAGGTGATAGGTCAGCCACGCCTGCCCGCCTTTGGCCTCGCGTCCAATCCAGTCGCCCATAAGAAATCCTTTATTGGTATAACCCTGGCGCTCGATCGTTTCGAAGTACTGGAACTGTCCGCCCACGCTGCGGCTTACGCCCGGATCGGTGGTGACGGCTTCCACACGAAAGTCGAACTTGCGTGCTCCGGGAATCTGGGAGAGATACACCCCTGTCCGGTACGCGGCCCGGCGCGGCGCGCTGATGGGCGACACATCGTCGTGGCAGATGGAGTCCAGCACCAGGGTCGCGTACTTCCTCACAAACGGAAGACGCCAGGAGAAGCTGAAGTCGCTGAAGCGTGCCCCGGGATCCTGGGCGGAGCCCTTGGCGGCGGGATTGTTCTCCGTGTCCTGCAGCGAGAAGAAGCTGCGCGCAAACGTGTGAAAGGTGACCGGCTCATGGCCTTCGCCGCCGAAGATCACGGTGCGTTGCACCGCGATCTCCGAGTTCACCGTAGGCCGCACGGAGATGCTCTCCGAGTGCACGTAGGGACTGTTCGGCTGCGAGTGGCCCTTCAGGCTGCCGTAGAAGAAGTCGTATCGGACTGGCCCGAAGAGAGACGAAAACAGCGGAATATGAAGCGGCTCGACGCGGTTGATGCGGAAGGAGTAGATATCTTCCGCGTTGTTGGACCACGCCATCGACGAGCCAAACGCCGGCCCCAGCCAGGCGTCAGACTTCCCCCCCGAGATCTCATGTCCGAGCAGGTGGAAGGAGAGCGTCGCTTCCTCGATGCGGAAGGGATTGGCCGCGGCGATCGGTCCCGTCGGAATCGTCGCCTGGTGCAGGTTGTAGCCGCTGAAGACGATCTGATCACCGGCAACATACTGGAAGGGATTGGCCGGATCTCCGCCCTGCGAGAGCGCTGCGGAGAGCGTCTGCGAATATCCTGCCGCGCCCGGTGCGTGCTGATACTCGCCGCGAAAGTAAAAGGAAAAGCGGCCCTGCTCCGCCAACTCGGAGAACCCGGCAATGGCGTTGAAGCCCGGCTGGTAGGGCCGGCCGTAATCGTTCACGATCGTCTGGCCCAGGTGGTAACTGTCGTTCAGCGTCTGCCCCGAGATGCCGAGCAGTCGAGTGTAGGCCGTCTCCGTGCCGTACACCGTGCCGCGTGGCGTAATCCCGTCCATCGGCTCGTCCTGCAGATAGTGTTCGACGGCGGCGAGGATCTCCTTGGCGTTATCGTCGTCGCTGTCGGCCACGTCGTCATGGGTCTCGGCGAGGATGTGGGCCAGGCTTTGCCGCGTGTACGGCCGCATGCCCAGGAACATGGTGTCCGCAAAACCCAACGAGTAAAGCCGGTCCATCGCGGGATAAACCCAGCTGTCGACCGGGATGTAGGGCGAGCCGTCGTGGCTCTTGCGCCTGTCTTCGTCGGGCACGCCGTACGGAACGTAGGCCTGCACCGGCGACTCCGGCGTGGGCTGCGCCGGCGCGACCACCGGAGGTCCGGCCGGCGTGGCCGGGGGCACCGTTGTACCTGGCGTCTGCTGTTGCTGATACGGAGGGTAAGCCGGCACGGGGGACTTGGTGTCGGTAGGAACGGGGGCTGCGGGCACCGGCGCGGAAGGCGGATCGTTAGCCGGAACCGGCGCGGTCTGCGCCGAAGAGGAGGCCATGCAGAAGATGGAAAGAACAGGAACGCCGGCGATCGGAAGCAGAACACGTTTGTGCACAGAAACCTCAGAAAAATCCAGGGGACTCGCTGGTGCCCATTTGCGCGAATCTCCTTGCAACAAAGGACAAAGCAAATGACCGTTGCCGGGAGAGAGGATGTTGAGTGCCGGGCCGTTCTCTTCGAGCGCCACGGCGTGACCGCCAACCTCCTGAACATCCGCGGGTGATTCCGTTCAGTGTAACCCGCGTGGTGCAGTCTTTGGTCGATCCAGAACCGCCTGAAGCCGCGGCTGAACGCCATCGATCCAGTGCTGCGTACAGATGCCCTTGCGCACCAGTTGGCTGCCCAGCAGTGCGATCGGATCGGTGCCGCAATCCACCCCCAGCAGCACGGCCGCGCCACCCCCGGCGCGAGCCCGCACCGCGCTCTCCTGTGCAACGCGGTAGATCGCGACCGCATCGCCCGCATCGACCGGAATGACCGGGATCGCCTTCTCCGGCTTGTCTGCGACGCGCAACGCGAGCGCCTCCAGGTCGAGCGCTGGCCTGGTCTCAGGCGCGGCCGCCGGCAAAACCGCCACAATCAGCGGAAGCCCCGCCTGCGCCATGGCCGGCAGCACGCGGCGCCACTCGCCGGCTTTCACCGCGCCTGCCTCCACATACGCCAGCACCAGGCGTTCGCTGCCTGCAGCCCTGAGCGCCATCGCCGCACCCACAGCGCACAACAGCCGGTCCGCCGGACTGCCGGGGAAAGCATCCGGTGCAGCGCCTCGCATGCGGGTCAGAAGCCGCCTGAGTTCGGCCGCCGTGACCTTGCCCCCATCGGGACGCTGTCCCACGGCCCGTATATGTGCGATCAGTGCCTGCTCGTGCGGCTTTCCTGCATCGCTGGTCAGGTCGCCCTCGCGCAGGTCGATAGCGGTGCCGACGCGGCAGGCCTCCACCCCCCGCAACGGACGAACCCGCGCCTGCTTCAGCAGCAGACGCGTCTCCACCAGCGCCCGGTACATCGCACGCATCCGCGCATGGCTGATGAGTGGACTCTCAAATGCCTTCAAACCCATCGCCATTCGTCTTCCGAGCCCTCAGAAAGTTTCTTTTAGAGCGCCACCCAGACACCCGAACCAGCAGCTTCAGACCCGCGCCGGATCCTTTGCATCCACATCCAGCCCAAGCTCGGTGAACGCCGCCGCGGCCTGTTGCGCGTCGAACGACCCCTCGCGCGCCAGGCGCGACAGCGTGGCGCCGGCAATCGCCTCGGCGCTCACTTCGAAATGCCGCCGCAAATGTTCGCGGTTGTCGCTGCGGCCGAACCCGTCCGTGCCCAGGGTCACCAGCCGGGTGCCGATCCAGGGCGCGAAGCCGTCGGGAACCGACTTCATGTAATCGCTGGCCGCGATGATCGGTCCGGCAGTATCCGCCAGCAAGGTCTCCAGGTAGCTTCGCTTCTCCGCTTCCGCCGGATGCAGCCGGTTCCAGCGCTCCACTGCCAGCGCCTCGCGCCGCACTTCGGTGTAGCTGGTCACGCTCCACACGTCCGCCTGCACCTGGTACCTCTCGGCGAGAATGCTCTGTGCCCGGAGCACCTCGTTCAGGATCGGCCCTGAGCCCAGAAGCTGTACGGTCGCCTGCCCCGCAATCGCCGGCTTCAGCTTGTACATGCCCCGGACAATGCCCTCGGCGACCCCATCCGGCATGGCAGGCTGCGCGTAGTCCTCGTTGTACATGGTCACGTAGTAGAACGCTTCGTCGCCATCCTCGTACATGCGCTTGATGCCGTCCTGCAGGATAGCCGCAAGCTCGTAGACGAATGCCGGATCGTAGGTCCGGCACGTCGGCACCGTACTTGCAAGCACGATCGAGTGCCCGTCCTGGTGCTGCAGACCCTCGCCCAGCATGGTGGTTCGGCCCGCCGTTCCGCCCATGAGAAAGCCCTTGCCGCGCGAGTCCGCGAACGCCCAGGCCATGTCGCCAATCCGCTGGAAGCCGAACATCGAGTAGTACATGTAGAAGGGAATCGAGGGCACGCCGTAGTTCGAATACGCCGTCCCGGCGGCAGTGAAAGACGCCATCGAACCCGCTTCGGTGATGCCTTCCTCCAGAATCTGTCCGTCCTTGTTCTCGCGATAGCTCAGCAGCATGTCCGCATCGTGCGGCACATACTTCTGGCCCTCAGGCGCATAGATGCCGACCTGCTTGATCGACGATTCCAGCCCGAAGGTCCGGCCTTCGTCCGGCACGATCGGCACGATCCACCTGCCCAGCGCCTTGTCTTTCATCAGCGCGTTCAGCATGTTGACGAAGCCCATGGTGGTCGAGATGGAACGTCCCTTCGAGCCCGCAAGCCAGGTCGCGAAGAAGTCAAGCGACGGCGCTTGGAAGTCCGGCGCACGTTCGGCGATCGCGGGCACCGCGCGCTGCGGAAGATAGCCGCCCAGCTCTCTCCGGCGCGTCTGCATGTACTCGAGCTCTGGCGCGTCCGGCTCCGGCCGATAGAAGGCGCCATCCTTGGCTGCCTGCTCCGGAATGGGAATGTCGAAGCGCTGCACGAACGCGGCAAGCCCCTCGTCGGTCAGCTTCTTCTCGCTGTGAGTCGCATTCCGGGCCTGGGCTGAGCCGAGACCGTACCCCTTCACCGTCTTCGCCATGATCACCGTGGGGCCGCCGCTATGCTCGACCGCGCGCTTGTAGGCGTTGTAGATCTTCGCCGGATCGTGCCCTCCCCGGTGCAGCCTGCCCAGCTGCTGGTCGCTCATATCCTTGACCAGCTCCAGCAGCTCAGGATACTTGCCGAAGAACTCGCGCCGCAGATAGGCCCCGTCCTTGGCCTTGAAGGTCTGGAAGTCGCCGTCAACACACTCTTCCATGCGCTTTAACAGCAGGCCGGAGCCATCCCGCGCAAACAGCTCATCCCAGTCCGAACCCCAGATCACCTTGATGACATTCCAGCCGGCGCCGCGGAACACGCCTTCCAGCTCGTCGATGATGCGCTTGTTCCCGCGCACCGGGCCGTCCAGCCGCTGCAGGTTGCAATTGACGACAAAGATCAGGTTGTCCAGCTTCTCCCGCGCCCCCAGCGAGATCGCGCCCAGCGTATCTACCTCGTCGGTCTCGCCATCGCCCACGAACGCCCACACCTTGCGCCCGGTCTTTTCGATCAGCGACCGGTTCTCCAGGTACTTCATAAAGCGCGCCTGGTAGATGGCGTTGAGCGGCCCGATGCCCATGGAGACGGTGGGGAAGTTCCAGAACTCCGGCATCAGCCAAGGGTGCGGGTAGCTTGAAAGTCCAGGCTCCTGGCGCAGCTCATGGCGAAAATTCTTGAGCCGCGACTCATCGAACCTGCCCTCGAGAAACGCCCGCGCATAAACCCCCGGCGAGGCATGTCCCTGGAAGTAGATGAAGTCGCCGGGCTCGTTGCCGTACTTCGCGTGGAAGAAGTGGTTGAAGCCAACCTCCAGCAGCGTGGCCAGCGAGGAGTAAGTCGAAATGTGGCCGCCGATCCCCGCGTCCTTCTTGTTCTGCGAGTGCACCATCGCCATCGCATTCCAGCGGATCAGCGCTTCCACCCGACGCTCCATCTGCCGATCGCCGGGGTAGGGAACCTCGTCTTCCTTCGCGATGGTGTTGCGATAGGGAGTGACCGGCGCGCCCGCAAGGGTGACGCCCACCTCACCCGCCCGCCGGCGCAGCGCCTCCAGCAGCTCCGCGCCCTGGGCCGGTTCGGCCCCGGCTACCTGGTCGAATGCTTCCAGCCATTCCGCGACCTCCGCCGCGAAGTCTCGCGCGGCGGCATCCTGGTTCACTGCCGCTACTGGCGTATCCATCACCGCTGCATCCATAGCTCGATAGCCCTCTATCCGCTTCTAACAATAATCGCCCCACCGCGAAGCGGTCCAATACCCGCGACGTGCCGCCCGCGCCGCGTGGGCGCACACTTGCATTTGCCTCTATGTCGAATAGTCCGCATTGATCCGGACATACTCTTCGGTCAGGTCGCAGGTCAGGAAGCTGCACGCCTCGGTGCCTGCGCCAAGATCGAGCGTGATCGTGTATTCGCGCTGGCTCATGGTGGCGTGGGCAACGCGTTCATCGAAGAGCGCCGCCCGGCCGCCAAATTCGAAGACCACCTGCTCGCCGATCCAGACCCGCACCAGGCCCGGATCGAACGGGACGCCGGCCGCACCGGCAGCCGCCAGCAGCCGGCCCCAGTTCGGATCGGCGCTCGACCACGCCGTCTTGTTCAGCGGGCTGTGCGCGATCGCCCTCGCGACCTTCAGGGCATCCGCCTCGCTCGCGCAGCCCAGGATATCGAGCGTCACCACGTGCGTGACTCCCTCGCCGTCATCGACAATCTGATGCGCCAGGCTCCGGCAAACCAGGTTCAGTGCGTTGGCGAAAGCGGGCCGCACCCGTGGGTCCAGCCGCACGCCGCTTGCGCCGCTCGCCAGCAGCAGCACCGTATCATTGGTCGAGGTGTCGCCATCAATCGAGATGGCGTTGAAGCTGCGCGCCACGGCAGGGCGCAGCAGCGCATCCAACTCCGCGGAATCCGCCTGCAGGTCGGTGAACAGGTAAACCAGCATGGTGGCGTGCTTCGGCGTCTCTGCCGCCGAGCCAAGCTGCGGATGAATCATGCCGGCGCCCTTGGCGCAGCCAAACAGCCGGATCGTTCCCGCGCCGCTGCCTGCCTGGGCGTCCACGTCGATCACCGCGCGCGCCAGCTTCATCTTCGTATCGGTCGTCATGATCGCCGAGGCGAACTGCTCCGCATGCTCCGCCGTGGTGCCGAGCGCGGCCGGAAGCTGCGGCAGCGCCGCCAGCACCTTCTCCACCGGTAGCGGAACCCCGATGATCCCCGTGCTCGACGGGATCACCTCGTCGAACAGCATGCCGAACCGCTCCGCCGCCGCGGTGCAGGTCTGCTCGCAGGCGCGAACGCCGCTCTCCCCGGTGGCGCAGTTTGCGTTCCCCGCGTTCACCAGCACCGCCGAGACGCGGCCCCCGGTCGCGGCCAGGTGACGCCGTCCCACGATCACCGGTGCCGCCACCACCTGGTTGCGCGTGAACATGGCCGCCGCATTCGCGCCCCGCGGCGCCAGCGCCATTGCCAGGTCCAGCTTTCCGCTTGCTTTGATGCCCGCCTTCACCGCGCCCCAGCCAAACCCCAGCGGAAACGATGTACTCTGGTTCTTGCCATCCATCCCGATCCCTACCCTCACTTCCCCTGATCCGCTTCCCCTGATCCGCTTAGATGACGGGTTCGCTTAGATCGCCACCGAACAGCCCTGCCCTGAACTAGCCCGCGCCGCCTCCAGCACCTTCGCTACGGCGAGTCCGGCCTCCGGCGGCACCGCCAGTTCGCCGCTTCCTTCGATCGCATCCCGCACGTTCTTGTAGAACAGCCGATAGTCTCCGCACTCCGTCCGAACCTTGGTTCGCACCAGCGTCTTCGGCTCCGTCAGCACCGGCGCGGCCACCAGCTCACCCCACATCGATCCGTCTTCCGCCAGCCACTCGCCCGGCCCGCCCAATCGCGGCACCGTCGCGCCGCCCACCAGCGCGGGCTCCTGCGGATCCACCCCGAACTTGCGAAAGCTCCCCGCGGTGCCATGGAGCAGAAAGCGCGGCGACGGCTCGCACGCCAGCATGCTGGCCCGGCAGAACGCCAGCAGGTGGTCGTAGTGCAGGATGACATCGAAAGCATCTTCAATCGCCGAGCCCTCGCGGTCGGTGCGCACGCTTGCCGTCACCCGCTTCGGCATGCCAAACAGCGCCAGCGCCTGGTCGACCAGGTGCGGTCCCAGGTCCATCAACATGCCGTTCGCCTGGTTCGCCGCCTCCTTCCAGGAGCCTTCCTTCGGGATTGGTTTGAAGCGGTCGAAGTGCGATTCGAACGTCACCAGCCGCCCCACCAGGCCCTCCGCGAGCACCTTCTTCACGGTCATGAAATCCCCGTCCCAGCGCCGGTTATGGAACGGAGCGAGCACCACGCCCCGCTGCCTGGCGAGCTGGATCAGCTCCTCCGCCAGCGCGCTGGTCTCGGCAAACGGTTTGTCGATCACCACATGCTTGCCCGCCTTGAGCGCCTGCCGCGTCAGTTCAAAGTGGGTCTCGTTCGGCGTAGCCACCACCACCAGCGCAATGCCCGCATCGGCCAGCAACTCCTCGACCGACCGATAGGTTCGCGTCTCCGGATAGGCCTGGTGCGCCTCATCCGTCCGGCGCTCGACGAACGCCTCCAGCTTCAACCCCGGCACCGCGCTCACGAAAGGCGCATGAAACACCCGTCCCGCCAGGCCGAACCCGATAATTCCGACACCGATCTCCGCCATCGATCCTCCCCGCACGTCCAATGTTTTGTTTCAACGTCGCCCAGACGAGTCTGTCTGCCTCCACGCAAGGCGCGCGTCACCAGCCACTCGAATCGACGTTTCGCCGCGATCCGCGCCTCTCACCCTGCTCCCGTTTTTCGCCCCATCAACACCCGTGCGCAACCCCATGAAGTCGTCCGCCGTCCGATGCACATGCGCAAAACCCTCAGCGCTTCGTCTCTCCGCGTCCTCTTCCTCTGTGCCCTGCTGCCCGGCTTCGCCACCATGGCTGCCGCCCAGCGCATTCCCGATCTCCACGCCGTCGCGTTCTCCGGCGACCGCGTCGACCTGCCCCAGGCCATCCAGGGACACACCGCCATCCTCATCGTCAGCTTCTCGCAGGACTCGCGCGACAACGTCACCGCATGGTTCCACCGCCTCGCCGCCGACTACCGCAACTCGCCCACCATCCTCTACTACGAACTGCCCGTCGTCGCCGGCGTCCCCAGATTCCTGCGCAGCTACGTCACCAACAAGATCAAGGACTCCGTCTCCATCCCCGCTCGTCCCCGCTTCATCCCCGTCGACGACCACGAGGACGAGTGGAAGTCCGTCACCGGATACACCCGCCAGAACGGCGACGACGCCTTCCTCCTCATCGTCGACGGCTCCGGCAACATCCGCACCCACATGGTCGCCGGCCCACCCACCGACCAGACCTACGCGGAACTCAGGCAGCGCCTCGACCAGCTCAAACCCTGAAGAATTCTTCTACGTTCCACGTTGGAAGTTCTACGAAAGTACTGCACCGTCCATTTCGACTCGCGTTCAACGTAGAACGGCATCTTCGAACGCGCTTTTACCGTCTTCCGATCCGGTAGATCACTCCACCCGAGATCCCGAAAAACTCCCGCGTGTCGCTGCCGAAGTGCTCAACGATCAGATCAGGCGAAAGGCGAATCGCCAGGTTCCGCGATCGGTTCAGATCCAGGCTTCCGCCAAACGCCCCGATCGGCTTGGTCCGGTTCGTGTAGAGCCCCGATTGATCCTGCGGCAGGGTGTAATCGAAATTCCCGTGCGAAACCCCGGCATACGCATGCAGATCGAAGGCCGCCCGTTGATTCTGCCGGACGCGATACTGCGCCCCCAGCATCCCCGTATACAGCACCACCAGCGCCCGCCCGTTGAACTGCGAGTTCGGCAGCACCGGCGTCGTTCCCGCCTCGCCGCGGAAGTCCACCACCCCGCCCCAGCGATCCGAAAGCCAGTACGTCCCGGCCAATTCGCCGCCGCCGAAGTTCATCAGCTTGGGCACATTCTGCCCCGCCTGGAAGTTCATATAGTTGATGCCGCCATACACCTCGTAGCGGTTGTCGTAGGTCACCGGCGGAGCCGCCGCCAGCTTGCCGTTCTGTGCTTCCATCCGGGCGGCACCCATCGCCGCTGCAGCCACCCCCAGCCCCATCACAGCCGCGCGCTTCTTCAATCCAGTCCTCAATCCAAACCTCAATCCAACCCAGGGTCCCAAATGCGGCGAACCCGGGCATCGCTCTCGTTTTGTTCGTCCGCTGCTCTCTACAGACTCCTTCCAAGATAGTACGTTATGGATGCTGGCCCAATTGCCCGGAGCCGCATCCTAACCCGGGGGCGACGCCATCCTCTGTTCTTGGGTGCGATAATGAGCGTTGGCAGCCGCGTTTCGCCGCCCTCATTCGATTGGAGAACACCATGGGAGAACTCTTTACACCCACCCACCTCATCGTCCTCGCCATTGTCGCCATCGTGCTCTTCGGCGGGCGCAAGCTGCCGGAACTCGGCAAAGGCCTCGGCGAAGGTCTTCGCGGCTTCAAGGAAGGCCTCAAAGGTGTCGAAGAACCCGCCAAGCCCGCCGATAATGCCCACAACGTCACGCCGAAGGCAGAAGATACTATCGTCAAATAGAAATAGCTGTTAACTTCTCTCGCAGACGGTCTTCCCGCCGGCGCACCATCGTAGCTCACCCCGCGACCAACAGGAGCGCCGAGCGACGCGGTTGCAAGTCAACAGGTGACGCCCGTCGGGCAGGTCCATCCTGGCATTCCGAGGTCGGCATAGCACATGAAGCTGAAGACACCCTGGCTGGTCAAACCGCACACCAAAGTCTCTCTCGCCGACTGGGACTCCTCCGCTCACAACGGCCTCTCCGACCAGAGCGCCGGACCGGTCGTCGAAAAACATCGCAAAGCCCTCGCCAAGCGCCAGGAGGTCCTCTACGCCGGCCAGCAGGGCGCCGTCCTCATCGTCCTCCAGGGCATGGATACCGCCGGCAAGGATGGCACCATCTCGCACATCTTCTCCGGCATCAACCCCCAGGGATGTGACGTCGCCAGCTTTAAGGTCCCCACCAAGCTCGAAGCCCGCC
>CAJCHN010000121.1 GCA_903970285.1 Rhodanobacteraceae bacterium | reverse complement strand
CCTGACCACGCTCGGCCTGGGCTCGCAGATCAGCCAGGCGACCGCCGACGGCGCCTTCCCCATCCTCCTGCTCGGCACCATCCTCATCTCGCTGATGGTCGTCACCACCAACCGGCTGGTCTGGCGCCCGCTCTATCACCTCGCCGAAACCCGCTATAAGCTGGGCTAGGGGTATCCCGAAGGCTCCCACAGAGCCTCAGTGGACGGAACAGGATTTTCCAGCCCGGCCCAGCTCTCCGCAGAGATCCCCCTGCACGCTCTCAAGCTGAATAGCTCCTGGCCTATAGCTCACAAAATTTGCTTTTCGCTCCCGGCTGCTGAGTTCCTGGAAGAGAATCACATGAGCGGAGGGTTGAAATGAAGCGCTGTGGTCTGTGGCTTTTGCTGTTAGTGATTCAAGTGGGCATCGCGCGCCGCTTGAAGGCTCAAGGCTTTGTCGAAGAGGTCTACGAGGGAACGCTCGGGGACAGCCGGATCGGCATGGTGCTGGTGCACTCTGCCGCCAGCGTCACCTCGGGCCACTACTTCGAGCAGAAGAATCTCCAGGACATCCCCCTGAATGGAGTGGCAAAGAATGGCAGCATCTCGCTGCTCGCGGTGGGCGGCGGAAGCTTTGATCTTCACTTCATCGGCAACGGCAGCAACGGCGCGCAGCCGCTGACCTTCGAGAACAGCATCGGCATGGAAGGAACCTGGACCTCCGACGGCGGCAAGCGCACGCTCCCGGTCAAGCTGACCGGAGCCTTCATTCCGGTCGGCGGCGGCGACCGCTGGTACGCCGGGGTGACCCATCTCAGCGACGCCGCCTTCGAAGCGCGGGTGCAGGTCTTCTGGCGCGGCGTTCTGGACGGCGATCGCCACGCGGTGGTGCAGGCGATCAGCTATCCCCTGACCGTCTACGGACCCGGCGCCCACCAGGTACGTAAGTTCATCAGTCCGGCGTCGGTGCTGCGCGCCTGGGACACCACCTTCACCCCAGCCCTTATCGCCGATTTGAAGAACGATCTGCCGCACGATATGTTCGTCCACGACGGGTTGGCCATGCTCGGTCGCGGCGAAGCCTGGTTCGATGGCAAGGGGCTAAAGTCTCTCAACGTACCTGCACCTTGACCAGCCGGATGGTTCACCTGCACGGGGAAGCAAGTGGGTGCCGCGAGAATGGTGCACTTCCAGCGGTCCTGCGACCCCCTTTTGTACCAAATCTAAGTTGTTTCCTTTGTAGAAGATAAGCAACAATCGGTAGGAGGGGACGGCAAGGGAATGTTAAGCTTGATCCATGAAATTCGGCGTCCTCGTCTTCCCTGGATCGAACTGCGACCACGACACCTTCCATGTCGTCGGCAAGGTGCTGGGCGCACCCGTGACCATGCTCTGGCACGCCTCCACCGACTTTGAAAACTGCGATGCCATTATTGTTCCCGGGGGCTTCGCCTATGGCGACTACCTGCGCACCGGCGCCATCGCTAAATTCTCGCCGATCATGGCTTCGGTGCAGAAGTTTGCCGCCGGCGGAGGCCTGGTGCTGGGCATCTGCAATGGATTCCAGATCCTGACCGAGGCCGGCCTGCTGCCGGGCGCGCTGATGCGCAACGCCACTCAACGCTACATCTGCAAGCAGGTGCACCTGAAGGTGGAGACCAACGACTCGCTTTTTACCCACGGACTGGCACGCGGTGAGGTGCTGCGAATGCCGGTCGGCCACCTGGAAGGGAACTACTTCTGCGACTCCGCGACGCTCGCTCAACTGAAAGAGCAGGATCGCATCGCCTTCCGCTATGGCAATGCGGATGGCCTTACTGAGGCCGAGCACAACCTGAACGGCTCAATCGAGAATATCGCCGGCGTCCTGAACGAGGGCCGCAACGTACTTGGCATGATGCCGCACCCCGATCGCTCGAGTGAAGCGCTACTTGGCTCAGCCGATGGGTTGCGCCTGTTCCAGAGCATGGCGGAGTCGCTGGCAGCAGCCGCCCGGTAGCTTCGGCACACGAGGCGCCGCACGCTCCGGTGTTAGTCTGGCTGTGGAAATGGTTGACATTCATCATCACCTCTTGTGGGGCGTGGATGACGGCGCCAAGGATTTTGAGACTTCGGTCGCCATGGCGAAGGCCTCGGCTGCGGATGGTGTCACTCACATCGTGTGCACCCCTCACGCCAACGGAAAGTATGCGTTCGATCCCGCGGTGAATGCGGCGAAGGCTGAGGAGCTGCAGGCCAGGCTCGATGCCGATCGCGTGCGGCTGATCGTCGGCCTCGGATGTGACTTCCATCTCTCCTACGACAACATTCAGGAAGCCAAGACAGAGCCTGCCAGGTTCAGTGTGAACGGACTGGGTTACCTGATGGTCGAAATTCCGGACTACGGTCTGCCGCCTGGCCTGACGGAGACCTTCTACGAGCTGCAGCTTGCCGGGCTTACGCCGGTGCTGACCCACCCGGAACGGAATCCCACCCTGCAAAGCGACCATGCCCGCCTGGGCGAGTGGATGCGCGGAGGGGTGCTGGTCCAGGTCACCGGTGACTCGGTGACCGGCAAGATGGGCAAGGCGGCGGAGAAGCTGGCGCACACGCTGCTGAAGAAGCGCTGGGTGCACTTCCTTGCGACCGATGCCCACGGTGTCAATATGCGCCCGCCACGGCTGAGCGAAGCTCGCAAACTCGTCGCGAAGAAGTACGGGGAAGACTATGCGCAGGCGCTGACCTCCACAAATCCCCGCGCTGTTTTTGAGGGCAAGCCGTTCGAGGTCTCTGAAGAACCGCTGGAGCTTTACCAGGAGTTCCAGGAGAAGAGCTGGTGGAAGCGCATCCTGGAATAGTCCATGCCTCCGCTCACAGGCCAAGTCCTCCGTCCACGGCGAGCAACTGTCCCGTTATGAAGTGCGGCCCCGAGGCGAAGAACAGCGCCGCAGCAGCGATGTCCTCCGCGGTGCCGTTGCGCTTCATGGGCGTGCGCTCCGCGAAGTGCTGGTAGGCTGCGCCAACTTCGCCCTGCACAATCATCCCGGGAGCAAGGCAGTTGACGCTGACCTCGGGCGCCCAGGCCTTGGCCATCACCTGCGAAAGCATGTGCAGCGCGGCCTTCGACGTGCAATAGTGCCCGTGCGTGGCCCACGGCTGGATGCCGCCGAGTGAGCCGATGTTGAGAATGCGTCCCCGGACTTTGCGCAGGTGCGGCAGGGCCGCCTGCGCCATCAGGAACGGGCCACGCGTGTTCGCGGCGAACATGGCATCCCACTCGGCGGGCGTAATCGCCTCGAGGGCGGACGAGGCGAAGGTGCCGGCGTTGTTCACCAGAATGTCGAGGCGCTTGTGCCCGGCAACCATGCGATCGACCGCAGCCGTGATCTCGGCCGGCTCGTCGAGGTCGCAGCGATGGCTCGAGGCGGCGATTCCGAGCGCGGTGAGATCCGCCACGGTTTCGTCCGCCTCGGCGCGCGATTGGCGGTAGGTGATGGCGATGTCGGCGCCCGCGGCGGCAAAAGCCAGTGCGATCGCCCGGCCGATCCGCTTTGCGCCACCGGTGATCAGGGCGGTCTGGCCGCTGAGCGGCTTCTCGGAGGGAAGAGTCAACGCCGCCTACTGGGGTTTCGGGGTGGGATTCTGCGAGTTGCCCGGGGTCGCATTCGGGTCGACCGGCGACAGCGGCGCCGGGTCGCTGGTGTGATTCGTAGGCTGCGGCGCCTGGATCACCGGTGGGGTGGAAGGATGGTGCGGCTCCTGAATTCCGGGCGCCACGTCCGCCGGCTTGCCGCTGTTATCGACATAGGTGGAGACCTGGGCGCGCGGGCGCAGCATCTTGACCTCGATGGTGCGATTGGCCTCGGTGACGATGTAATCGCCGGCGAAGGTGGCGAAGCCGTCGGCAATCACCTGCACGCCGACGGTCGATCCGGTGGGAATCACGTCGATGACAGCCTTGCCTTCTTCGTTGGTCTTGACCTCGAGATTGCCCTCATCCTTGCCGTCTTTCACCGGGTGGAAGACGACGGCGGCGTTCGCGATGGGTTTCCCGTTGTAGCCGCGGAGGACGTCCACCTCGATGTGCGACGTGTCGGGCGGTGCCTTGTACTTGCGGCCGCGGCTGGAGCTGTTCTGGGCGGAACCGGCACAAAGGAGCGAGGTGATGAGGAGACCGGACGTGACGAGCCGAGGCGGAAGCATGGGGTGAGTTTACGACTTTTCAGCACATTCGGGCTATGCACGGGCAACCATTTGAAACCTGCGTGCGATTCACTCATATTTCACGCTTCAAGGTTGACATGCCCGGGCCGTGAGGCATAGGCTTAGCAGTCGAAGGGGTGGAGTGCTAACTCGTTCCCCGAGCTTTTCAAAACAGAAGTGATCAGAGGAGATGTAAGTCATGGCAACAACGAAGTTTACGCCGCTGCACGACCGTATTCTGGTGCGCCGGACCGAAGAAGGTGAGACGGTTCGTGGTGGGATCATTATCCCGGATTCGGCCAAGGAAAAGCCACAGCAGGGCGAAGTCGTTTCGGTCGGCAAGGGCAAGTCGAACGACGAAGGCAAGGTCTTCCCGCTGGACGTCAAGGCGGGCGACACCATTCTGTTCGGCAAGTATTCCGGTACGGAGATCAAGCTGGATGGCGAAGAGCTGTTGATCATGCGCGAGGAAGAAGTTCTCGGCATCGTCTCCAAGTAAGGGTACTTCGTCCCGTTCCCGACGCGCATCGCGCGTGAAGACATCAACCTTCAAGATTCGCCGGTAAGCCCGGCACATGGAGTAAGAAATGGCAAAGCAGATTCTGCATGGAGAAGATTCGCGGCAGGCGATCCTGCGCGGAGTGAATATCCTGGCGAACGCCGTCAAGGTGACGCTGGGTCCGAAGGGCCGCAACGTAGTCATCGAGAAGAAGTTCGGATCGCCCACCATCACCAAGGACGGCGTGACCGTGGCCAAGGAGATCGAGCTGCAGGACGCGCTCGAGAACATGGGCGCGCAGATGGTACGGGAAGTGGCTTCGAAGACCTCGGACGTGGCCGGCGACGGCACCACCACCGCAACCGTGCTCGCCCAGGCGATCTACCGCGAAGGCGTCAAGACGGTCGCCGCGGGTGCGAACCCGATGGCGCTCAAGCGCGGCATTGACAAGGCTGTGGAGGCCATCATCGGCAAGCGCGACGAGCAGGGCAACGTGGTCGGCGGCGCTCTCGCGCAGTTCTCGAAGCCGGTCTCAGGCGACATGATCGCCCAGGTGGGAACCATCTCGGCCAACTCGGACGAGCAGATCGGCACCATCATCGCCGCCGCCATGAACAAGGTGGGCAAGGATGGCGTGATCACGGTGGAAGAGTCGCGCACCATGGAGACGCAGCTTGAGGTGGTGGAGGGCATGCAGTTCGATCGCGGCTACCTGTCGCCGTACTTCGTGACCGATGCCGAGCGCATGGAAGCCGCGCTGGAGAACCCCTATGTCCTGATCTACGAGAAGAAGATCTCGTCGATGAAGGACCTGCTCCCGCTGCTCGAGCAGATTGCACGCACCGCCAAGCCGCTCGTCATCATTGCCGAGGATGTGGACGGCGAGGCGCTGGCGACCCTGGTGGTCAACAAGCTGCGCGGCACGCTGAACGTCGCCGCTGTGAAGGCGCCCGGCTTTGGCGATCGTCGTAAGGCGATGCTGGAAGACATTGCGACGCTGACCGGCGGCAAGGCGATCACCGAGGACCTCGGCATCAAGCTCGAAGGCGTCAAGATCGAGGATCTCGGCACGGCCAAGCGGATCACCATCGACAAGGACAACACCACCATCGTCGATGGCGGCGGCGAAGGCTCGAAGATTGAAGGCCGGGTGAAGGAGATCCGCGCTCAGATCGAAAAGACCACCTCCGATTACGACCGCGAGAAACTGCAGGAGCGCCTTGCCAAGCTGGTGGGCGGTGTGGCCGTCATCAAGGTTGGGGCAGCCACCGAGACCGAGATGAAGGAGAAGAAGGCCCGGGTCGAGGACGCGATGCACGCTACCCGCGCCGCGGTCGAGGAAGGCATTGTTCCCGGCGGCGGTGTGGCGCTGATCCGCTGCTCGGCGGCGGTGGATGAGCTGATCAAGACGCTTGAGGGCGACGAGAAGATCGGCGCGAACATCATCCGTCGCGCGATCGAAGAGCCGCTGCGCATGATCGTCTCGAACGCAGGCGAAGAGGGTGCGGTGGTCATCGGCAAGATCCACGACTCGAAGGAACCCAACTTCGGCTTCAACGCCGGAACCGGCGCCTACGAGGACCTGGTTGCGGCCGGCGTCATCGATCCGACCAAGGTCACCCGGACCGCGCTGCAGAACGCGGCGTCGATTGCCGGACTGATGCTGACTACCGAAGCGATGATCTCCGAGATTCCGGAGAAGAAAGAAGCTCCGGCAGGCGGACACGGCCACGGCGGCGGCATGGACGGCATGTACTAGTCCTTCGGTCCTGCGCGGACGGCGGGACGCGCTTCGCGCAAAGACGCACCAACAGCAAAGCCCCGAGAGGATTCTCGGGGCTTTGCTGTTCGAGGGAGAGACGCAAGCCGCAGCCGAAAGCGAACCGCCTTGAGCGGAGCATGCTGATAAGCTGTTTCTATGCGGCGAGCCTTAGCCATCCTCCTGCTGTGCGTGCTGGGCTTGCCCCTGTTCGCCTCGGCGCTGGGGTTGGGCGCGCAGGCTCAGCTTCCTCTCTGCTGCCGCCGCGGCGGCGTCCATCGCTGCATGGAGATGGCAGGCATGGACGCACCCTTGAACGCAACGCCGTCCGTGCGCATGACGTGTCCGGCGTTTCCGCGCATGGTGGCGAAGGCGCATACCGGCGTCTGGAGCTTCGACGTGGCGATTGCATCTTCAGCCGGCCACGTTGCGCAACCCGCCGCCGTGGGGCAGGTCGAGGCCGGCTACCGCATCTCCTTCGGCCGCGCTCGCCAGAAGCGCGGGCCCCCGTTGCGTTTCAGCTAACGCACCTTGCGGGCGGGTTAAAAGGCTCGGTCTCTTCCAGGCTTAATCAACCCGCAGACCGGGCTGGCTGAACTCCCAAAACACGAGCGAGGCACCCAAAGCGGAACATCTCCGCAGGTGCCCTGTCGTCTTCATTCCCTTCCCTCAGCCCTTTGAAGCCCTGAAACTCCCTGATGGTGCCGTTCGAACGAGCGGCACGGAGGCTTGCATGATGCGGAAGTTTGCAATGCTGGTTGGAATCATCGTTGGCTTGGCCGGAGCGTCCGCATCCGCGGCGTTCGGCACCATCTACGGCGTGGTGCGCGGCATCATTCACGATCCGCAACATCGCCCGCTGGCCGGCGCGAAGATCACGCTGAAAGCCGGCAACTCGTTTCTCACCTTCAACGCCACCTCGAATGCCAATGGCGCGTTCACCATTTCGTCCGTTCCGCTCGGTGATTACGTCGTCACCGTGGACCGTTCCGGTTTTGGGAGCTATCAGCAAACCGTCACCATCAACAGCGAGACGACCGTCGACCTGCATTTGCAACTGGCTGTTGCGACGGTTCATGAGGCAGTCACCGTGCACGGCGACGCGCTCGCAGCCAATGTAGACTCAGTGACGCCCGAGACGCTCATCAGTCGCGAAGACATTGCACGCACGCCGGGCGCCGACCGCACCAACAGCCTGGCGATGATCACCGATTTCGTTCCCGGCGCCTACATGACGCATGACATGCTGCACATGCGCGGCGGCCACGAGCTCAACTGGCTGATCGACGGCGTCTCCCTGCCCAACACCAACATTGCCTCGAACGTGGCGCCGCAGATCGATCCGAAGGATATCGAGACTCTGGAGGTGGATCGCGGCAGCTACAACGCGTCGCTCGGCGACCGCACCTACGGCATGTTCAACGTGGTGCCGCGATCGGGCTTCGACGGCATTCGGGACGGCGAACTCGTGCTCAGCGCAGGCAGCTTTCTGCAGACGAACGACCAGGTGAATCTCGCAAGCCACACCGAGAAGTTCGCCTGGTACACCAGCCTCAACGGCAACCGCAGCGATGATGGCCTGGCTCCCGCCATCGCACAGCCCGTCCACGACGCCGCCAATGGCTACGGAGGCTTCGGTAGCATCATCTATAACCGCGACGCCGCCGACCAGGTCCGCGTCAACGGCCAGCTCCGCACCGACTACTACCAGATCCCCATCGATCCGAACCCCAACGATTGGGAGAGCTTCTTCTATCCCTCCTACGGCCTGCGCGACGGCGAACACGAAACCGACGGATACCTGATCGCAAGCTGGATGCATACCTTCAACGCCGACACCGTCTCGCAGGTCTCGCCGTTCTACCACTTCAACCGCGCCAACCTTCAGTCCCCCAACCCCAACGAATTTCCGGCATCGACCCAGGCCGACGAGACCGGCAACTACGCCGGTCTGCAGGCGACCATCTCCACCGTCTGGAAGCGCAATACAATCTCCGGCGGCGTCTACGGCTACGCCCAGCGCGAAAGCGACGCCTTCGGTGCCATCTTCAACGACCCCGGCAACCCGAACCAGCCGCCCATCCTCAACACGCCCAACCTTACGCTCGCGGGCGTTGAAGAGCTGTATGCCGAGGACAATTACAAGGCTGCCAATTGGCTCACACTCACCGCCGGCATTCGCCAGACACACTTCGTCGGCGACCGAGTTGAGGATGCCGTCTATCCGCGGGTCGGGGCCGCCATCCAGATTCCCAGAATCAACTGGGTCTTCCGCGGCTTCTACGGCCACTTCTACCAGCCGCCGCCGCTCACCAGCCTGAGCGGCGATCAGGTGTCATTCATCAACCAGCAGGGGAGCGCCTTTGTGACGCTCTTTGGCGAACGCAATGAGGAGCACCAGTTCGGAGTCCAAATCCCCTTCAAGGGCTGGCTGCTCGATGCGGACACCTTCGAAAACCGCGGCCGCAACTTCCTCGATCACAACAATATTGGCGAATCGAGCATTTTTATCCCCATTACCGTGCAGGGCTCGCTCATCCAGGCGTGGGAGCTGACGATCCGTTCACCGCACCTGTGGCGCTATGGTCAGGCGCATCTCTCATACTCGAATCAACTCGCGCAGCAGATCGGCGGCATCACCAGCGGACTCGTCTGCGTCGGCGCAGCCGTACTGCCCACCGACCCATGCTATGTGGCTCCGGGCTACTCTGCGCTCGACCACGACCAGCGCGACACCCTGAACCTGGGCTTCAACGGCAACCTGCCCCACCAGATCACCGGCTCGTTCAACGTGTACTACGGCTCCGGCTTCTCGAATGGCGATCAGCAGTCTCCGTCGCCCTATTCCGGGGCGTATCTGCCTTCGCATTGGTCAGCCGATATGTCGATCGGCAAGGAGTTCGGCGGAAGCTACACAGTCTCCGTCACCGGCACGAATGTCAGCAACACCCGCGCGCTGCTGGATAACTCGCTCACCTTCGGAGGCTTTCACTACAACGATCCGCGGCAGATTTATGGCGAGGTTCGCTACCGCTTCCACTTCTGACGAGAGACCAGCCACGGATCAGAACGGATAAGCAGGGATCAGGCGATACGTGGTTGTTGGCCCTGAGTCTTGTCCCTTCCATCCTTGGAAGTACGTCTTCAGCCCACTATGCTCCTTGAAGAAACCTGCAGCGAGAAGAGGATGAGCGGATAAGAACAGACCGAGCCTGCCCGGCTGCATCTGTTCCTATCCGCCCTATCTGTCTAGGTTAGCTTCGCTTGATCCGGCTACCGGCTTGACCAGGGCTTTCGTTATTGCTCAGCCTGGGTCTGGCCGGCTCCCATCTCGATATTGCCCGGACGAACATTATCCGCGGCACGCAGCTTCAGCTTCGGAACCGAGGTGGAGACCTTCAGCCGGACCAGCTTCTCCTTGCCGCCGGATCCAGCGTCCGCATTAAACGTGGCGACGTACGTCTCGGAGAGTTCGTGTCCGAACTGTTGAAAGAGCGGCGCCAGCGAAACCGGGTTGATCGGCCCGATGTTCAGCAGGGAGCCACCCGTAGCATCGGCCACCTGGGTCAGATAGCTTTGGCCGCTGAACGATCCGCGACGGCCGAAGCCTGCGTCCGAGTAGTAGACGGAGTACACGGCGACGCCCGCCCGTTGTGCATCCACGGCCGCGGCGGCGACATACGGGCTGTCCTGGTTCAGGATCGAGGTCGATCCGTTATACGGGTCGACGCCGTTGGTCACCATAATGACAAAGCGAGCCTTCTTACCGGCTGGAGATCCATCCTGGTTGGCGGGAGCACCGGGCCAGTGACGTACAAATTCCGAAAGGCAGAAGTATGGGCTGGCGGAGATGCCCGGTTGTCCCAGCGGCAGGCGAACCTTGCTGCTCGCGTCCCCGTGATCGGTGGTAAACGGTTGCGCCGTTTCCACGGTCCCGTTGCGCATGTAACCGATATAGACCGCGGTGCCAGGCGGCAGCATGTTAGGGAAATTCCGCAAATCACCGAGTTCAATGCCGGCGGAACGGCTCAGGCCGTCATCGATCAACAAGGCGACCTGGGCGCCCGAAGGAGGGATGGGAGCGAGCCCCGTCAACGGAGTTGCCTTGCCGTTCAACTGGAGCGAGACGGCGGAGGCGTTCAGAACGACGTTTTCCTTCGAATCGGCGCGCACCAGCGCCTGCGTCGGAACCATGCCCTCGTTCTGAGCCATGGCTGTAAGAGGGAGTAGAAGGGCTGAAGTGAGGAGAGTTGCTCGTACTACGGAAATCGGTGTCATCATAGTCATCCTGTTTAGTTAGACACCGGTTGCAGGGGGGAGTTGCCTTTTGTGGTTCCTGCGCCTTGGGGCGGGGCTACTCGCCGCCGATGCGGATACGCAAACCGGCGCGCACCAGGAACGGCGTGGAAAGGTAGCCAAGCGGTGCGATGTGACGATCGTTCGCGAGGTTCGTCAAGTCCGTAAAGACGGTCACATGGCGGGTCGCGACGAAAGAAAGCTTCGCGTCCAGAGACGCATAGGCCGGGGACAGATTGCGGTTCGGCAGTAACAGGGCGGGAGTCTGAAGCAGGTTCGTTGAGTCGTCGGACCTGGAAGCGAATGCGCCCTTCAGCGACAGGTTGAGCTTCGAGCCGCTGTATTCCGCAACCAGGAAGCCGGACTGCGGCGGCCGATGAAACGGACGCTGCCCTTGCAATGCGGTGAGGCCGCCGATCGGAACCGCCGGAAGTGCAGGATTGAAGGCTGCCGCTGCCGCCGATCTTTCCGTCAACGCTGCCAGGTAGCTGTAGCCGCCCTCCAGCAGGACTCGTTGAAAGGGCTGATAGCGTAGATCAGACTCGAGACCCTGGCTGCGCAGTGCGAGGGTCTGGCTCAGGATCGGCTGCGAGGCGATTGCGCCGGGTGCGATGGGCTCGTACTCGTGCGAGAACTGCGAATGGAAGTAGCTCGCGCGCAAAGTGAGCTTGGGACCAAACAGGTTCTGATCCACCGAAGCATCCAGCGTCCGGCTGCGCGGGACCGCGTTCGGGTAGGGAGTAGCCGCCTGCTCCAGCAGCGACGGCTCGCGGCTGCCGGTCGAGGCAGTGAGATGCAGGATTGTGCCGTGGAGCTTCCTGCTGCCGGGCTGCACGGCTGCATAGGTGAGTCCAAGACGCGGTGAACCATTGAACCCCAGCAGGTGGGTGTAATCAAAGAAACCGGAGGCGTGGTAGAAGAGGCGGTGGCGCATCTCTCCCTCAAATTCCAGCGCGGCTGAGACGTGGTTTCTGCCGAGCCTGATCGCATCGGAAGGCAGAACGTCGGCGGCTCGTTCATCCTGAAAGCGGAACTCGCCCACGACTGCGAGCCACGGACGCGCCTGGTAGTCGGTCTGGTAGGTCGCTTCGTCTCGATTCGTGACCACGTCCTCGCGTGGCGGCAGCGGATCGAACCCGGCGATCCCAGCAGCTTTATATCCGTTCGCGCCGGTAATGGAGACCGGAAGGCCGGCTGCCGGCGTGGCAAAGTCGAACGTTTGTGCCCGTTCGCGCTCCACACCATAGCGCACCAGGTTGTGCCAGTTCCGTGCATTGAGCGTCTCGAAGGTCACCGACGCGAAGAGGTTCCGACGAGCCAGCCTGCCCTCCGGCTGAACGCGGAAGAGCTCGAATGGACTGGGCAGTCCGCCCGCCGATGTGTCGTATCGTCCAACCGCCCGCAGCGACGTGCCCGCCGAGATGTGGTAACCCGCGTCGGTTGCCCAGGTGATCAGGTGAAAGGGGGCTATCGGAGTTGCGTTCGAGGTGTCGAAGCGCGAGAACGCTCCCAGCAGGTCGAGCCGCTCCGTGGCCCACGATGCCTCGGCCTGGTTCCGATATGCGCCAAAATTCCCCGCATCCCCCGTGTAGACCAGCACCGGCCGCAGACTGGTCGCTTCCGCTGCATCAACGCTGAGCACACCACCTGCTGCGCCTCCCAGGGCAAGCGGATTCGCGGTCGGAGTGAGCTCAACGGCAGGCCGGGGATCGATTTCCCCCAAACCTGCTGTGGAAAGACCCGACAGATCGAAGGCGTCGCCGAGCGGGTTGGCAGTCACCCCGTCAACCGTCGTCAGCAGACTCTGCGGCGGAGCGCCGCGAAGATACAGCTTCGCCTGAGCACCCACTTCGCCGGTCCGCACCACGATCGCACCGGGCGCAGACTCTACCTCGGGGATGATGATGAAGTCGATAACAAGCTGATCCGCCCCAACCTTAACCGTTGCGGTGGAAAGTTGGCTCAATGGTGTCGCGAGGAGTTGTTGCTGGCTCGAGACTTGCGGCGTGATACCGGCTTGATTTAACGCGACATCGACCACCAGCTGATCGGTACGGCTGCCGTAAAACGGGCTGCTGATCTGCGGCGCCAGGCCTGAAGAACCAGCCGAAGGAGCCGTCAACAGCAGAAAGCGCCCGGTGAAGCTGGTACGGATTTCGTAGACGCCATCAACGCCCGAGATCGTATCGGCGACGCTTCGCTGCCCCTGAATGAGTTGAATGCGCGCTCCGACGACAGGCTTGCCCAGAGCCGTGGTCACCTTGCCGCGGACGATGATGGCACTGGCTGCTGGCGGAAACACCGTCAGCAGGAGAGCCAGGAAGAGAGTACGCCGCATGAACGTAGGATAACGATTTTGCAGTTTGGTGAGCGCAGCCGGGTGGAATTCGTCTCGGCGCGATTACGGAAGCAGCAGCAGCTTTCCGGTCGTCTTACGGCCGGCAAGCTCAACCTGCGCCTGGGCCGCTTCGGCCAGGGGATACGTGTGCTCGATGCGCAGCTTCAGACTGCCCTCGGCGATCCAGCCGAAGAGGGCTGAGGTACGGGACTCAAGCTCAGCCCGGGTCGCGATATAGTCCTTCAACGTAGGCCGCGTCACGTAAAGCGATCCCATGGTGGAGAGCCGGATCAGGTCGAACGGCGGAACCGCGCCCGACGCTGCGCCGAAGAGCACCAGCATGCCGCGGGGCTGCAAGCAGCGCAGCGACTGCTCGAACGTTGATTTGCCGACGGAATCGTAAACCACCGGCAGCATTCGGCCGCCGGTGATCTGCCTGACGCGTTCCACCACATCTTCCTGCGTATAGAGAATCACGTGGTCAGCCCCGGCCTGGCGAGCCAGCGCGGCCTTCTCCTCGGTGGAGACGGTCGTGATCACGTGGGCGCCCAGCCGCTTGGCAATCTGGATCGCCAGCAGCCCTGTTCCGCCGGCGCCTGCGTGGATAAGGATGGTCTCGCCTCGCTGCACGGCGTAGCTATCGAACAGGAGGTAGTGCGCGGTCATACCCTGGATCATCGCCGCGGCAGCCTGCTGGGCGGTGAGAGCCTGGGGAATCTTCACCAGCGCGCTCGCGGCGACCACCGCCAGCGTGGCGTAAGTGCCGGAAGCGTAGCACGCCACGCGGTCGCCCACCGCGACCGACGTCACATCGTCCGCGACGGAGACGACAGTGCCCGCGGCTTCGACACCCAGGGTATGCGGGAGCGGCGCTGGATACCGCCCCTCGCGGAAGTAGATGTCGATAAAGTTGACGCCTGCAGCCTCGATCCGGATGACTGCCTGTCCCGCGGCAGGAGCAGGATCAGGCAGCGTCTGGAGCGTCAGGACCTCGGGTCCGCCCGTGCTGTAAATCTGGATGGCCTGCATGGGTGCTTTGGATGCTAGATTCAGGAAAGCGATGCAACGATCTTGCCAAGTAGTCCTGTCAGGATGGATCAATGCCTAAAGTAGCTCTGCTGCGGGTCGCCTGCCTCGCGGCTCTGGTCGCTGCCGCTTGCGCGCAAACGCCGGAGCATGCGCGCTGGAAGGCAGAGGCTGCGCGCGTCATGATCGTGCGCGACGACTGGGGCATCGCTCATGTCCACGGCAGGAGCGACGCGGACGCGGTCTTCGGCACGACCTACGCGCAGTGCGAGGACGACTTCAACCGCGTTGAGCGCAACTACCTGACATCGCTCGGACGAACCGCAGAGGCGGATGGCGAATCCGCAATCTGGCAGGACCTGCGGCAGCGCCTGTTCATCGAGCCTGCAAAGCTGAAGCAGGATTACGCCGCCGCCCCGGCTTGGCTGAAGAAGCTGATGAACGCGTGGGCGGATGGAATCAACTTCTACCTTTCGCTGCATCCCGAAGTAAAGCCGGCGGTGCTGACGCGCTTCCAGCCCTGGATGGCGCTCTCGTTCACCGAGGGCAGCATCGGAGGCGATATCGAGCGAGTTGACTTGAAGAGGCTGGAAGCCTTCTATGGCCATCCCCCGGCGCCGCGCCCTGTCGACGAGACCAGCTGGCTGGCGCCGCAGCCCGAGCCGAGTGGATCGAACGGCTTTGCCATTGCGCCTTCCAACTCCGCAAATCATCACGCCCTGTTGCTCATCAACCCGCACACGTCATTCTTCTTCCGTTCGGAGTTGCAGATGTCGAGTGATGAGGGTTTGGATGCATACGGCGCCGTCACCTGGGGTCAGTTCTTCGTCTACCAGGGCTTCAATGAACGTGCAGGGTGGATGCACACTTCGAGCGGAGTCGATGCCGTCGATGAGTTCCTGGAGAAGGTCGACCAGGGACATTATCGATACGGCGCGACGAGGAGGCTGCTCATACACAAAAGCATACGGATCAGTTACAAGTCTCAGAACGGCATGAAGAACCGTTCCTTCATGACGTTCGCGACCAAACATGGCCCGGTCATCCGCCAGGAAGCCGGTGGGGAGTGGGTCACTATCCGGCTGATGAATCTTCCGGTCAAAGCGCTCGAGCAAAGCTATCTGCGCACCAGGGCCCACACCTACGCCGAATACAAGAAGACGATGGAGTTGGAAGCTAACTCCTCCAACAACACTCTCTTCGCCGATGCCGACGGCGACATCGCCTACTGGCATGGCAACTTCATTCCCCGGCGCAATCCGCGCTTCGACTACACCAGACCTGTCGATGGCAGCGACCCCGCAACCGACTGGCACGGCCTGATGACAGTTGACGAGATTCCCCATCTCAAGAATCCCGCCAGCGGCTTCTTCTTCAACGTCAACGACTCTCCTTGGAACGGCGCCGGCGCAAGTTCGCTGCGCCAGGCCGACTTCCCCGCCTACGTCGAGCAAGGTATCGAATCCGCCCGCGGCCTCCATGCCATGCGCGTGCTCGCACCCGATGGCATTCCGCGCAAGGACTTTAGCCTGGAATCGCTGCGCGCCGCCGCCTACGACAGCTATTTGCCGTGGTTCGCGCGAACGATCCCCGTGCTGCTGCAGGCGTGGGACAACCTGCCGCAGAGCGCTCCGCTCCGGGCGAGACTGGCCCCGCAGATCGAACTCTTACGCGTCTGGGATGAACGCTGGTCCGGTGACTCGATCGCTACCTCACTAGCCGTTTACTGGGGCACCGAGTTGATGAAGAGCGTGGGCGCTCCGGCGCGGGCAGCCAAGATTCCCAGCGAGGAGTGGGTCGCGTCGCGGGTTCCCTCCGACGCCCTGTTGCAGACGCTCTCCGCGGCCTCTGACAACCTCGCCGCCGACTTCGGAAGCTGGCAGACACCCTGGGGAGATATCAACCGCTTCCAGCGTCTCAACGACGACATCACTCCCACCTTTCACGACGAAGCCCCGAGCATCCCGGTGCCGTTTACGTCTGCTCTGTGGGGCTCGCTCGCCTCCTTCGGCGCACACCAGTATCCCAACACCAGGAAGTGGTACGGAACCTCCGGCAACAGCTTTGTTGCGGTGGTCGAGTTCGGTCCGCGCGTGCGAGCTCTCGCCGTTACCGCCGGCGGCGAGTCCGGCGACCCCGCATCGGCTCACTTCGACGACCAAGCCCGGCGCTATGCCAACGGCGATCTGCGCGAGGTTTACTTCTACCCGGACCAGCTCGCCGCCCACGCGCAGAAGATGTACCACCCCGGAGAGTAGCGGTTCCGCTCGCACGCCGCCTGGCTGCGGCAGTTGTGACCCTGACGGAGATGATCGCAGCTCCCGATGATCCGCGGCCGAGCGTTGGGAACGCTCGACACCCGTTGAATCCGCAAAGTTCGCGTACCTTCGGTCGTGGACGAACGATCATCGGCGAGCAAAGACACTTCCTCACGCCGGCCCTCTGGTGCTGTTCTCGAAAGCCGGTACTGCGTACCCGGGAGCGACGTGAAACCTAGACGTTGAACTTGAAGAACAGAATATCGCCATCCCGCACCACGTACTCTTTGCCTTCAGACTTCAGCAGGCCCTTCTCCTTGACCGCCTGCTCGCTGCCATAGGTGAACAGGTCGTCGCAGTGATAGGCGTCCGCCTTGATGAAGCCGCGTTCGAAGTCGGAGTGGATCACGCCCGCCGCGCCAGGCGCCCTGGTGCCGCGCTTGATCGTCCACGCCCGCACCTCCTGAACACCCGAAGTGAAATAGGTGATCAAGCCCAGCAAACGGTACGCCGCATGAATCAGCCGGTTCAGCCCCGGCTCTTCAAGCCCGATCTCCGCCAGGAATTCCTGCCGTTCCGAAGGTTCAAGCTGCGCAATCTCCGCTTCCATTGCTCCGCAGATCCGCACGACCTCGCTGCCCTCTTCTGCGGCGCGTTGCTCCACCAGACGCGTCCACTCGTTGCCGTCGGCAATGCCCGCTTCATCTACGTTCGCAACGTACAACATCGGCTTCATGGTGATCAGGAACAGGTCGCGCGCAATCAGGCGCTCGTCGTCATCAAGCTCCGCAGTCCGCGCCGGCTTCCCTGCATTCAGCACTGCCCGCAACTTCTGGATGGCCGCGAACTCGGTCTTCACCGCAGCCGTCGCAGCCGGCGACTTGGCAGCCTTCTCCGCCTTGACCGCCCGCTTCTCCACTGTCTCCAGATCGGCCAGCAGCAGTTCGGTGTTGATCACGTCGATGTCGTCCAGCGGCGAGACCTTCCCCGCCACATGCACCACCTCCGGATCGGCAAAGCAGCGCACCACGTGCAGGATGGCGTCGGTAGCCCGGATGTGGCCGAGAAACTGGTTGCCCAGGCCCTCCCCCTTGCTCGCGCCTTCCACGATTCCCGCAATGTCGATGAACTCCATGGTGGTCGACACAATCGAGTTGGGCTTGACCAGCTTGACGATCTTCTCCATGCGCGCGTCGGGCACCTGCACTACGCCCACATTGGGATCGATGGTGCAGAACGGATAGTTGGCGGCCTGTGCCTTGGCAGAGGTGAGTGCGTTGAAGATGGTGCTCTTGCCTACATTGGGCAAGCCTACGATTCCGACATTCAGAGGCATAAAGCTAGTTTCTCACGCCAACTAACGGACCAAGGAAGCGCTGACATGGCGCAGGGCTCACGGCCCAGCGCAAATAAAGCATGTACGGATCTTGTCGTGGGCGGCAACGCCGTGAGTTTTCATTCCGGTCCGCGCGCTCGATGGTAAGCCTGTGAAGATCCTGTTCGAAGTCTCCGAGTTCGACACTCTGTCCCTTCGAGTTAAAGGGACCGGGGTGTCAAGACTGTCGTCAGCGAGATAGCTCCCGTCGCACCTCAGTGCAGCATCGATTCTTCACTGCTGCGCAGCCGCAACAGACGATCCACCGCGTACGGCGCCCGGCGGTCGGCCGTGTGGAAGTGGCGCACCTGCAACTCGCCCAGGAGTCCAATCCCCATCATCTGAATGCCGCCGAGAATGAGCGTAATGGCGATGTAGAACAGCGGCGCGTGGTCGTGGTGCACGGCATCGTGGGTCGCCAGCTTCAGGATCAGCAGGAATCCCGCCAGGCCGAATCCGCCGAAGACTCCCAGCGCGCCGAACGTCCCGAAGAAGTGCAGCGGGCGCGTCATGTACTTCAGCAGGAAGCGGATGGTCAGCAGGTCGAAGAAGACTCGGAACGTTCGTGAAATCCCGTAGTGGCTCTTGCCGGCAGTGCGCGCCGGGTTCGAGATTGGAATCTCGCAGATCGAGGCGCCGTACCAGCTCGCCAGCGCCGGGATGAACCGGTGCATCTCGCCATAGAGCGGAATGCTCTGGATCACCTCGCGCCGGTACGCCTTGAACGTCGTACCGAAGTCGTGAATCGGCACGCCCGAGAGCACGGCCATCAGCGTGTTCGCGACCCGCGATGGAATCTTGCGCAGGATCAGGTTATCGCCGCGTTCCGCCCGCCAGCCGGAGACCACGTCATAACCCTCTTCCAGCTTGGCGATAAACTGCGGAACCTCCAGCGGGTCGTGCTGCAGGTCGCCATCCATGGCGATCACGAACTCTCCCTGCGCGTGGTCGAAGCCGGCGGCCAGGGCGCTGGTCTGGCCAAAGTTGCGGCGAAGCTTCACCACCAGAACGCGCGAATCCACCGCCGCGATCTCTTCCAGCAGGCGATAGGTGCGATCGCGCGATCCGTCGTCCACGAAGACCAGCTCGAACGTGTCCCGGGTCTCGGACAGGACCGTCTCCATCACCGCCTTCAGGCGGTCGTAGAGCGTGGTCACGTTCTCTTCCTCGTTATGGAACGGAACGACGATTGAGTATTTCAGCACTCGACGATGATACCGCTTCGGCGCACATTTCGCTGCTGCAGGATGGCTGCACTTTTCGTTCGACGGTGCCTCCTCTTTGAGCGATAGTAGTAACGTGTAAGTCGGCTCGTGGGGACTGTGTGCCCGGCATGACACGCGGACGGAGGCGGCTCGATGATTCGCAACATTCTGCTCTTGGTGATCCTGGCAGTGCTGATCTACGGCGGCTGGTACGCCTGGAAGACCCACCGCGACACCCTCAAGGAAGACCGCGGGGACTATACCTGCGAGGGCTGCCTCACGCCGGATCAGGAAGCTCGTTTCCAGAAAGAAAACTCCGGCGAAACGGCGGACGGCAACAGCGAAAGAAAGTTTGCACCTGCTCGCATCGCGGCCGAAGAAGCGGTCGAGGGCTATGACCGGGATCGCGACCCGAATCGGGACCGTTCCTCCAACTCATCGCTGGACGCGGCGCGTCAGGGCTATTACGGCATCGGCGACGGATCCTCAAGCTCGCAGCCCGTCATCGTCCCCTCGACCGGACAGCGCGTCGACCGCCGGGCGGATGTACCGGCCGCATTGCCGATGCGCGACACCGAACTGCCTAACGCCCCGAACGGCGAGCGCTTCGCAGGCGCCGGAGACTACATGTGGTATCGCCAGGGCAACCTGACCTGGCGGGTCGACACCCGCACCGGCCGCAGCTGCATCATTTACGCAACCATGGAAGAGTGGCGCAAGCCGATCGTCATGCGCCACGGCTGCGGACGCAACGGCTAGGGTCCGGCCATCCGGCCGCCAGCCCGGCTGCTTAGCTCATCCCCGTGATCTCACCGTTCGCATCGACATCGATGGCCAGTGCCCGGGAGGTTTTTGGCAGGCCGGGCATCAGCATCATGGCCCCGGAGATGACGACCAGGAAGCCGGCACCCGCCGAGAGCGCCACGTCCGTGATGTGGAGCGTCCAGCCGGTCGGCGCGCCCATCAGTTTCGGGTTGTCGGAGAGCGAGTACTGCGTCTTGGCGATGCACACCGGCAGCTCTCCAAAGCCCCAGCGAGCGAACCGGGCCAGGTTCTCCTCGGCCTGGGGGGTAAACTCGACCGCGTCCGCGCCGTAGATGTTGCGGGCTACGCTGGCGATCTTCTCCCGGGCTGAGTCGCTGCTCTGATACGTCGTCGAAGGCTCGACGTGCGGGTTGGCTTCGAGCACCTCGACCACTTTGCGTGCGAGGTCGGCTGCGCCCTCGCCGCCCTTCGCGAAGGCTTCCGAAAGTGCAAAGGATGCGCCGTTCGCCTCGCAGAACTCCTTCAGCGCCGCCAGGTCTTCTTCCGTATCCTGCGGGAAGCGGTTGATCGCGACCACCACCGGCAGCCGGAAGCCGCGGACGATAGCGATATGCTTCGCGAGGTTCGCGAAGCCGGAAACCAGACTGCCCTCACCCTGGTTGCGGACGCTTTGCGCGGTCGTTACCAGCACGGCGAGCGCCGGCCGGATGCCGGATGACGGCATCACCAGGTCCATGTACTTCGCGAAGCCGAGGTCGGAGGCGAAGCCGGTCTCGTTGACGACATAGTCCGCCAGCTTGAGACCCATCTTCTGGGAGATGACCGAACTGGTGCCGTGCGCGATGTTGGCAAAGGGGCCGCAATGGACCAGTGCCGGCGTTCCTTCGGTAGTCTGGACGAGATTCGGCTGGACGGCTTCGGCGAGCAAGGCCATCATGGGGCCGGTCGCGCCCAGGTCGCCGGCGGTGACGGGTTCGCCGGAGCGGTCGGCGCCGATGACGATGCGGGCCAGCCGCGCACGCAGGTCTTCGCGCGACTCCGTGAGCGAAAGGATGGCCATGATCTCGCTCGCGGCGGTAATCAGGAAGCCGGAAGAACGATTGGAGCCATCGCGCTGCCGCTTGTCCGCGGGTGTAACGCTCACGGTGATGCTGCGCAGCGCCCGATCGTTCATGTCGAGGGCGCGGGGCCAGGTGATCGCGGCCGGGTCGAGGTTCAGTTCGTTGCCGTGGAAGAGATGCGAGTCGATCAGCGCGGAGAGCAGGTTGTGCGCGCTGGTGATGGCGTGAAAGTCGCCGTGGAAGTGCAGGTTGATCTTGTCCGCAGGCTCGACCTGGGAGCGTCCGCCGCCGGCTGCGCCGCCCTTCATGCCGAAGACCGGGCCGAGCGAGGGCTCGCGCGAGGTGATGATGGCGCGTTTGCCGATCTTTTCGAGACCCTGCACCAGGCCGATCGAGGTGACGGTTTTGCCTTCGCCGGAGACCGTGGGGGTGGTGGCGGTGACCAGAATCAGCTTGCCCTGGCGATTCAAGGCCGGGTCGTCCAGCAGGTCGAGCGAGAGCTTGGCGCTGATCGCGCTGCGGCGTTCGTAGAGGGCTTCGGGCAGGTCGAGTTTGGCGGCGATTGCTTCGATGGGGAGCAGATGCTTGGTCAAGGGTGCCTCAGAGGTGGGTGATGCGGACGTCTGCAAAGAGTCTAGTTTACGCCTCCACCGGCCGGTTTCGAGGTTTGGAGACGGTCTTCCACCCACCCCGTAAGATGTTGCTCATATTATTCATAACAAGCCACTTAGCTGTGGTATCAAAGGGCTGTCGAAAACCTTTGGGTGTGCACCATTCTTGGAGCACCCACTTATTTTCAGCGAGGTGCGGCGTTTGCAAGAAGTGTGTCAAACGTCACAGACCTCGACCTCGGCGAGCGAGTAGGTTCATGGCAGAGAGCCTGAATCGACGACTTTCGAGATGAATCGCTGAGGTGAATGCCATGCCAGTTCTTCAGGAACCTGCGGCTGTATCGATGCAGACGATTTTGCTTGCCACTGATTTTTCCTGGGCTTCGGAGCGCGCTGTCGCCTATGCGCGTTCGCTCGCGCTGCGTTTTGGCTCGACGCTGGAGCTGGTGCACATGGTCGATCCGACGGTGACCTCGTCCTGGGCGGCGCCCGAGCTGGAGATCCCGCCGGAAGATAAGCTGCGCAGGGGCTGTGAGCGCCTGGGCGAAGAGGAGCGGAAGCTGCTGGCAACCGGCATCCCGACCAGGACGGTATGCCGCGCCGCGCGGAAACCGGCGGAGGCGCTGCTGGAGCTGGCGAAAGAGGACGGTGTCGACCTGATCGTGGCTGGGACGCAGTCGAAGACGGGCATCGAGCGGCTGGTGCTGGGGTCGACGGCGGAACAGCTGATCCGCGCGGCGAGCTGCCCGGTGCTGACGGTGGGCCCCAAGGCGAAGCTGCCCGGACCTGGTCCCCTGATGTTCCGGACCGTGGTGTATGCCAACGACTTTTCGCCCGAGGCGACCAAGGCGGCGGTGTATGCGCTGTCGCTGGCGGAGGATGCCGGCGCGCGGCTCTACTGCTGCTACACGGTCGAAGCGGAATATCGCTATGGCGAGACGCGGCAGGCACTCGACGAAGGTTTCCAGAAGGCGCTGAAGGCGCGCATCCCGGAGAGCACCTACGACTGGTGCACGCCGGAGTGCGTGGTGGAACACGGCGAACCGGCATCCGCGATCCTCGGCCTGGCCGAGCGCGTTGGGGCGGATCTGATCGTGCTGGGTGCGCGCAAGTCATCGTTCTGGCTGACACGGGTGGAGCGCGGGCTGACGCCGGCACTGCTGGCCGAGGCGCTGTGCCCGGTGCTGACCGTCTGCTGAACGAGAGGCTGATGTACCGCCTGACGGGTCGGCTGCATGAAGCGGTCAGTTTGTGACGCCCGGTGGCTTCGCCAGGAGTTCACGTTGGTCGCAAGGAGCAATTCCGTGGCCCGGCGGGAGCGCCGGGAGTGGTTTGACAGGACCATCCGGCGCTCCATTGGAAGCCGTACAATCGCGGTGATCCCCGTAACCGGGGTGGAACGCGGAGGCAAGTCTTGCCGGAGTATATCGACGCGGCGGAGCTGAGGCAGGCGGGACGCGGCCGCAGGGTGTTGGTGCTGGCAGCGGTGGTGATCGGGCTGCTGATCCTGGGGCGGATCGCGCTGTCGTACTGGGTGGACCTGCTGTGGTTCGGTTCGCTGGGCTACGCGGCCGTGTTCTGGAAGACGCTGGGCGTGGAGGCGGGCGTCTTCGTAGGGGCTACAGCCATCACCTTTGCCTTGCTGTATGCGGCTCTGCTGGTCATCCGGCGGTCGCATGCGGATGATCTGCCGACGCTGCATCCGATCGTGATTGGCGGGCGTCCGGTGAACCTGCCGGTCGCGCCTGCGCTGCGCTGGATCTCGCTGGCGGTCTCCGTGGTGGTCGCCTCATTGAGCGGGATCACCATGATGGCGCAGTGGCCGACGCTGGCGTTGTTCTGGTATGCGCCCCGGGCGGCGGGAACCGCGCTCGATCCGATCTTCGGGCGGCCGCTGAACTTCTACCTTTTCACGCTGCCGGCATGGGAGTTGATCGACGGCTGGCTGCTGACGCTGGCGGTCGCAATGTGCGCGGCGGCGATCGTGTTTCTGTTCATCACCAGCGGGTCGAGAACGCTGGAGCGGCGGCGCTTGAGCTATGGGTCGGCGCCCTGGCGCGGGTTGTCGATGACGGCGGCGTTCCTGCTGCTGGTGCTGGCGGTCATGGTGTATGTGGACCGGTTCAGCATGCTGCTGGAGCATCACACCATCTTCGACGGCGTGAATTACACCGACGCCCATGTAAGCATTCCGGGGCTGCTGCTGGTGTGCGCGGCGCTGCTGCTGGGCGCGCTGCTGGCGGCGGCAAATGCGGTGCGCGACTCGCGCGGCGTGTTGATTGCCGCGGCGGTGGCGCCGGCAGCCATCTGTTATGTGCTGGTGGGCGTGGCCGGCTGGTACGTGAGCAGCTTTATCGTGAAGCCGAACCAGTTGGTGCGCGAAGAACCCTACATTATGCACAACATTGAATTGACGCGGAAAGCGTTCGGACTGGATACCTTCCAGCAGCAGGAGTTTCCGGCGGAGACGACGGTCGACGCGACCGATCCCGCGCACAACCAGGCGACGCTCGACAACATCCGGCTGTGGGACTGGCATGCCCTGCAGGACACGCTGCGGCAGGTGCAGGAGATTCGCACCTACTACGACTTCCCGGATATCGATATCGACCGCTACGTACTGAACGGAAGCATGCGCGAGGTGATGTTGGCGGAGCGCGAGTTGAACGTGGACAAGCTGCCGGTGAGCAGCCGCAACTGGATCAACGAGAAGCTGATCTACACCCATGGATACGGCGTGACCATGAACCCGGTGAACGGATTCACGCCGGAGGGCCTGCCCACGCTGCTGCTGAGCAATATGCCGGTGCAGAGCACGGTGGCGGGGCTGAAGGTGACGCGGCCGGAGATCTACTTCGGCGAGATGACCAATACCGATGTGTATGTGAAGACGCGGCAGCAGGAGTTCGACTATCCCCAGGGGCAGGGCAACAACCTGACCTCGTACCAGGGAACAGGCGGGATTGAACTGGGTGGATTTCTCCGGCGGGTGCTGCTGGCCACGGAACTGGGCGACCTGGGCACGCTGCCCTTCAGCGACGATGTGAACCCAGGCAGCCGGCTGCTGATGCGGCGCAACATTCGCGAGCGCGTGGCGAGGCTGGCGCCATTCCTGATCTTCGACCAGGATCCGTATGTCGTGGTGGGCGACGATGGTCGGCTGTCGTGGGTGATGGACGGGTTTACGACTTCGGACAGCTACCCTTACGCGACCCGTTACAGCCTCGGAGACACTGCGATCAACTACATGCGCAACAGCGTGAAGGTGGTGATCGATGCTTATAACGGAAGCGTCACCTTCTACGTCTTCGACGGCGCGGACCCCGTGGTGGCGGCTTATCGCGGCATCTTTCCCAGCCTTTTCAAGGATGCGGCGGCCATGCCGGCAGACCTGCGCAAGCATGTCCGGTATCCGGAGGCGCTGTTCCGGGTGCAGTCGGAGGTGTATGGGCTGTACCACATGACGCGTCCGGAGGTGTTCTTCAATCGCGAAGACCTGTGGACGGTGGCGACCGAGACCAGCCTGGCCGCGGGGCAGCAGGTGGTGCAGCCGATGTCGCCCAACTTCGTATTGATGAAGCTGCCCGGCGGGACAGCGGAAGAGTTTGTGGAGATTCTGCCGTTTACGCCGGCGAACCGCAACAACCTGATTGGCTGGATTGCGGGGCGCAGTGACGGCGCGAACTATGGGACGGCGGTGGTTTACGACTTTCCCAAGACGCGGCTGATCGACGGGCCGCAGCAGATCGAGGCGCGGATCGACCAGAACGCCCAGCTTTCCGGGCAGTTGACGCTGTGGAATCAGCAGGGCTCGCACGTGCTGCGCGGAAGCCTGCTGGTGATTCCGTCGGGCAAGGCACTGCTGTACGCCGAACCCATTTATCTGCAGGCAGAGCAGAGTCCCATGCCGGAGCTGCGGCTGGTGGTGCTGGCGCTGCAGGATAAGCTGGCCTACGGCACGACGTTCCAGGCGGCGCTGGCGAGCCTGTTCGGCGGCGAGGCTTCGTCGCTGAGCGCGACGGAGGCGCCTGCTGCCGCGACCGGAGCTGCGCCGGGCCCGGGAACTGCGGCGGCCACCACGGATGTGAACGCGATGATCGCCGAGGCAGCGAAAGACTTCGACGACTACCAGAGGTTGACGGCGGCGGGCAAACTGGGCGAGGCGGGGCAGAAGCTGGATGCGCTGAAGGGCGTGCTGGACCGGCTGGCCGCTCAGCGGAAGTGAAACGGCTGGCTACTCAGGAGGATCGTGGAAGTCGCTGGCTAAGCGGCCTTCCGGGTCGAAGTGGCGGCGCAGGGCTTCGTATTCGGAGAAACGCGGGTAGAGCGAGCGGAGCGTTGCGTGGGGCATGGTGAAGAGCTTTGCCCAGTGCGGACGGGCGCGGAAGGGAGCCAGCCTGGCTTCGATGAGCGGGAGAATTTCGCGGACGGCGGACCACTCAGGCTTCCAGGTGAAATGGATAGCCAGTGAGTCGCGCTGATGTGCCATGCTGAGCCAGTGCTCGTCGGCGGCGACGGTGCGCAGCTCCGAGATGAAGAGGTGCGGGGTGATGCGTTCGCGGAGCGACTCGACCGCCGTGATGGCGGCGAAGCCGTCGGCGATGGGCACGAAGTATTCAGATTGGAGTTCGGCACCGCTCGAGGGGGTGAACTCCATGCAGAAATGCGGGAGTCGGTCGTGCCAGGGGCCGGGGATCCCCTGCTGAGGCGTGCAGGACTGGGCGAAGTGGTCGGGCAGCGGATGAAGGTCGCGGGTCTGGCGGGTGGCACCGAAGAAGCTGGCGGGCTCGACTGACTCGGCGGGGACACGGCGCTTGACCCAGGCCTGCGTAGCCCGGTGACCCTGCCAATCGGTGAACAGGCTGACGCTGTAGCCGCTGGCGAAGATGCCGGGCAGGTGGGATGCGAGGGTTTCGAAGAGGAGGTTTTCGTAGACGGTCTGGGCGACCTGGAAGGTGGGCAGAAGGTCGAGGCTCAGGCTGGTGACGATGCCTAGAGCTCCGCAGCCGACGACGGCACCGAAGAACTGGCCGGGATGTGAGGCGCGGGTGAGTTTGTGGAGGTTGCCGCGGCCATCGACGAACTCGATGGCGGAGACAGCCTCGGCGAGGCAGGCATTGCCGAGGCCGGAGCCGTGGGTGGCGGTGGCGCAGGCTCCGGCGACCGAGATGTGGGGGAGCGAGGCGAGGTTGTGCAGGGCGAAGCCGCGGCGATCGAGCCAGGGGGCGAGTTCGCCGTAGCTGATACCGGCGCCGACGGTGACGGTGCGTGCGTCGGAATCGAGCGTGGTGGATTTCAGGCGGTCGAGGGAGATGTGCGTGCCGGTGGTGTCGGCGATGGAGTTGAAGGAGTGGCGGCGGCCGAGCGCCTTGAGGCGCGGGCGCGAGCGGACGAGGTGCTGGATCTCCTCGACGGAGGACGGGGAGACATGCTCGGCGGCGCGGAAGGTGTAGTTTCCCGCCCAGTTGGTGGTTTCGACAGGCATGCTGATGGGATGCGTTTTGCGGAGTTGGGTTCCATGGCGAGCGATTTCGACGGGATATCCCTACCCCGCTGATTAAGATGCAAAGTATTCAGACGACAGGAGATACGGTTAGACTCCGAGGGTGCGGAGTATGGCCGGAAATTGCACCATATTTGGGCATGCACTTATCCGGTCGAGGTGAGGAGCTGCGGGTCGACAAATTCACGTCGGTTGTTGTACTGTCTGCGAGGCTTATAGAGCCGAACGCCAAGCAGCACAGGAAAGAGAGCAAACATGGCACACGAAGCGCACAAGAAAGCCGCGGAGCATCACGAGAACGCCGCCAAGGAACACAAAACCGCTGCAGAGCACCACGAGAAGGGCGATCATGCCAAGGGCGCGGAACACTCGACGAAGGCCCATGAGCACTCCACCAAAGCCCACGAACATTCGACCGATGCACACGCGAAGTCGACCGCCAAGAAGTAGCTCGACCGGTGGGCGGGCAGAGGATTTCTGTCCGCCCGCTTCTGCGCTTGGAGAGGGGCGGCAGACCGGTGGATCAGATGGGGACTGCACCGGTTCTTTGTTGCGCGTGAAAGATCTCCTGTGGTCGGAGAACTCCATGCGGAAGAGCTTCGTTTCAGGGCTGCACAGAGAGGGTGTTGAAGCCAAACTTTCGCTATGCTCCAGACCTCTAACGCGCACTTGATCGCCTGAATTTGCTCCATTCTGACCGATGCGGCTCTGCAAAACCTTTCGCCACGAAACCTTTGTTAACCCAATTCCTTAGAAATTGATTAGAATTCTAAGCAGTTGCTGTTCATCAGCAAGGAGACTTTCATGGTCCACGTCGCACCTCGCTTTTCGCCCACTGACAGCATCATCCTGCTTGTCGACCACCAGACAATGACCATCGACTGGGTCAAGAGCCTGCCGAAGTCGACGGTCATCGCCAGTTGCCGCGTCCTGGCCCGCATGGGCATTACATTCTCCATCCCACTCTTCCTCACGACGACGATGGAAGAGTACGTAGGGCCCACGCTGCCGGAGATCCAGGAGGTCGCGCCGGATGCCTTCGCCGCACGCTTCAAGCGGGGCGGCATTCTAAGCTGCTTCGATCAGCCAGAACTCGTCGCTGCACTGAAAGCCGCGGGCCGCACCAACCTGATCCTGGCGGGACTGACCACGGACATATGTCTGTTCTGGGCCGCGCGAGACGCCGTTCGCCTCGGCTACAACGTGAATGTTATCGCCGATGCCTGCGGAACCATGTCCACACTCGGCGACGACACTACCTTTGACCGGCTGCGTAGCCTCGGTGTCACTGTCAGTGTGGTCAATCAGATCGTCACCGAGCTCGAGAACGACTTCGGAAGTCCCGACGGCCTCAAGGCCCAGAAGATCCTCTCGGACGAAGTGATCTCCAAGCTCAAGTAGTGCTCACATCTTCCTCGCCCGGAGCAACACTCCGGGCGAGCTCTTTCTTGGAGAGGCGACCTTTGAACGCTCGAGCCTTGCCTTACCTTTTGACTCTGTTCGCACTGGCTTCACTGGGCGCCAGCCTTCGGCTTGCCGGTCAAACTGTGAACCCGCCGCCGTTTACACCACAGGTCTGGGACATGGACTGGTCGTATCTGGCTCGGCCCGTCGCATCCGGATCGCCGGACCGGGACTGGAGCGACCGCTTTCACTACATCCCTCTGAGCACCCACAGCTTCCTCTCGATCACCGGGCAACTGCGCGAGCGTGGCGAGTACCAGGACCACCCTGCTTTTGGCGCACAGCCCCCGGACAACGGCTACTTTCAGCAGCGATACCTCTTCAGCTCAGACCTGCATGTCACCGAACACTTCCGCACCTTTCTGCAACTCGACAGCGGACTGATCACGGGCCGCGACGGAGGACCGCGTCCCGGAATCGACGAGGATAAGCTTGACTTCAATCAGGCCTTCGTTGATCTCGCGCCGTTCACCTCGCCGGATCATTCCCTCGCCGTCCGCGCCGGGCGCCAGCTTATATCACTGGGTTCCACACGCCTGATCGCCACCGGGGCTGGCCTGAATGTCGAGCAACCCTTCGATGGCTTTCGTCTCATGCTCCACGCCGGGCAATGGAGCGCGGACGGACTTGCGGTTCGTCCTACGGAGGTCAAGACCGGTACCTTCGACAATGAACCGAATCCCACTGAAGAACTCTGGGGGCTCTACCTGAGTCGTCCTCTTCCATTCCTTCACACTAATGTCGATCTCTACTACCTTGGGTACGATCACAAGCCGGCCCGCTATGTTCAGGGCACTGGCCGGGAGCAGCGCGAGACGATCGGCACTCGCGTCTGGTCCCACACCCCTACATGGGACTACGACTTCGAGTACACGGCTCAGTTTGGACGCTTCCATACCGGCAACATCAGCGCCTGGGGAATGGGGTATCACGTGGGCTATACCTTCGATCATGCCCGCTTCTTGCCACATCCTGAACTGGATGGAGGGGTCCTGAGCGGAGACCACAACCCGCATGACAATACTCTCAGCACATTCAATCCGCTCTTCCCAAACGGGAACTTCCTGAGTCAAAGTATCCTGCTCGGCCCGTTCAATCTCATCATCGTCCGTCCGACCTTTAAGACGGCACTGAGCCGCAAAGCGAGCACAAACACCAATGTTGAGGTCCTTTGGCGGCAGGCTACGCAGGATGGCGTCTACAACATCGTGGGCATCCTGACGCACGCTCCGGGGACCTCAACCGCACGATTCCTTGGCACGCAGATCCAGCAGGAGATCGATTACACCTTTACCCGGCATCTCAGCGGTTCGCTGGCTTATGAGCATTTCTTCACCGGCGAATTTCTCAAGCAGAGCCCACCCGGTCGTAGCCTGAACTTCATCGCTCCGCAGCTCACGTATAACTTCTAAGCCACAGAGGATTCCCTCTCATGCAAACACCTCTGCAGCAAGCGCTGGTCCTCGCCGTGGTTCTGCTGAACGCATACTGCCTGGGCGCCAACTGCGTGGAGCGCTTCGTTAACTATCAGACCTGGCACTTGATTCCCGCGCATGCTTTCAAGGCGTACCACAGAGCGCAGCAGCCGCTGATCCAGGCGTTCGTGGTGGCGCCGATGGCGGTGGGGTTTGCACTGCAAGTCTGGTTGGCGGTCCGGGCGCCTGCCGGGATCGACGGACGGGTGGTCTGGGTGATGGTCGTCGCGTCGCTTGCCGGAGCGGCCTCGACAGTCTTGCTCCAGCTTCCAATCCATGCAGCCTTCAACCGGAGCGGCTCAGAGCCTGAGCTCCTGCGGAAGCTGCTGCTCACGGATTGGATCAGGAAAGCGGCGGATGCAGTGCGGATGGCAGCAACGGTAGTTTTCCTGCACCAGCTGCTTAGCGTTCCTTAGGCCCCAGCCCGCGCAGCTTGCGCAGCAGCTGGGCTGCCGTCTTCTTTTCTTCGATGGAGAGATGATGCATCGCTTCTGCGAGCTCCGTAGCATGTAACGGAGCAATCTTTCGCGCCAGCGCCTGGCCCTTCTCGGTGATCACTCCCATCACTACGCGCCTGTCCTCGCTTCGCGCCTCGCGAGCGATCAACCCGCGCTTCTCCAGTTTCTTGACCGTGTAGGTGGTGCTTGCGCCGGTGAGCAGAATCCGCTCACTTAACTCACCCAGGGGGGTCGGACCACCGTGCCACAGCACCATCAAGACGGAGAATTCAGTCATACTCAGACCATGTTTCTGCATACGCGGGCGCACGTAGTCATCGACAAACTTGAACGCCCTGCCGATCGAGAGGATGAGGTGCAGCGACGCCGCCTCATCCGGCGCAGGTGTCTGTGGCCCACCCGGCCCGGAGCTGCCGGTCGATGGAGATTCTGACATCCAGCGATTCTATCGCCCGGCTAGTTTCGTCTGTTTGGCGCCAGATCGCCAGGTCGAAAACTGACCCGCCCTGGAGCCGCTCTCCCGCTCCATGAGCGTAAGGCCTGTTCTCGTCACCGTGAGAACACCCGGGCGGGCTGTTTCCGAGAACCGACTTATCGTCAGAAATGTCACCGAACCATTTACGATAGCGCATCATGGAACTAGCTCAGGCGCAGAGGGACGTTCAGGAGACCTTCATCGGGGGCTTTGCCGGCCAGCTCGTATCAGCCGTCCTGTGGTTCGCATCCGCTTGCGCCTGCACATGGCATTCGCTTCGAGTAGGAGGACTGATCCTCGTTCTTGGCGGGATTCTTATCTTCCCGCTAACCCAACTTCTGCTAAGGATGATGGGTCATCGCTCCGCTCTTCCAAAAGGCCACCCTATGAATGCACTCGGAATGCAGGTCGCCTTCACCCTGCCCCTATCGTTACCCGTTGTGCTTGCGATCGCTTCAGTCCATCCAGGATGGTTCTACCCCGCCTTCATGATTGTCTTGGGAGCGCATTACCTTCCGTTCGTCTTTATGTACGGGATGTGGCAATTCTCCGTCTTATGCGCAGTCCTAGTCAGCGGCGGTCTACTGATTGGAATGTATGTGCCTCAGCCGGTCAGCTTAGGAGCTTGGCTCACATCATTCGTCCTTCTGATCTTTGCTCTGATCGGCAGGACCGTTGCGCTGCGAGAAGCATCCCGCGGGATGAAGCCTTGATGAACGCTCTTGTCTCCGGATATGCGTTTCGACTGATGCAGAATCGCCAAAGGGCTCATCGACACCATTGCAACTAAGAATTCCAAGGTACCGAGAGCTCCATGCGGAAGAGCTTGGTTTCAGAGCTGCACGGAGAGTCTCTTGAGGCTCGATGAGTGCTTTGGTCTGTTCTCTCAGCAATTCAGAACCATTACTGCTCAGTGGCGCGTCGGTAGCACTTCAGAGTTCGATCTGGGAGTATGGGCGAACTGCCCCTCTCATCGCAGCTCGGCCATCCAATCGAGAACACTTCGGCTTCCTTCTCCAATGGTTTAGGCGACGTGGGTGTGATATTCGTCTTCCATCTTGGCGTCATCTCCGCACAGCTTCATCGTCCGCGCCGATTGCTCTTTGCAGAGCACATCAAAGTAGCTTGCAAGCGAGCTGAAGGCAGCGATGTAGTACTGCAAAGCTGGCTGACCGAACGTCCCGATGTAAAGTGAAGACGATGTAAGCGGATCCAACCTCTTCATTGAGAGGATCGCCAATCGGCGACGTGGAAGCTTTACATGATCGATGCTCCCGTTGGTCAAATCTTGATCTGCATGGTAAGACCATCGTCTTGAACGGCGATGCACCGCGGCAAACACCTTTGCTGCGAAGTAGAAGTTTTCCACAGATGGCCCGGGTGCTACGTTAGGGCGTCTTCGTCGCGGATGCGGCGGAACGGAGCTGAACCCCGTAATGGAACGCCCGAGCACCACCTTCCGGCAGGGAAGAGTGAACCATCTTCTGCTGCTGGCCATCGCCGCCGCCCTCCTGCTCGTCTTTGGAGTCCTAGCCGCCTTCAACTCACAACGAACTCTCACCCGTTCCGCCCGATCCGCTGCGATCGACGGGCGGCTGGCCTTTACTCTCAGAACCCTTGATCCGGGCATGGCCCGCGGCCTGCGCTTCGAACCCGTCGCCTCCACTCCCCGCTACAGCACGGGCGCGTTCTTCGCTGGTGACCTGTACCTCGCCGGTCCTTCCGGGCTGACTGTCTTCGCCGGCGAGGGCAAGCTGAAGCGCACCCTGCGCACCGGCGTCGAGCTGCCCGTCGCTCCCATCACGGCCGTTGCCAGCGGACGTCTGCGCGGGACACACGGCCCGCAGCTTCTGCTGGCCACCGATGGGGCCGGCCTGCTGCTGCTCGAGCCAAACGGAGACGCGGCACCTACGCTGCACCAGCTTCTGCCCGCACGCGCCGAAGCCGCTGGCCTGACCGCTCTACTGCCGCTCTCGACGGGCGATCTGCTGCTCGGCACTCGTCAGCACGGGCTCCTGCTCTACAACGGCCAGACTCTTGCACCTTTGAGCTTCAGCTTACCGGGCATCGACCAGGCGAAGCTTCAGGTGACTGCACTCGCTGCCGTCGACGCCGCGTCGTATCTGCTCGGAACCCGCAACCAAGGCGTCTTTTATGTGCACGCCGGCACCGCGGAGCGGACCGACGCCGCCTCCGGCCTTCCCGACGACCAGGTCGAAGCGCTGGCTGTTCGCGGCCACCGAGCCTATGTAGGGACGCCGGTCGGGACCGCCGAGCTTGACCTCGAAGCGCCCGGGCTACACCCGACCCGCGTGCTGGCGAAAGGCCTGTTCGGTCACGTCCTCGCAGTCTCGCAGGATCAACTTGCCGTCGGCACACTCGATCAGGGCGTGCGCCAGATTCCTCTCGCTGGCCCTGCCCACCTCCTGCCTGCAAGCATCTCCGCTGGTCCATCCAGCACAGTCAGCAACGATCGCGTCGACGCGTTCCTCGCCGCTCCTGACGCGCTCTACGCTCTTATCGACGGCGCGCTCGTGCGTCGCACTGGCACCGGATGGACGCCCGTGCTCGCACCGTCTGCAACCTCTCAAACCCTCACCGACAACAACATCTCCGCGCTTGCCTTCGCGCCGGACGGCACGCTCTACGTTGGCTTTTTCGATCGCGGCCTCGACTTGCTGCTTCCCAACCCCGGCGCGCCGGTCCGCCACCTCGAAGACGATCACCTATTCTGCATCAACCAGCTCGCGCTCGACCCGGAGCGTCACATCATCGCCGCCGCCACCGCGAACGGCCTTGTCCTGTTCGACCAGCAAGGCACCCCGCGCCAGACCCTCACCCGCCGCGACGGCCTAATCTCCGATCACGTCACCGACATCGCCTTCACGTCCAGCGGCACGGCCCTTGCGACGCCTGCCGGTCTCACCTTCCTCACACCGCGCGGGCCGGAGAGCCTTTACGGATTTCAGGGCCTGATCAACAACCACGTCTACGCGCTCGCCGCGAAGCAGAACCAGCTCCTCGCCGGCACGCTAGGGGGGCTGTCGGTCCTCAACGCCGAGACCGTAACCCGCAGCCTCACCGTCGCCAACTCCGGGCTCAAGCACAACTGGATCACCGCGCTGCTGCCAATCAGCAACGGCTACCTTGTCGGCACCTACGGCGCAGGCATCGAGACCCTCGACTCGCAGGGCCAATTCACCCCAGTCGAGCTTCCCACTGGAACCCCCAGGGAGCTCGTCATCAACCCGAACGCTATTTTCGCCACCGCGACCCACACCTATGCCGGCACGCTCGGCCACGGTTTGCTTGTCTACAACGCGGCAACCGCCCGGTGGTCTGCAGTCACCAGCGGCCTGCCATCGCTCAACGTCACCGCCTTCGCCGCGCGCGACGGCCAACTCTACATGGGCACTGAAGACGGCCTCGTCCGCATCGCAGAGGCGGACCTCCCATGAAGATCCTCGCCGCACTCCTCCTGCTCTGCACCTCCATCGCTGCGCACGCCGACGCCGGAACGCTCATCCCGCGCGACAGGCAGGCCCCCGACCCTAGCATCCTCTCGCTCGACGAGATGCGCGTCGACATCGTCATCGACGATGGCGACGCCCACATCTCCATCGTGCAGATCTTCGCCAACCACACCGCGAACATCGAAGAAGGCACCTACCGCTTCGCGCTACCCAGCGGTTCAACTGTCTCCGACTTCGCCGTCTGGGACGGCCCCGTGCGCATCCCTGCCGTCATCCTTGAGCGCAAGCGCGCCGAGCAAGTCTACGCCGAGGCCAAGGCGCAGGCCATCGACCCCGGCCTGCTTGAAGCCGGTGAACGTGACGAGAAAGACCCGCGCGCTACCTCGCTCTTCACGGCGAAGATCGTGCCCATCCCGGCGTATGGGACCAAACGGCTCGAACTCGAGTACCACCAGCGGCTCAGTGCGACCGACTTCAAACAGTTCTTCGCGCTCTCGCTCAAGCCGGATGCCGGCGAAAAGCAGCAGGTGCGTTCCTTCAAGCTGCACTTCGTGTTGCACGCCGCCCATCCCATCGAAACCTTTGCCACGCCATCCAAGCTCTTTCCGCTTGTGCTCACGACCAACGATCCGCACACCGCAGAAGGCTCATTCGAGGCGCAGAACCTCTCCCTGGATGAAGACTTCGACGCCACCTGGCGCATCTCGCAACAGGCCGCCGACAAGCTCGAAGCCATTACCCATCGCGACCCGAACGTCCCGCTGCCGCTGCCGGGTGAAGCCGCCCCGAACACCCCGCGCAACGTCTCTGAACCTGGCTTCTTTGCCGCGCAACTGCTCATCGGCGAGCCTCAGCCAGCCAGCCTGGGACAAATTTCGAGCCGCACCTTCCTCCTGCTCTTCGACAACTCGCTCTCCATGCAGTGGGAAAAGCTTGAGCGCTCCTACGCCGCGCTCGAAACTACGCTGCGCAATCTCAAGCAAGGCGATAAGTTCAACGTGCTGTTGTTCAACCAGAACGTCACGAGCTTCCAGCCGCAGCCCGTCGCCGCGACACCCGAAAACATCAAGCAGGCGCTCGACTTCGTGCGGGCGAGCAAGCTGCGCGGCGGCACCGACCTGCCCAAGGCCCTCACCGCCGCGCTCGCGCAATCGACCCAGCCGGAGACCACCCTCACCCTTTTCACCGACGGCGGCTCCGACCGCGGCGAGACCATCCTGCCGGGCAAGATCGCCGCCCGCTATGCCAGCCAGTGGAAGCAGTCGCCGCATCCCCGCACACCGTGGTCTTCGCTGTCGGCGACGACGCCAACCTGCCGCTGCTGCGCAAGCTCGCTCAGAACGGCGGCTTCCTGGAGCCGGTGCTCTCGACCGAGCCGGTGGACTTCCACCTGCAATCCTTCATCTCGAAGCTCACCCGGAACCCCGTCGCCGGCCTGAGCTTTGAAGCCTCGCCCGCCGGCCAGATATCGTACATCTACCCACTCGACGATGCCGTCTATCCGGGCTCGATCGCGCAGTGGGTGGGGCAATATCAACCCTCAGCCAAGCCCCTCACCCTCACCGCCCGAGCCAGCCGTGAAGGCGCGCCGCTTGAAGCCCGCGCCCAGACGCCGCTGCCAGCTGTCGACCCATCGCACCCGCAACTGCCGCGGCTATGGGCGCAAGCGCGGGTCAATGCACTGCTCGACCAGATCGACCGCGACGGCGAAACCACCGCAGCCATCGACGAGATCATACGTCTCTCCCGCCGTTACAAGTTCGTGACGCCGTACACCAGCTTCCTCGCCGTGCCGCGCTCGCTGCTACGGCCGCGTGTCATCCGCCCGGGCGACCCTGTCCTGCGCGTCCGCACCGACGCTCAAATTGACTCCGTGATCGCTCTCTTTCCTTTTGGCCTCACCAAGCCGCTGCGCCATCTTGCGAGCGAAGACCTGAAGGCACCCGGCGACGAGGCCAACCGTCTCTGGGAGACGCGCTTCCTCGCCCCACCCGAGATGAAGGACGGTACCTACTCCGTGCGGCTTATCCTGCGCGACACCCACGGCAACACCTATCGCGAAGCTAAAACCTTCGTCATCGCCAGCACGCCGCCCGCGGTCAAGCTGCAACTCGCCCGCACCAGCCTGCACCGCGGCGAGGCGCTCGAAATCCGCGCGGCCGCAACCGCCAGCACACGCACTCTCACCGCCCGCATCGAAGGCGTCGAACCGGTTACCCTGCGCTGGAACGCTCGCGCCGCGACGAACACCGGTACATTAGTCATACCGCCCGACCTGCCCATTGGCCGCTACACCCTCACCGTCACCGCCGAAGACATCGCACACAATCTCGGGACGCAGGAGGTCTCCGTTGACATCCTCCCGTAGCTTTTCCTTTAGAACGCTCGTGCCCCACCCTTACGTAGCTAGGATGGGTTTCCGGGCCGGAACAAGTATTTTGCTGGCCACGCTCTTGCTCGTTCCGCTCACCGCCCATGCCACGCTTCCTGAGTGGCTCCAGCACATCGTCGGCTCCTCCACCATCGAAGCCGCCCTCTACCGCACCATGCACCTCCCCGCTGCGGACGAGCTCTACCCGCGCCCACCGAAGGAAGCCCAGACCGAACTAGGCCGTCTCATCGCCTCCTCTCCCGACAACGCCGAACTCTACCAGCTCCGCGCCCGCACCGACGAGCAGGCGCTCGACGCACGAGCCGCCGAGGCCGACTGGAAGCTTTACGCCGCCAACGCCAAAGACCACGCCGCCGCTGAGCTCGAGCTTGCAGACTTCTACCAGCGCCGCCTGATGATCCCACAGGCGATCGCTGCTTTTGGTGAAGCCGCCGCCGCACCTCCGCCAGCGTCCGAGATATACCTTGATCCCACGCAGCAGCGTTCGTGGATCGCCTACGATCGCCTCCTCTTCCTCGCGGCCGACCAGGCGCTCCCACCCTCACAAACCGCCTCGATCCTGACCGCCTTCCTCAACCGCTACCCCGACCAGCCTGCCGTCTACGCCCTGAACCTGAAGTTCCTGCTGCAACAAAAGGACCGCAAGGCAGCCGAGGCCCTGATCGCCCGCTACAGCAGGCAGTTCCCAGGAGACAACGTTTTTCCAATACGCGCCGAGGCACTCCTTGCTGAAAGCGAGGGCGACACCGCCGCCGCGCTCGCCGTCTGCGACCACGCCTTCGCCCCGCTCTGGCCGCCTGAACTGATCCAGGCCTACTTCGCGCTGCTCGGTCAGACGCATCGCCAGCGTGCCTTTGTCGCAGACGCCCGTGAACGCCTCGCCGCCCACCCCGACGGCCCCGAGGCGCTCAACGCCCTCGCCCGCATCGTTTACTACGACCAGCAGGCCGGCCGGCCCGACGCCGCGCAGCGCACCCTCGACGCCTTCCGCGTGGAGCGGGAAGCCCGCAACGGCACATGGACGCCGCTCGACCTCTACACCCTCGCCGCGCTCGCCGAAACCACCCACACCTACGCCGAGTCCGCCCGCTACAACTATGCCCTCGCTTCCAACGAAGGCACGCTGCCCAACGGCGAACCCGCAGCTCAGTCCGGTCTCGCAGGCCTTGTCCATACTCTGCTTGAAGCCCCCGACCAGCCGCTCGCGCTCGGCGCGCAGAACCTCACACTTTACCGCGACATCGCCACTCTCGACCAGGGTCCCGGCTACTGGAACGGCATCCTCTCGCTCTGGCTCAACGGCAACGGCATCCAATCCGCCTACACCGCAGAAAACGAGAAGGCGCAAAGCTACTTCCACCGTGCCAAGGCTGCCGAACTGCTCGCCGACCTCGACAAGCGTTTCCCCGGCGCGCCCGAGCGCCCCGCGCTCCACGCCGAACTGCTTCGCGCGATCAGCCAGTACGGGGAGCCCGCGACGGTCATCGCCGAAGGCAAACAGTTCCTCGCCACCTACGCCACCGCGCCGCAGCGGCTGGAGGTCGCCGACCTCATCGCCGACGCGTACGCCCAGGAGAACGACACGGCAGACGAGTTCGCTCTCTACGAGTCGCAGCTCGCCGAACTTGCCGCCCAGACCAACGGCATGCCGCTCTCCGCCGCCGCGCAGCCGCCGCAGTCCGCCTCAGCCAATGAATCTCCAAACGTCCGCGTCACCCTCTACGATCAGACCGGTGCCTACACCGACAATACCGATCTGAGCGAACTCCCCGACAGTGGCGCCGCTTCAACCAGCCGCCTGAAGCAGCTCGCGCTTACTGCGCCCCCCACGCGCCGCACCCTTCCCGCTGCCGCAGCCTACAGCCGCGAGCTCGACCGCTACCTTGGCCGCCTCACCGCGACCGGCAACCTTCCCCGCGCCTTAGCCGTCCTGCGCACCCAGCTTGACCGCAGCCCGGACGACCCATTCCTCTACGAGAAGCTCGCCACCTTTCTCCAACAGAACAACCTCTCCGCTGAGCAGGAGAAGACCTTCGAGCTCGCCATCGCGCGCTTCCAGCAACCCACCTGGTACGACAAGCTGGCGCGCTTCTACCTGCGCGAAAAGAAGCGCGACGCCTTCGCCCAGCTCACCGGCAAGGTCACTGACATCTTTCCGGCACAGACCTAGACGCCTACTTCCGGCAAGTCAACTCCGGCGAGCCCATCGGCCCACAGCTCGCCGTCAAGCTCAACCTCTACGCGGCCAAACGCTTCCCCCACGACCTTGTGTTCACTCAGAATCTGCTCGCCGCCTACCAGGCCAAAGCCACGCGCGAACCCGCCGCCTACGAAGCACTTATCCGCCGCGTCTGGTGGGAGTCGCCTGAGCTCGAAACCGAGTTCCTCACCTGGCTCAGCCGCAACGGCAAGCTCGAAGCGGAACGCGCCGCGCTCGGAGGCGTTCCGTCTTTGGACAATAACCCCGCCGCCACACGCGAACTCGCCAGCATCGACCTCTTCACCTCGCACTACGAGCAGGCCACCCCGCTGCTCGCGCAGGTCGCCGAAGCCTACCCCGCCGACTCCGACCTCGGCGACACCGCCGTCTCGCTCTACCGCTCGCAAGCCTATCTCGACCCAACCAGCGCCTCCACGCAACGCGCCGTCGCCTTCGAGAACAACCTGCTCAACGCCGCGCCCGATAGCGTCGAACGCCTCGCCACCCTCGGCGACCTCTACGCCGAAGCCACCAGCATCGGCGGCGAAGACCTTGCCTGGGTCGAGCCCTACTGGCAGCGCATGACCACGCTCCATCCCGGCTCCACGCAGGGCTTCCTGCTCTCGGCCACCATCCTCTGGGACTACTTCCAGTTCGACCCCGCGCTTGCCCAGCTCCACGTAGCCCGCACCCGCTTTCACTCGTCTTCGCTGTTCGCCTATGAAGCCGGCGCCATCGAGGAGAACCGGCACAACCTCCCCGCCGCTATCGCCGAGTACACGAACGCCGTCCTTCACCCCATCGACCCGGCCCTCAAGCAGGACTCCGTCTTCGCCCCGCTCGGCAACTTCTTCAAGCCGCCTTCGGACGCCGCCGACTCGAACCTCTGGGCCACCGCGCAGAGCTTCGTCGGCACGCCCGAGTCCAGCGGCCGCCTGCTCACGCTTGCCCGGCGAAAATCCACCGCAGACCTCGTCGACAAGGCCACCGCGGGCACCTTCATGGCCGAGCCCAAGAACCCGGCCGCGCTCACATTGCGCGCCGACGTCCTCGCCGCCCAGCACCGCGAGCCCGAGCTCAACCCGCTGCTGACCAGCCTCTTTGACCAGGCGCTCGCCCACGCCACGACGCTCGAACAAGCCGAAGTAGTTGGCAACCAGGCCCAGGACCGCAGCCTGACGCCCGTCTACGAGCGCGCCCTCGCCAGGCAAGCCGACCTGACGCCCGACCCCGTGCAGAAGATCGAGCTCGAATACACGCTCTCCCGCTCGCTCGAAGCGCATAAAGATATCGCCGCCGCCAGCCGCATGATTGACAGCGTCTACCGCGCCAATCCACGCGTCCTCGGCGTCGTCCGCACCACGACCGACTTCTATGCACGCAACAACCAGGCCCCGAAGGCTATTGCCACGCTGCTCGAAGCCACAAGAGCCGCCACGCCCGAGCTCGCCCGCGACTTCACCCTCGAAGCCGCCAGCCGTGCCAATGACAACGACGACCCAGCTCAGGCTCGCGCCCTTGCCACGACGCTCCTCGCGCAGACGCCCTACGACGCCCGCGTGATTGCCGTCATCTCCGCCAGCTACGCTCGCGCGCACGACGACGCCGGTCTCCAGCAGTTCTTCCTAGCCCGCCTCGAACTCGCCCGCACCGACGCAAAACTCAGCCCCGACGAGCGCCGCCAGAGCATCGCGCTGCTACGCCGCGGTCTGATCCCCGCGCTCACCCGCTCCAAAGACTATGCAGGCGCCACAGCTCAGTACATCGCCCTGCTGTCGGCCTTCCCGGAGGACACCGCCACCGCGCAGGAGGCTGCTCTCTACGCCCGCCGCTACGATCGCCAGGCGCAACTTGTCGACTTCCTCCGCACTACTGTGCGCGACTCACCCAAGGACTCGCGCTTCGCCGCCCTGCTTGGAGAGGTCGAAACGGCGTTCGGCGATCTGCCTGCCGCCGAAGCCGCATGGTCGCAGGTGATCGCCATCCGCCAGGATCGCGCGGACTTCTACACCGCTCGCGTCAACCTCGAACTGCGCCTCAGCCAGACCGATCCCGCGCAGTTCGAACTCGCCGCCAAAGACTTCTCCCGCCTCTACCTGCTCACCTACCACGATCCTTCATGGATGGTCCGGCTCGCCGAACTGCGTGCCCGGCAGCAGCGCCCTGAGGAAGCCGTCAAGGCGCTACGCACCGCTTACCTCGAAGGCCACGCCGAGGCCGCTGCGGACAACTTCACCATCGCCGATCAGCTCGCGAATTGGAACCTTCTCGCCCAGGCCGAACCCTTTGCTGAGCGCGGCGTCACCCTCGCCGGTACCAGTCTGCTCTCGCCGCCACGCTCCCTTGCTTACTCGCAGGCCTCATCCGGGCCTGTCACCTACGCCCGCGTCCTGACGCGCCTCGGCAAAGCTCAGGAGGCGCTCCGCAAGCTCCAGGCACTTCGCAAGGCCGCAGAAGTGCCGGCGACCTCGCCAGCAGTGCTCGCCGCCCAGTTCGCGGGTGAAAAGCTCTCCGCAGACGCGGCGGAGAGCTTCCGCCAAGATTTCGCACATCGCCAGCGCGAGCTGGCCGACGAGCAGCTCCGTCTCGCCGTGAGCGCCCTCGGCACCGCCGTCCAGACCTACTACACGCCCGAGCAGAAGCTGGCCCTAGCCGAGTCCCTCGACCACCTCCACGAGACCGACGCCAGCCTCGCACTTGAAGCCGCTACCGCAGCCGGGCTCGCCGACCGCGAAGCCGCATGGCGTAAGCAGATTCTGCTGCGCGGCGGGACCGAGGCTGCCGCCAACCTCGAGCCGTACTCGGCTCTTGAGCGCCGCCGCCTCGCCTTCGCCGACCTTGCCCAGACCCTCGAAGCTTATGCCCCACTCGTCCCACCGGCGCAGGCTGCAGCAATCCGGGAACAGGCCGCCAAAGCCTACCGTGACGCCGGCGACACGGCCGACGAGATGCGCGTCGAGCGCGCGCTCATTCTGCGCACCAACAACGACCTGCGCGACCGCTACTTCGACCTGCTGCTGCGCCACGACCGCGCCGCCCTCACCGCGCTCGCCGGCAACAAGAACAACTCGCTCGCCGACGCAGCCGTGAACTACACGGTCGCCCACGCTACGGAGGCGCAGGCGCTCACCGCCGTCGCCCGCCGCGGCCAGGCACTTCCCGCAGTCTGGCGACCCGCCTCCGCCTCGCTCGTCGAAACCTACTTCGCCACCCCAACGACGATCCCCACCAGCCTTGACGACTTCACCCAGCCTCTCGCGGCAAACGTAACTATCGGCGCTCGCATCGGCGTGCCGGCCAACCCAGCCCGTCAGCTCACCGGAGACACCTACTTCTACTACGCCAACCGCTTCGGCATCTTCCTTGCAACGGTCTCAAAAGCCTCATCCTTGCCCGACGCCGAAGACTTCCTGCCCGCCGAAGTCGAAGCTTCCCCCGTGTCCCCCGAAAGCTACCGCAATCTCGGCCGCAGCTACGCCGAAGCCGGCCAGACCGACGCCGCGCTGCTCGAGTACAAGCACGTTCTCGAACTCGCCCCGGCCACCTCGGACACCGCCGCCATCGAAGATGAACTCGCCCTGATCCTCTACCGAGCCGGCCGCCGCGACGCGGCGATCGAACAATGGCACAACGCACTCGGGCAACTGCTTCGCATGCAGCAGCACGCCATCTATCCCGAGCAGTTCTTCACCTCGTTCGAGACGATTCTCGATCATCTCGGCACCCACCATCTCGCGGCCACCTACCGGCCCGAGATCACCTCCATCCTCAGCGGCTATCTAGCGAAGAACGGCAACTACCGCTCGAACGAACTCCTGAAGGCGGTCTACACCTCGGCCGCCACACCGCAGCAAGGCGCTGCCTTCGTCGCCAAGCTGGCAAGTAGCGCCTCCGACCCGCTCCAGGTCCTCGACGATCTCCGCCAGGTTCCATGGCAAGGCAAGCCATGGCTCAGTGAGGATGCCGTCGTGATCATCCTGCAGCGTGAGATCGACCTCGCCCGCAACCAGCCTCAGGAAAACTCGGGCTCCGGCTATCGCACCCCCGCCGGCTATCAGGGTGAACTCATCGAGCGGTACTTCGCCCAGAACAAGCTCCCCCAGGCCGAAGCGCTCCTCAAGACGCTACCGGACAAAGACGCTTCACGCTTCCTGATGGACCGCATCATGCTTGCCGTCCGAACCAGTCGCATTACAACGCTGGTCGACTCGTGGCGCGCCGACCCTGAGACGCTGCCCGCCGAGACCGACTTCAACTCCGCCCTCTACCGTCTTCAGACGTCCACCCCGGCCTACAAGCCGAATCCGGCACAGATCCGCCCGCTCGCCGAGTTCCTCTTCGAGCACAAGCAGCAGGAAGACAAACTTGACTCGACCAACTACCTCTCGCTGGCCCAGCTTCGCCTCGACACCAACGACCTGCCCGGTGCGCTCGACCTCCTGCGCCAGCTCTCGCTGATCCCTGGCACAGCCTCGGCGACGCAACGTGCAGCCATCAGCAACCCGGACGGCAGTTTCGATTGGAACCACCCCGACGTGCCATATGGCGAGGTCAACCCTTACATCAACACCGACTCCGCCGCCAACCTGCTCGAAGCCACTCACCACCCCGCAGAGGCTCTGCCGTTCCTCGAATCCCTTGTTCAGCTTGTGCCGTGGAACGCCACCTACCGCCTCCGCCTCGCTGAAGCGCAGCGCGACTCAGGCACCAGGGATCAAGCCCGCGCCAACCTCGTCGCCGTCGCGAAAGATGCGTCAGCCGCCTACGAGACCCGCGTCAAAGCCGCCAGCGACCTTGCTGCACTCGGCATCTCCCTGCAAGCTGATCTTGGCAGCAGGGAACTGACCTTCCTCTCGCGCCCGACCACGCTTGAAGCCGCGCGCCAGCCGTATGCCAGTGCCTCTCGCGCAGCCCTTGCCGCCGCAACCACCGTGTCCTTCACAGACCGTGACACACTCCTGCGCGAGGCAATCGCGATCGCCCCCGTTGGCATCAACTCTGACCGCAACCGCCTCAACCTTCTGCTCGCCCAACCTGACGACGCGGACGCCTCCGCGACCCTCGCAATACTGGGCTCAACCAGCAATCAGCCGACCCCCACCCACCAGGCCGCTTCTGATGATGCTGTCGATGATGACGATGCTTCCAACGTCAGCGCGGCAGACCTTCCGCAAGGGGAATTCGAACCACTGCAAAGATCCTCCAGCAACTCAGCCACCTTGCCTCCGCTCGCAAGCACGCTTGACACTTCCACCCGGATACGTCTGGCCGCCAAGCTGGCTGCGGCAAACCAGCGCGACGGCGACCTCGCGGCTGCCTTCGGCTACGCGGAGTTGGCCGTCGACGTCGGCAAAGACACCGCGAAGCCCGATCCCGTCCTCACTCACCGCCGCGACGAACTCAAAGCCGAGTTGCAACTCGAACAACGCAACGCGGCCCGCCGCCCGCACCTCCAAAAGGCTCTCGCCCAGCCCGTGCAGGTTCGCCCCCGCCTCACCGCCTCCGCCCTCATCCAGGAGGACTCCGAATGAAGACACGACTCACCCTCATCGCCCTGCTCTGCGTCAGCGTCGCCGCCGTGGCCATCCAGACTGCGCGTCCGCACAAGCCGGCTGCGCCCGCATCCCTCACCGCCTATATCCCGCAGGACGCGCTCCTGACCATCGAGTCTCCTGACTTTGCCGCGCTCCTCCATCGCTGGACGAACTCCCCACAGAGCGCCGCCTGGCTCAAGTCCAACAACTATGCCGTCTTTGAGAACTCGCATCTCTTCGACCGTCTCGCCGGCGCGCAGGACGAGTTCGCCCACGCCGCGGGCGTCCCGGCCGGTAACGCGCTGCTGAACCAGGTCGCCGGCACCCGGTCCGTCTTCGCCTGGTACGACGTCGGCAACCTCGAGTTCCTCTACATCACTCTCATGCCCGCCCAGCAGTCCGCGCAGAGCCAACTCCTGCAGTCCCGTGGCAGCTTCAGCCGCCGCCACGCAGGCTCAGCTGATTTCTACGTCCGCACCTCGGGTAGCCCTGAGCGCACCGTCGCCTTTGCGCAAACAGGAGATCTCCTCCTGCTCGCCACACGCGAAGACCTTATCGCCAACGCGCTCGAACTGATCGCCGGCCACGGCAATAGCTCGGTCGCGCAGGAGCCTTGGTTCCACGACGCCTCTGCTGCGCTAATCCCTGAGAAGACCGCACCGGCCCTACACATGGTGCTCAACCTTGACCGTATCGTGCCGATGCCGTCCTTCTACACGTACTGGATCCAGCAGAACATCACCTGGATGAAGCAGTTCCGCGCCGCCTCGGCCGACCTCTATCTTGAGCCAAACCGCTTCCGCGAGGAGCGCGTCCTGCTGCCGAAGTCGCCTTCCCCTGAAGCACCCGACAACGCCACCCTTGCCGAACTCGCCGCCTCCGTCCCGGCCAACACCGGAGTATTCCGCGCCACCGCGACCACTGATCCCGCTGATGCCGTTCGCGCACTCGACGAAAAGCTCCTCGGCAACTACAAACCCGAAAAGCCTCGCGACCTCTACGCCGACGACCCCGACCTCTCCGCTCCGCAAACCGGATCTGCCAGCGATTTCGAGACCCGCATCGACATGCCTCCGCCTGTCTCTGCCGCATCGTCCAGCGAGGCCCTCACTACTGCCATCAAGGCCGCCGGTCTCAACGCCGTTCTCACTCTCTCAAGCGCCCAACCCGCCTCAGGACTATGGGTGCCGATCCATTCCGCGGTCGTCCTTCGCACCACGCAGCCCATTGCTCCCGCGACACTCGGCGCCGCACTGCAACAGAGCCTGCGCGGCACTCTGACAGCCGCCACCATTGGCATCGACTTTCGCCCTGCCGCGATCTCTGACCACACCATCTACTCGCTCGCCGGTCCGCGCCCGCTCTTCTTCGCCAGTGCCTCAACGTCGAATCTGGTCGTCCTCTCGGACGATCAGGAACTGCTGCTCTCACTCCTCAACCATCCCCCGGTGACTGCCCCGAACGCCGCTCCGGCGAACCTTATCGCCGGATTCGTTCACACCAGCCAACGCCTTCCTTATAGCCGCCTCACCTCGCTGATCGATGGAACCAATGTTGCTCCCGTGGCGGGCGCGGACAAAACTCCCGCTCTGTTCTCACAGAACCTTCGCTCGCTCTCGGACTCCTTCGATTCCGTCGAAAGCGAACGCGTAGTCGAGAGCACCGTTGACCAGAGCCTCCGCCAGACAGTCACCTATATCTGGCAGACCCCATAACCTCCCGAGGACAACTCGTTACCTGTAAATTGCAAGAGAGTGGGTTCTGCCTGACTCTTGATGAAGATGCTCCGTCGGGTGTAAAAGGGGCACGTCGCAAAGATCGGGGCGACCGCTTGGAGCAGCTCTTCTTTTTTGAAGGTGTGTCTTGAACAGCAGTAGCACTGCCACGATCCGAGTCCGACCTGGACTCTCCCCACCACGAAACCAAAGACTAGACATTAAGGGCGGCAGTCTTCTACGCATAAACTTGTCGGCTGGATACAACTGTGCCGCCGCATTGGCTCGGATATTTTGAATTCAACGAGTGCAGAATCGCCAAGGGACTCATCGACAGCATCGCGACGAAACACTTCCAAGGTGCCGGAGAGCCCCCGCGGAAGAGCCTCATTTCGGAGCTGCACGGAGAGTCTTTGATGTCGATGGATAAATACGCCTTCTAGAAGGCGTGATATGAAGAGTTTTAAAGGGAACCTGGATCTACGCCGGGGCGTACCTGCCTAAAGCACCGATACAGCATAGAGAGGGCTCGTATGTTCGATCGTAGACACTTGTGGTTCTTCAGCGCCGGCTTGTGGATGTCAGTGGCGCTTTCCATCGGAGCGCAGCAACTCCAAGACCGCGCACACGCAATTCCGGAGCTGCTGCGGAACGAGGATGTAGCGAGCGTCTCGTTTGCCACGGTCGAGGGCGGCCGGACGGTGCTGGCTGAAGCCTATGGGGACGCGGGCCCGGGAGTTCCTGCGACGAACACGACGTTGTACAACATTGCATCCATGACGAAGCCGATCTCAGCAGAAGTCATTTTGCGGCTCGCGTCCGAAGGCAAGCTCTCACTGGATGAGCCGATGTATCCGTACTGGATCGATCCCGATTTGGCGGCGGACCCGAGGGCGAAGCTGCTGACGGCGCGCATGGCGCTGGACCACCAAACGGGGTTTCCAAACTGGAGACGGGAGACTGGCGGCAAGCTTGCATTCCTTCGTGATCCGGGGGCAGGCTTCAACTACTCCGGCGAGGGATACCAGTATGCAGCGAGATTCGCGGAGAAGAAGACTGGCACGCCTTTCGAGCAGATGGCGCAGACCCTAGTGTTCGATCCGGCCGGCATGCGGCGTACGGCCTACACCGGGCGGCCATGGATGGAAGGACAGATCGCGGAGCCGAACACCGCGGACGACCAATGGCTGAAGCCGCAGATCGCAACCAGCTTCGTGGCTGCGGACCTGCTGTATACGACGCCGGCGCAATACGCCAGCTTCATCGAGGGCCTGATGAATGGGAGCGGAGAGTCCCCGGCGATTCGTAGCCTGCGCGAACGTGTGCTGACGGACCGCCGGGCACAAGTGTGCGTTGGCGACCTGTCCGGACGAGGTGGGCATGGGAGCCGGGTGGGAGGTGATCAAGACGCACGGAAAGACGTTTCTGATGCATACCGGGAATGATCCGGGCGTGTTCACGCTAGGCTACTTCAATCCGCGCTCCCGTTCGGGCGTGATCATCTTCACGAACAGCGGCAACGGCCCGCGCGTGATCCTGCCGCTTTTGAAGATGCTGGACGCGGACCCTGACTTCATTGCGTACCTCGCGGCGCAGGTGTAGGAGCGCGCGATAAAATTCGTGAGACCGCCAACGATCCTACGAAGTCAGCGCGCGACGGGTCGTCTTTCGCATATGGGAGTGCTTCTGCTCGCATGTGCGTCTCCCTGCGCCACCTCAGTGAGTGGCCAGCAACCTGGCACGAGGCTCGAGGCGAAGGCGGCCGTTTCTGGTTCGCGACGGAGGGCCCCGGGGAACGCCCGGTCGCATCATTTGGGTAGCCTGCGGTCGAGGAATGGAGTGGTCGCAGCGCCTGCCTGCACGGCCACTCCGCTGGGAGTGGCCGTGCGTTTGACTACTTATCGAATCCCACGGAAACACTCAGGTCATGCCACTTCTGGTCGGAGTCGGCGAGAGCCTTGGCCGCCGCCGGCGCATACTGCGCCGCATCCGAGCCGAGCAGGAGTCGCAACGGAACATCTTGCAGGCCTGCGAGTTTCAGTACGACCTGTGCGACCTTCGCAGGGTCGGTAGGCTCTTGGCCCGAATAGTCGCGCAGCATCTTGGCGAAGGCCCCAACGGTCTGCTCATAGGGTGCGCTCACGAGCGGGACGGTCATCGAAGAGCCGGCCCAATCGGTCTTCATCCCACCGGGCTCCAGCACCGTCACTTTGATGCCAAGCGGCGCGACCTCTTGCGCCAGGACCGTCGAAAACCCGCCAACCGCCCATTTGGCGCTCTGATACGCGCTCAGTCCCGGCGAACCGACCCGCCCGCCGACAGAGGAGACCTGCATGATGTGTCCAGACCCCTGCTCGCGGAGGATGGGCAGAACTGCCTTCGTCACAAAGACCACGCCGAGGAAGTTCGTGGCGATCTGTCTCTCGAAGCTCTCAAGAGTGGTGTCTTCGATGGAGGCCGTATCTCCGTAACCGGCATTATTGACGACCACGTCGTAGCGGCCAAACGCCTTGTGGCCTTCGGAAACGGCCCTGAATACGGCAGCACTGTCGCTCACATCCAAGGCAAGCGCTAGCACCCGCTCCGCGAATTTTTCGGAAAGATCGTTCAACTGCTCGGGCTTCCGGGCTGTCGCTACCACGCTATCTCCTGCGTTGAGCGCGGCCTCGACGATCTCCCGGCCCAAACCTCGGGAGCTTCCAGTAACAAACCAAACCTTGGACATATGCAAACCTCCTGTGCTTTACGACTGACTACTCACTCATTTATATCTGATGGGAAGAGATCAGGAAAGTTTCAGGAAAGCGCCTTCATGAATGCAACAAATCCCATCTCCGCGTACTTTGAAGCTCTTTTCTTGTCCGAAGTCATGAATCCTATGGTCATCTCGGTGAGAGCCGTCATGAGGCCTACAGCGAAGCTGATCGACATACTGCTCCTGAATCCGAGGCATTCCTTCAGGAGAGCCTCCACCTCACGAAGGAGTTCCATGGACTCGTCACGCACTTTCCTCGTGATCCGATGTGAGACTGAGAGTTGTGACATGGCTAGGCGCTTCGATGGGTTCGCAACGCCCCACTTCAGGTAAGCCGTCCAGACACTTCGCATCCTCTGGGACACATCGGCTTCATGGGGACAGTTTGCAAGCATCGACTCGGCGATCTCCTGCTTGATCGTCGAGTAGAGGTGGTTGAGGAGGTCATCCTTGGTCGGGAAGTAGAGGAAGAGCGAGCCGGCCGCCACGCCGGCTTCTTTCGCAATCCGCGAAGTCGAGACACCGACACCCTCAGCCGCAATCGCATCTGCTGCAGCTTTAAGCAGGGCCTTACGCTTCTTTTCACTCAGTGGACGTGCCATGGAAAGATGCTGCTCCTCGATTGACTGACAACTCATTCATTATAGTCAGAGGTGGGTGAATCCGATCGGATTGGTCCTGATAAACGTCTTTGTGGTTCGCTGGGAAGGCTGTGAGCGCCATTCCCGGAACACTTCCAACAACCCTAAGTTGCAGGACTATCGGAACTGTTTCCGTCTGTGCCTGCATGCTTTTCGCATACTGCTAGGAGTTTTCGGCTCCTGGCTTTCATCGCCGGTGTGCCGTTTCTCTCTGCCTCTCTCATTGCGTCCAGAGCCAGCGGCAGAAGAGCAGCGTCTTTGGCCGCCAAGTCCGACAAACCCTGAAGAGCAAAGGTCCTTACAATAGAACTTTTTGCCGATAAGCATTGCTGAAGCACGCGGCTAGTACGCTTGCGCTGATTCCCGTCTAGATGAAGGCGCGGCAGGATCACGGCCAGGTGCCAGCGGAGTTCCTGCTGATCGTTTTCTTCAAATAGGCCGAGTAAGGCAGATGTATAGGGCTGCAGTTCCTCAACCCGGTGGCGCGAAACCTTCTCCAGCGCGTCCGCCGCTCTCATGCGGGTTCCTTCGTCAGGTTCGAACATGCAGTGCACCAAAGCGGCGAGGAGCTTCGGTTTTTGAAGCACCGTCTCAACTACCGTCGCGACGTGTCCCACAGTACGGCGATCTCCTTGTCGGAGGAGAGAACAAATCTGTGTAGAAGTCGGCATGGTCAACAGCTTAGCTGAACCGCAGCGTAAGTCCCGATAAACGCTCCTAGCGGAAGAGTCGGCAAGATCGTCTTCGAGAACCGACATCGTTACTACTCGCGATTTGTCTCAAAAGAGGCAATAAAGCGGCGAGCATGGCAACGCAGCCGTTTCCACGACGGATCACTGAGGACTGCACGCGGGTCTCGCCATCCATCGGGCCCCACATCGAAGTCTGCTGCTGATTGAGCCAGCGATGTTGCCGACGAAATCTGTTCCTCGTTCAGCGCCAATCGATTTTCTTCGATATACAGCTCGAAGTTCATGTCATCCATCAGAACGCAGATTAGTTCTGCAGGCCTCTCCCATGCAGCGGCGTCGACCGCGAGCCAGCGCTGCTCCTGGTGCTCCGCGTCTGCGAGATCTCTTGCCGCGCTCAGAAGATTCTCGGTCCAAAATTCAAAAGGTATTGCCATGGACGTCATTATAGGAATGTCAGAAACCATAAACGCCGTTCTCGGCATCTGCGCTCGATGAGTGCTTCATCGCCAAAGGGCTCATCGACACCCTCGCGACTGACACTTCCTTGCGAGTACGGCCGATTGCCCTGGTCGACGTAGCTGAAAACCTGGCATCGCCCTGGGCAAAGCAGGCCATGGAAACGGCAGAGTATGGGAAGTGTGGAAAGCCTGAAAGCCGGCGTCCCAACCTTCCCACACTCCTGGAGATTGCTTCGGGCGTGCCCGCATCCCCACGGCGTGTCCGGAGCTGAGTGACTTGGCGATTTGGCGCCCATCCAAGAGCATCTCTGACGTAAAGCGCGTCTGCTTGAAGAGTCGAATCGGAGACACATCAAAAGTGCGCATCATTCTCGGTCGTCACCTCCACCCGGTTCGTTCTCCGGATTGCCATGGATGTCCTCAGGTTCAGGATCACAGCTCTTCAGTAAAAGAAGACCGATGCATATGATAGCGACGATGACTAAGCCTGCCAAACCGCCGCCACGAGCGGCTGCTGCTTCTTCTGTCAGACCCAACTCTTTGAGCATGGCATTCGCACGATCTAACTTCTCGACTGTTATCTGTTCGTCAGAGAGCAATAGCTGAAGCACATCCCTCATCTCTTTGGGATGGGTTGTGAGTGCGGAACGGACCAGGTCACAGTCGATGGCGGCTTGGTCGAATCTGATGCTTTCAAGGTCAAGGCCACCAAGATCGATGAGTAATTTATGTGCGTTCAGTCTGTAGCTTGTGCCGAGCTTTCCGTTCTCGTCTAGCTTAGGAAAAATGCGGAAACACATTCTAAATACTTGAGCTAAAGAGTCCGGTGCAGGGTGTAAGCTCCCTTTGGGAGGCGAAAAATATACTTCAACAGGGTCTTTACTCGCAATCATGTAAATACCTCATGTTCAAGTCAGCCCGAAGGCCGTTACAACAGAAAAGGGTGCCCGATTGCGAGCCATCATAACAGAGACGCTCTCTTGAAAAGATGAGACAGCGGCACACATCGTGGACCTGCAACTGGCTTCACCCCCGACATTTTGGAAAGCCCGCGCCTCGAATGTAGATCGCAGCACGTCTCGAAAAGGGTAAGTCGTGGGTCAACCTGATTACCTGTGTTTGTCTCGAAACTCTGAAACGAATTGTTCGGGGTCTGTCAGCTCATGCACGATGCAGAGCGTGCCACTCATCAAGTAGAGAATAGCAATGGGTATTGCGAACACGGTCATGCAAAGCAACCAAAAGTAGATCCAACTCCCC
>CAJCHN010000120.1 GCA_903970285.1 Rhodanobacteraceae bacterium | reverse complement strand
TATGCTCATGCCGGTCCAGCTTCGAGCCCCGCCCCGCCTTGGCGTCGTTACAGTGCCACACCTTCACCGCTTCGCAGCCGACCGTCGCGGCAATCAGCTTGACCGTCTCGGCATACCCCTCGGCCGAGACGATATCGTATCCCGCCACATGCACATGGCAGGTGTCCAGACACACCGCCACCGGCGCGCACGCCCGCAGGTGATCCACCAGCTCCGCCACCTGTTCCAGCTTGCCGCCCAGCGAGAACTCCGCGCCGGCTGTGTTCTCAATCAGGATGCGAAAGCCCGGCGCATCGGCAAAGTCGATCCAATCGATCGCCCGCTCGATCGATTGCGCCGCCAGCCGCAAACCCTCTTCGCGCGTCAATCCCTTCCAGCTTCCAGGATGCAGCACCAGGTACTCCGCGCCCAGCGCGAGCGCACGCTCCACCTCGCCGCGAAACGCCACGGTTGAGCTCTCCCGTACGCTCTCCGTCTGGCTGCACAGGTTGATCAGGTAGCTGGCGTGAATCGAAAGCGGTCCGATGTCATGCTTCGCCCGCAACGCCCGCATCTTCAGCCCATCTTCCGGCTTCACCGGCGCGGCCCGCCACATGCGCGGACTGGACGAAAAGATCTGAAACGTATTCGCTCCCGCATCCACCGCCCGGTTTACCGCCGTCCAGCACCCTCCAGCCGTTCCAAGGTGCACTCCAATCCGCTTCTTTCCGGCTTTGCCCATCTGCCAAGGCTATCCCAGTCCTTCAACCTCCTTGTGCGGCAGCCGGTGTATCATTCCGGCCATGCCGAAGATCCAGACCGCACAGAACCATGCGATGTTCGATCCGCTCTTTCACTTCATCCTCATCCCCATCTTTCTGATCAACTTCATCGCGTCCATCACGTTTACGGTGCGCGACTGGCCCATCAGCCCCGGCCTGCACCTGTGGGAGATCGTCGTCTCGCTCGCGCTCCTCCTGCTCACCTTCAAGACCCGCATCTACTCCCTCGCCGACCAGGACCGCATCATCCGGCTCGAAGAGCGCCTGCGCATCACCGCCCTCGCGCCCTCCGCGGATGTATACCGGCTCTCAACGCGGCAGCTGATCGCCCTGCGCTTCGCCTCCGACGCGGAGTTGCCGGCGCTCGTCGCCCGCACCCTGGCCGAGAATCTCGACCCCAAGACCATCAAGCAGAACATCACGACCTGGCGCCCGGACAACCAGCGAATTTGAGCGGCATGCCGCATCGAAAGTCACATGCTGAACTCGTCGGGCCTGAACCTCTCGGCTGAACCGCTGAAGCGAATTTCTGTCGGCATCATGTGAGCCCACGCGCTCAGCGTCGCTTTCTGCCACGAAAACGGCACACTCCCGAACTTTTCGCCTCCTTGAACACAACAAATGAGCTCTCTCGCTGCGCGCAACACTGCCGATACAACCCATGTAGCGCAAACTGCTTCTCCTGTGTTATGTCGTTCGGTCGCAGGAGCCGGTACGCTCGGTCTGCTATCGGGAGGAAATTGACATGAACGTCGAACCCCAGGCCATGAAGCATCTCTTCCGCAAGTCAGCTTTCGCCCTCGTCGCCACCGCACTTGTCGCCTCCACCTTCGGTTGCAGCGCTAGCCAGGGCCACTCTCTCCGCAGCGATCTCGCCGTCCTCCGCAGCGCGCACAATGATCCCGACGACATCGGCTCGATCGACGCCACCACCACGCCGCCCGCCGATCTCGACCAGTACCGCCGCGCCAACAATTCAGCCCTCTACCAGACGGTCTCAGCCACCAACCGCCGCTAGCGCAGTGGTGGGAACCGTGGAGGCAGCAGAGAGCCAGCGGACCGCCACTTTCCCGGGTTGGGCATTGGTTGGGAAAAACCTCTGTCGTGCTGGAAAAACCCATTCGTCAGTGACTGCGTCCTGTACGATGTCGGAACAGTGGCAAACCAGTCCGAGATCCTCTGGGAAATCCGCTGCTGGCAAAACCGCAAAGTTCGGTTGTACAGAAGCACTCTCAAGAGCCACGTCCTGCGTTTTCACCTTGACTCAGCTTTTGTAGTAGACGCATTGAAACGCAGTTTCCAACAGCCACTTTGCGTCCTGAGAAATGACAGGCATGGAACAGAGAACGCCATTTATGACGTCCCATGCGGCGGCCACCCGTGGTTGCTTGTCGCAATCCAGTTCCAGACACCGATGAAATAACTCATCAAGCCAAACTTCATTAAGACGTTTTATGGAGTGAACACACTACCCGCCGGAACGCTCATCTGGGGGAAGAAGCCATGAAGATCAACGTTGAAGTAGACAAAAATACAGATGTTGCATTCGTTGACATCTGCGCTCCCGCGAACCAGGTGCGAATCGACGTCGTAGGTGTCTCCGAAGCTCTGGAACTTGCGACTCCTGTCTTCGCTCGTCTCGACGAGAACGGAGTCTTGCTTGGTTTACTGATCGAAAACTACTCCGAATTCCGGCGTGAGGTCATGCGGAAATACGTGGCGCTAAGGGTCGAGGGAATCATTGAGTTGTTGATCTCGAAGGTGAAGAGCGTCTTTGCCGATCGCAAGACTGAAGGGCGATCCCTTTAACCCTGCTAGGGAATTTGTTGCCCGTAAATTCGACCGGATCCACCACCGCCTCTCTTCTTGCTTGCAACCGCAGCACGTCCCATGTACTCTCATCCACAGAATGACCATGCACTCCAATCCGACCGGCACGCGATTTAGCTCGCAGTTTAGCGATCGTGGCTATTGGTGGCCCCCTGCGGCTCCGGTCGGACCTGTGCATCTCTTGTCGAGCTAGTTCCAAGAGCATTCACCTCATTCGCCGAGCCGCAGCCCCCCAGGGTTGCGGCTTTTGTTTGCGCATCACCCGAACGCAACCAGCAAAGGCACCAGAAGGAAAGAGACGACCATGCCCGCCGCGAAATCCAGCCCGACCCAGACTCCATCCCCCACCCTCCCCGCCAGCCTGCAACGCGTCGTGCTCACCGGCTTCATGGGCGCAGGCAAGACCTCCGTCGGCCGCATCCTGGCGGATGTGCTGGGGTGGGAGTTTCTCGATCTCGACACCCACCTGGAGAGGCGCGCCGGAGCCTCCATCGCCGATCTGTTCGCGCAACACGGCGAGCCGCACTTCCGGCGCTTGGAATCCTCAGCGCTGGCCAACGCGCTGGCTCGCCCGCGTACCATCCTCGCGCTCGGCGGCGGCACGCCCGAGCAACTCACCAACCGCCTGCTGCTGGAGCAGACGCCGGGCACGCTGATCATCTTCCTTGATGCCCCGTTCGAGACCCTCTTCGACCGCTGCATGCTGCAGAGCTTCGCCTCGCCCGATCACATCCGCCCGGTGCTGGCCTCACCGATTGAAGCCGAAGCCCGCTTCCAGGCGCGGCAGCCTCTGTACCGCCGGCTGGCACGGCATACCGTCGAGACCGCCAGCCTGAGCCCCGAAGAAGCCGCGCAGCAGATCCTTAGCCGTTTGCAGCGCTGAAAGCTGTTCCCTTCTGAGCTTCTGCATCAGGGAAAATTCCCCGGCTTTCGGTCGATGCCGCGCATCCGGCATCCAACCTGTTGCAACCCCAGGAGCGAGAGTCTGCCCGAAGCACCTGAAACCCTGAGCCGCGCCGCCGAGCCCGATGCGTCCATGTCCGTGGCCGCGGCGCCGCTGTCCGCTGTCGCCGCCGAGCGCCGCGCCTCGACGCGCTCGAACATCCTGTTCGCCGTCGTCGTCTTCCTCTTCCTCACCGTCGCCTACAAGCTGGCGAAGGAGCTGGAAATCCTGTACGTCAGCGCTCTCTTCGCGGTGGTTCTGATGCCCATGGTCAACCGCATCACCACCCTGCGCATCCGCCGCCGGTCGCCTTCCCGCGCGGTCGCCATTCTCATCATGCTGATCGCTGTGCTGGGCGCGCTTTCCCTGTTCTTTCTGGTGGGTCTGCCGCCGGTGGTGCGTGATCTGCAGGGCTTCGCGCACGAACTGCCGCAGCGCATCCCCGCGGCCGTCGCCCGCCTGCGCAAGGTGCCGCTGGCCGACCAGATCGGTCTCGACCAGATCGCCGCCAAGGCGGAGAACGTCGCCGGAGCCGTCGGTGCCTACGTGGTCAACGCCATCCCGCTCTGGCTCTCGCACATCTTCGACATCCTCACCGCGCTCTTCCTCTGCATCTACTTCATGCTCGAGGGTGAGCACGTTTACGAGTTCTTCCTGTCCCTCTTCCCCACCGGCGAACGCAACCGCCTGGACAATACCCTGCGCAAAGCCGAACTGAAGATGAGCAAGTGGCTCTTCGGCCAGGGTCTGCTGATGCTCACGCTCGGCGTCACCTCCACCATCGTCTTCGGCGTCCTGCATGTGCGCTACTTCTTTCTGCTGGGCGTCCTGATGGGGCTGTTCAACCTCATCCCGATCGCGGGCGGCGTCATCACGGTCCTGCTCGCCGCCACGGTCGCCGCCTTCGACTCCTGGACCAGAATGGCCGGCGTGTTCCTCTTCTATGCCATCTATGTGAATCTCGAAAATGCGGTGCTCACGCCGCGCATCATGAAATCCTCCGTCGACCTGATGGGCATCACCGTACTGATCGCGCTGCTGCTCGGCACCGCGCTGGCCGGCATCGTGGGCGCGCTGGTGGCCGTGCCCACCGCGGCTCTAATCGCGGTGCTGCTGGATGAATACGCCGTGCAGAAGTAGGCCCGTTCCCCAACGGGTGCCCTGAGCGGACAGCGCGTGCCCGCGCCTGCCAGCCCGCGAAGCCACTGCACCATCTCTCAGTCGTGTCCACTCCGCCGTGTCCACTCGGCCCATCATGCCGAAGCGGAACCACCGGCCGCCCAGCCCGCCTAGCTCTTCCGCGGCTTCACGTATACCGCCCGCAGCGTCTGGTCGACCCGGCTCTGCCACCCTCTACCCGTCGCGCGCAGGGCTTCAATGACGTCCGGAGAGAGGCGCAGCGCGGTCAGAACTTTGGTGGGTGCCTTCTGCGGGCCGCGCTTGCGCCGCAGCAGCGTCTGCATCTGCTTCGGCAACTCGCCAAGCCGCTTGGCCTGCGAAAAGTCCTCCTTCGTCCATTCCGGGTTTTCTGCGTCGGCGACGCCGTATTCCTCAGGCGTGTTCGGCATAGTCTTTTCTCTCTTCCCTGGTTGCTTTACGTAGGCGGATCGCCCGGATCGTCGTTGGCTCGAACACCAGAACCAGGCTGTAGATCAGGGCGTCCAGCCACCCGATGGCGGTCCAGCGCTCTTCTCCGTAATCCTGCGAGTTCTCCGGCCTGAAGAACGCGGTCTCTACGTCGATATCCTCCGCCCCGGCGCAACGAGATGCCGTGCTTGCTGATGTTTTCAGCGTCTTTCGCGGGGTCGAAGCTGACCTGCACGCTTCTAATTGTATAAACAAATAGACGCGTTGAGTCAAGCTCGCACCGGGTAGGACAAATCCACGCAGGACACTCGGAGGTCCGTTCTCCACCCGCGTTTTGCTGATCCCCGTTTACTCCAGGGGGTACGAGCGGCACCGCGCCCAATCTGCCTCGCTGAGCCCTCCCATCGTCAGAAGTAGGCCCGCGTTCAGCCTTCGAGAGCCGTCCCCCGGTCCATAGCGGCCTCGCTCCGGCTGGTACGATAGATCAGTGTCTGAGCCTACTTTTTCCGCGCCCGAAGGGCGTTCCATGCTCCTTCCCGCGACGCTGGCGATAGCCTGCCTGGCCCTTGCGCTCCTTATCGCGCGCCACTTCTTCCCCGCCACCTCGGTCGAGGGAGAGATCGTCCGCACCGACATTCTGCCGACGGTCACGGTGCTGAAAGCCAAGTCCATGGTGATCGCGCCGTCCGAGACCGATCCCGTCGTATTTGTTGCCACAACCGTACGGATCTACAACGGACGCCGCGTGCCGGCCTTCATCGACGATCTCAAACTCACCTTCACCAACTCCGAAGGCGCGCAGTTGGTGGCCTCGGCGGAGTACCCGAAACAGATTCCCGACCTGGAACTGCAGTTCCCCGCCCTGAGACCGCTGGTGCATGCGACCCTCGATCGCGACACCCGCATCGAGGCCGGCCAGTCGGCCGAGGGCACGCTGCTGTTCGCCCTCGACGTCCCAAAATCCATGTGGGAGACCCGGCGGTCCGCCGTCATCACCGTAGGCCTCTACCATCAGAATCCAGTCATCCTGACCATCCCCGGCACCGCCGCGGCGCAGACTGCGCCGCGCACCAGTTCACACCCATGACCCGCCGCCGCTGGATCGCCGACACCTTCAGCCCCGCCCTCGGGCACCCCACGCACGCCGCCCTCACCGGCGAGCAGGCGGCACATCTCGCGCGCGTGCTGCGTGCCGAGCCCGGCCAGATCTTCGACGTGGTCGCCGCCGGCTTCTTGCATCGCGCGGAGGTCACCCAGGTCGCGCCCGAACGGGTAGACTTCGTGCTGCACGAAGAGCTGGAGTCCGACCCGGCGCTGCCGCTGCACCTATACCTCGCGGTGTTCAAGTTCGATCACTTCGAATGGGCGGTTGAAAAGGCCACCGAACTCGGCGTGGCGCGGATCACCCCCATCCTCGCCAGGCGGACGGAAAAGCATCTGGCCCAAGCCAGCGCGAAGCGCGTGGAACGCTGGCGGAGAATCGCGCACGAGGCCGCCCAGCAGTCGCGTCGAACCTCAGTTCCGCTCGTCGCCGACCCCGTAACGCTCCAGCCGGCGCTCGAACGGGAACACGCGCCCACGCGCATCCTGCTCAGCGAAACCGAGCAGACCGTCGCCCTCAGCCAGTTGCTCGCTGGTGCGAAATCGCCGCTCGAGGCCGCCGGGGAGATCACCCACGCCCTCGCCATCGGACCCGAAGGCGGCTGGACCGCCGGCGAGATGGCGCTCTTCACGCAACGCGAATGGACCCAAGTCACCCTGGGCCCACGCATCCTGCGCGCGGAGACCGCCGCCATCGCAGCCATCGCCATCGCGGGCGCATTCCTGCAATCAGCGCAGCCCTGCGCCCCATCCTAGTGTTCCGGGTCACAAGTTCCGTGCCTCTGTTTTCAAGCCGGGAGCCCGCGACATCCCGGCCCGGGGCGCAGTCCCCGGAACGGTTTGGCGACAAACTTCAGGGCTGCGCGCTCCACACAAACAAGGCACGAACTCCAGACTCACCAGCCTAGCTGAACATATCCTTCATCTTGCCGAACAGACCACGCGAGTGCGGCTCGTTGTCGATCACCATGGTCTCGCTCAGCTGCTTCATCAGCTCCCGCTGCTGGCGGGTAAGCTTGGTCGGCGTGGCGACGCGGATCTCCACCACCAGGTCGCCCTTCCCGCGTTCGTTCAGGTGCGGCACGCCCTTGCCGCGCAGGCGGAACTCCCTCCCGCTCTGCACTCCCTCAGGAACCCGGATGGTCTCCGGCCCCTCCAGCGTCTCGATCATCAGCTCGGTGCCCAGCGCCGCCTGTGGAAACGAGATGGGCATCACGCAGTGCAGGTCGTCCCCGTCACGCTCGAAGAACTTGTGCTTCTTCACGCTCAGCACCACGTATAGGTCGCCCGACGGGCCGCCGAACCTGCCCGCTTCGCCTTCGCCCGAGTAGCGGATGCGCGTATCCTGCTCGACTCCGGCCGGCACCTTCACCAGCAGCTTGTGCTCACGCTCCACCGTCGTCTGGCCGGAGCAGGTCTTGCATGGATCGGTCACCAGGGTGCCGGTGCCGTTGCACTGCGGACAGGTTCGCGCCACCGAGAAAAAACCCTGCTGGAAGCGCATCTGGCCCGACCCCTTGCACTGCGGGCAGGCCGCCGGCTGCTTGCCCCGGGCCGCACCTGAACCGCGGCAATCCTCGCACACCTCGGCCCGGCGGATCGTAATCTCCTTCTCCGTGCCGAAGACCGCCTGTTCAAACTCCAGGCTCAGGTCGTAGCGCAGATCGCGTCCGCGCTGCACCCGCGACGCCTTGCGCTGCCCGCCCATGTTGAACATCTCGCCGAAGATATCGCCGAAGATGTCGCCCATATCGCCCTGGAATCCACCCTGGAACCCGCCCTGGAACGGACCGCCGCCGCCCGCGCCCTGGAACGCGGCGTGCCCGTAGCGATCGTAGGCCGCGCGCTTCTCCGCGTCGCTCAGAACCGAGTACGCCTCCGAGCACTCCTTGAACTTCGCCTCCGCCTCCGGATTATTCGGATTGCGGTCCGGGTGATGCTGCATCGCCAGCTTGCGATACGCCGTCTTCAGCTCCTGATCGCTCGCTGTCTTCGCTACACCCAGCAACTCGTAGTAGTCCGTCTTGGTCACGTTCGCCGTCGCCATCTCTCTTTTCTCTCGCTATCCTGACTATCGTCATCCCCGGCGCAGGCATTCACTGCGCCTTGACTTCCGCATCACGCGAAGCCTCGTCCTTTACGCCTTCGGTCCGCTTCCTTGTATCTCGAGCAAATATCCTGTGGGTGCCGAGGGAGCCCTCGCGCTCAACGCCGTCTTCCGGCCTGGAAAACGGCACTCGTTGACCTTTCTTACTCCTCAGCAAAAGCAAATCTGCTCTAGTCCGCCACCTGCGCCGAATTCACCGCGATCTTCACCATTGCAGGCCGCAGCAGCTTTTCCCGAATCTTGTACCCGCGGCGAATCTCCTCGATCACCTGGTGATCCGGAAACTCCACCGTCTCCACGCTGCCCAACGCTTCGTGCACGCGGGGATCGAACTGCGTTCCCACCGTCTCCACAGGAGTCACGTTCAGCCCGCGCAGCGCCTCTTCCATCTGCTTCAGAATAAGCTCCACGCCGCCGCGCAGCTGCTCCACCGAGCCTTGCGCCTTCAACGCCAGCTGGAAGTTGTCCATCACACTCAGAAACGGCTCAACCGTGCTGCCGATGGTGTACTCGCGCGCATCCGCACGCTCTCTGGTCTCGCGCTTGCGGGCGTTATCGAACTCTGCCTGTAGCCGGGCCAGGCGGTCGATCAGCTGGTCACGCTCGCCGCGCAGCTGCATCAACTCGGATGGCTCCGGCGCCTGCTCCACCGGCTCCGGCGAAGCGTCCGGGTGGGCGGCTTCCATCCCCGCCTCAATGCGCTCTGTGCCCGCTTCCGCCGGCTCCTGCTCCAATGTGCTCTTCATCTCGTCTACCATCGCCTGCTCCCCTTTTACCGCATCATTTCCATTGTGGCCGATACCCGCCCACCGCGTCATCTTTTCCCAACTCCGCCGCATTCCATCCGTCCTTATCCAGCCACGCTGGAGCCGTTTGGCTGGAGCCGTTTGGCTGGAGCCGTTGGGCTGGAGCCGTTCTCCTGTCCCGTCCATCGTTCGCGGACCTCCAGGCAGTCTTCGCGCTCAACACGGCCAGCGTGGCTCCACGCTGGCCGTCTCCCCCGAACCCGGCAGGAGCTCACGACCCCAGCCCGCCGCTACTCCATCAGGCCCGCCCGATGCCGTTCCAGCACCTGTGCCACATACCCCACCGCGCTCATCGCGCGCTCGTACTGCATCCGCTTCGGACCCAGCACCGCCACCGTGCCCACGCTCTCGCCGCCCAGTCGCGCCCGCGCCGCAATCAGCACCAGCCCCGTCATCTCCGGAGCCTGCTCCTCCAGGTCGAAGACCACCCGCACACTCTCCTGCCGCGCATCGATATACGCGTTCAACAACTCCACCAGCCTCTGCTTGGCTTCGAGCGCGCCCAGCATCTCGCGCAGTCGCTCCCGCTCCTCCGCGCCGCCCATCGGGTGCGAGCCCACCAGGTTGGCCACGCCTTCCACATAGACCACCTGCGCCGAGGCTCCGTCCGGCAGCGCCCCGGCCCACAACTGCTCGGCCGCGTTCATCATCCGCTGATACTCGCTGCGTTCGCGCTCCACCCGCGCCCGCAGCTCCGCGCGCACACGCTCAATCTCCCAGCCGCGAAAGTTCTCGTTCAGGTAATTTGCTGCAGCCTCCAGCTCTGCGTGCGACAGGTCGCGGTCGAGCACCAGCACCCGGTCGCGCACGGTGCCGCCGCGGGTGACGACCACCGCCAGCACCCGGCCCGGTATCAGCCGCGAAAAATGTACATGCTCCAGTTGCTCTCCGCCGGCCAGCGACGCCATGGCGACGCCCACCCCGCTCGAAAGCGTCGCCAGCACATGGCTCGTCCGTTCCAGCACCGCCTGCGTTCCGGAGACGCCCGCGAATCTTGCATCGATCTCGCCGCGCCGCTCGGGCGAAATAGCGCCCCGCACCGACTGCCCCGCCCCCAGCCCGTCCACATACATGCGGAAAGCCCGTGCCGTAGGGATGCGCCCCGCCGAGGTATGCGGCTGTTCCAGCCAGCCACCGTCCGCCAGCGCCACCATCTCGTTGCGAATCGTGGCCGGACTGACGCTCCCGCCCAGCAGCCCCGCGGCGATGGTTCCCGAGCCCACCGGCTCGCCGGTCGCAATATACCGCTCCACCACCGCCATCAGGATCGCCCGCTGCCGCCCGCTGACCTCGCCCATAGTTCAAGTCTACGCCGCCAGTCAAGCGCCGCCTGCCCGTCCTCGCTCCCGGCACACCGGAACCGGTACCCCATCCATCGCGCCTCTGAACCGAGCTCGACCTCTCCTGCCGCACCCGGCCGAACCCGCCTGCGACTCCCCCCGGCTCTCGCCCCTGCCGGCACGTTGACGCCGCCAGCCACGCCCTATAGCGTTCCAACCAGAGCGGGCGCAGCTCGCAGCCACGCCAGGCCACGCCATCTTCCGTCACAGAAGACGGCATCCCGGCCGATGGATCAGGGACACAGCGACAGGAGAAATGCTCGAACATGCCGGCCCCGCCAGGAAGCAACGAGCTGCCCGAAGCCGCCTCCCTCCTGCTCGATCTGCTCCGATTTTCCGCGGCCCTCGCCGTGGTCGTCGTGCATCTCGGCGCGCCCGAGTTCCAGGCCGGTTTCCGAGAGCGCCATTGGCTCGGCCAGCTTGCCGTCGCCCTCTTCTTCGTCCTCTCCGGATTCGTCATCCGCTGGGTCACCGTCACCCGCGAGCGCCAGCCACACCGCTACCTCGCCGCCCGCGTCTCAAAGATCTACTCAGTCGCCCTGCCCGCCCTGCTGCTCACCGTTCTCGCCGGCCTTTGCTCCCATGCCGTCAACCCCGTCTACTTCAACTCCCACTTCGCCGCCACCTCCAGTCACGCCGCCTTCCGTATCCTGGTCAACCTGGCTTTCCTGGCGCAGAGCTGGGGATTGACCGTCAACCCCATCGCCAACTTCCCCTTCTGGTCGCTCAGCTACGAGTGCATGTACTACGCCCTCTACGGTCTTGTCTTCTTCCTCCGCGGAAGGCGGCGGATTGCCGCAACCCTGCTCTGGTTCCTGCTTGCCGGTCCCCAGGTTCTGCTGCTCCTGCCTGCCTGGGCCATCGGCTGCCTGGTGTACGAACTCTACGCGCGCCTCCACCCCAGCCGCCTGGCGGCACGTTGGTCCACTGTCTTTCTCCTGGCAGTCGTCTCCGCCTTCGTCGTCGCGCACACCGTCCGGCCGCAGTACCAGCACCAGTTTCTCGCCGTTTATAGCCGGCTCGCATCCCTGCCCAATCCACTCGCCCTGCTGCATCTCGATCCCCACCGCGCAACCCTCGATCTCGCATTGGACGCCTTCCTCTGCGCCCCGCTCATGCTCGCTCTGCTGCTGGCCAGCCAGGGCCTCCATCTGCCGCGCGCCACCCGATCCGCCCGCACCGTCCGCTTCATCGCCGACGGAACCTTCGCCATCTACCTCATGCATTACCCTTTGCTTCTGCTCGCATCCTCGTTCGGCCTGCTCCGCCCGCACCCAGACGCCCGCAACCTCCTGGTCGCCACCGCCATCTGCCTGCTGCTCATCGCCATCGCGGCCCCGCTCGAGCGCTTCCGCGCCTTTCTGCGAATCCACACCCTTCGCGCCGCGGAAGCCATCGCCGCCCGCCGCCGGCCGCCCGCTTCGGCGCTCGCCTGACGTCCTCGTTCCTGGCCTGAGGGCCTCGTTCCTGGCCTGACGTCCTCGTTCTCTTTCATCGCCCCCGCAACCCGGATGCACGAAATCGCGGCAACCCACCTCCACCGCCGCGCGCGATCCGCCGCGGCTCGATGCGCCTGCTCGAAAGCGTCCACCCATGTAATCTTTTGCTTATGATCTTCTCCCCCCGCTTGATCTCTCCCCGCTTGATCTCCCCCCGCGCGACCCTCGCCGCCATCCTGCTCGCCGCCGCCCCGCTGCTCTGCACCCCGCAACTCCACGCCCAGTCCGGCACGCCCGACACCATGGCGCCCATGCCCAATCCCGACCCGCGCCTGGCCGAAATCCACGCCAGAATGACCCGCGCCGCCGCCCCCGGCAACGTCGCCATCTCACCCGACGGAACCCTCATCGCCTACACCCTTTCCAGCAGCCAGGGCGTCACCCTCCACCTGCTTCCCTACCCCTCCGCCGATCCCGCCCAGGACAAGATCGTCTCTATCGCCGGCGCCGCCGACTGCTCCAGCTACGCCCCCGTCTGGGCACCCGACTCCCAGACCCTCGCCTTCACCTCCGACTGCACCGCCAAAGCCGAAAAGCCGCCCGCCCAGGCCGCCGGCCTCACGCAGACCAGCTCCGCTCAACCCGATCAGATCTTCCTCTACTCCCGCGCCACCGGCTCGTCCCGCCAGCTCACACACCTCACCGGCCTATTCGATAATGCCGCCTTCTCGCCCGACGGCAAATCGCTCGCCTTCCTCTTCGTCGAAAACGCCACCCGCTCCGCCGGCGCGCTCGCCGCCATGAAGCCCTGGTCCGGCGTCATCGGCGAAGACGGTTTTGAAGTCCAGCGCGTCGGAGCCATCGAAATACAGTCAGGAGACTTCCGCTTCATCACGCCCCCAAACCTCCACGTCTACGAGTTCTCTTGGTCTCCCACCTCTCACGGGATCGCCTTTGTCGCCGCCAATCCCCCCGGAGAAAATAACTGGTGGGTCGCCAAACTGTACGAGATGAACGTGGGCGCGGGCTCCGCCGAATCTGCCCGGATAAAGTCTGATTACAAGAAAAGCCTGCCCCCGGGCACCGGAGGAGACACCTCCGTCGGCGATGTCGGCAGTCCAACCGTCGTCTTCGACCCCAACACCACCAAAACCGCTCTCCACGGCCTGCAGATCGCCGTCCCCCGCTTCTCGCCCGACGGCAAACGAATCGCCTTCATCGGCGGCCTCATGTCCGATCAGGGCTCCACCGGCGGCGACATCTGGGTCGTCCCCGCAAGCGGCGGCTCGCCGGTCGACATCACGCCCAACATCGACGGCACCCCCAGCTTCCTCGCCTGGACCGGAGACAACACCATCGGCTTCGTCGAAGACCGCCGCGGCCATACTCTGCTCACCGATTACACCGTCTCCACCCGCACCCAGGACGCCCAGAACGATCTCGGCGAAGTCTCCGTCGGCGGCGGCCCCATCAAGGACGCCATCAGCATCTCCACCCACGGCGTCCTCGCCTTCTCTGAACAAGGTCACGCCACCCCGCCCGAGGTCTACGCCGGCCCCTTCACCGCGCCTCGCCCCATCACCCACCTCAATCCCAACGCCACCCCGCCCGCCCGCACCGAGTCCATCGTCTGGACTAACCAGGGCTTCCACGTCCAGGGCTGGCTCACCTACCCCGCGGACTACAACCCCGCCAGGAAATACCCGCTCATCGTCACCGTCCACGGCGGACCCTCCGCCTCCGCCGGCGCCCGCTGGGGCGGCTCCGTCTGGGCTCAGCTCGGCTACTTCGTCTTCGCCCCCAACCCCCGCGGCTCCTTCGGCGAAGGCGAAGCCTTCACCGCCGCCAACGTCAAGGACTTCGGCTACGGCGACCTGCGCGACATCCTCGCCGGCATGGACGCCATCGAGAAAAAAGTCTCCATCGATAAGTCCCGCGAAGGCCTCATGGGCTGGTCCTACGGCGGCTTCATGACCATGTTTGCCGTCACCCAGACCCACCGCTTCAAGGCCGCCGTCGCCGGCGCCGGCATCTCCGACTGGAAGTCCTATTACGGCGAAAACTCCATTGACCAGTGGATGGTCCCGTTCTTCGGCGCCACCGTCTACGACGACCCCGCCGTCTACGCCAGATCCTCCGCCATCGAGTTCATCAAGAACGTGACCACTCCCACGCTGGTCGTGGTCGGCGACCGCGACGGCGAGTGCCCCGCACCCCAGTCGTTCGAGTTCTGGCACGCTTTGCGCGCCGAGCACGTCAAAACCCAGCTCGTCGTCTTCCCCAACGAAGGCCACGGCTTCCGCAACCCCGCCCACATCCGCGACCTCGAGGCCCGCGAGGTCGCCTGGTTCGCCCAGAACATGCCCGCCAGGTAAGAACGCCGTCCCCGTCCCGCCCAGCGGGCGGGGGCAAGATCACGCGAAGCGTCCAGCACGGTACGAAGTACCGTGAAGCAGTCAGCACCGGTACGAAGTGCCGTGAAGTGTCCAGCACGCAGTGGCCTGTAACATTTGAAGCCCTAGCCCGTCCAACTCCAGACCCGATCTCCGTCCATTTGCTCTTCCCCCATCGAGCTTTTAGACTGAGGGTTGGGAAACCCCCGATTTTTCGTACATCCAGTTTCTTCACCCAGGTGAACCGTTCCGCACGGACTCGTGTCCAGGCGAACGGGGAGGTTCTAAAGCTCAATGCGTCGGTTCGTCACTCTAGCGGTTCTGCTCCTCTTCACCGTTCCCTTCGGCATCTCCATCTCCGGCTGTTCCAAGGGAACCTCCGTCACCTACTGCAACGGGCAGAACTCCGGCGTCCAGCAAGGACAGACCGTCGCGCTCGATCTCGAGCCCCGCCTCACCGGCATCTCCATCAACCAGGGCGCCATCGGCAGCATCGGCGCGCCCACCGGATATGACTGCCAGCACCACGTCGCCAGCGTCACCGGAACCATCTACGCCTCCACTGATCGCAACATCATCGACGTCAACCCCACTCAGGGGGCCGGAGGCCTCTGCGCCGGATCCTGGAACCGCAACTCCGGCGCCGGCGTCCCCGACTACACCGTCTGCTCTCCCAACGGCAACCAGGGCGTCGCCTACATCACCGCCTCCGCCGGCGCAGTCGTCTCCAATCCCGTCGCCGTCTACGTGCATCCCGTCGTCACCAGCATCGTGCTCGGAGCCCCGTCCGTCGATTGCGTCAACGATCCCGCCAGCAACTGCTTCGCCCCCAACACCACCGCCTGCTATGCCCCCACCGCGGCCAGCCCCTCGCCCGCCCCGCCGGTCGTCGGCACCCCCTACAACGGCGCCGCCTGCGTCTCCCAGGGCCAGACCGCCCAGCTCGCCGCCCGCTCCTTCGCCGGCACCGGCACCGGCCAGTCCAACATCAGCTGCCTGGTCGGTCCGCTCTCCTTCACCGCCACCAATACCGCCGTCCTCACCATCGATACCAACGGCATCGCCACCGCTACCCAGCCCGGCTCCTCCACCATCAACGCCGCCAACGCCCAGTCCTCCTCCACCACCGGCTCCTTCTCCACCTGCCCGCCTAAATCCATCGTCCTCACCCAGGCCGGCCAGACCACGCCGCCCGCCGCGCCGGTCAACCTCTCCCAGAACGTCACCCAGACCCTCATCGCCACCGTCCTCGACACCAACAACGTCGCCATCAATAACATCGGCCTCACCTATATCTCCACCACCCCCACCACCATCCCCACCAACGGCAGCAGCATCACCCCCACCTTCCCCGGCGCAGCCTCCATCACCGCCGTCTGCCAGCCGCCCGCCTGCAACAGCAGCCCCTTCAATCTCATCGGCCTCTACGGCAATGGCCTGCCCATCACCTCGGAGCCCGTTCAGGTCACCGCCACCGGCACCGGCAACTCCACCGTCCTCTACATCGCCTCCACCCAGTCGCAGTACATCCTGCCAGTTGACTTCACCGTCACCACCCAGCCCACGCCGGTCCGTCTCCCCTACCCGCCCAACTCGCTCGTCCTCTCCGAAGATGGAACCTCCATCTACATGGGAACCCAGAACGAGATCATGACCTACAGCACCAGCACCAACTCGGTCACCGCTCAGAACGCCGCCATCTCCGGCGAGGTCCTCGCCGTCTCCCCCGATAACACCACCATCGTCGTCAGCGACCCGGTCCGCCAGCTTACCTACCTGCTCTCCTCCACCGGCTCCGTCACCGCGGAGATCGGCGGCGTCGGCCTCACCGCCCAGTTCTCGAACGACAGCACCACCGTGTACATCCCCACCCGCTCGGGCCAGTTGCTCGTCCACTCCACCTTCACCGGATGGACCACCATCAACCTCGCCGCTCCGGCCTTCGGCGTCGCCGCCACCGTCCCCAACGCCGGCGTCTATCTCGCCGCCAACCCGGTCGACGTCCGCACCAACTGCCCCGCAACCATTGCCACAGGCTCCGGCGTCAACCAGTCCGCCACCAATACCTTCTACCCCGACTACGGTCCCGTGCCCGGCGCTCTCGCCCCCAACACCACCGTCCCCGGCGCACTCCCCGGCTACGACTACATCACCAACAACATCGCCTCCACCAACGACGGCCTGCACGAGCTCGCCGCCTCACCCCTCACCTCCGGCGGCGCCGCCACCTTCACCGATATCGCCACCAACCAGAAGAGCGGACCCTGCCCCGTCCTCTTCAACAGCACCGTCAGCCACGTCATCCCCTTCTCCGTAGCCCAGCCCAGTGCCATCGTCAGCGTCCTGCCCACGTCCGATTCCGCCTTCGCCTTCGTCACCTACACCGGTACCGGCTCCGTCGTCCCGCAGTACGTCCCCGCCACCGGCGCCCTCACCAACATCGCCCTCCAGACCACCGCCGCCGGAACCCCCATCGCCCCCGTAGCCGGCGTCGTCAGCTCCGACAACCAGACCGTCTACATCGGCACCTCGGGCGACAACCTCGTACACCGCCTCACCCGCGGCACGGGCGGCTTCGCCGACACCCTCGCTCCGCTCACCCCCGCCCTGCCCGCCCTCAGCGGCACCGGAACCGCCACCCCCAACTTCCTCGTCCAGAAACCCCGCAAGGCCGTCGACTAGCTGTCCTGTCATCCCCAAAGGGGATCTGCGTCCTTTCCCGCACGGCACGATTGCCAGCACCAGCGGCCGCGCGACTCCGCCGATCCCCAACTTGCCCCACCAGCAATCCCCTCCATCCGCCTCGCATCAGCTCCTTCTCTTCGTGGACGACCTCAACCAACTCCCAACTGAAGAACTCTAAACTCTTAACTCCCGAAAATCGCCTTCGACCAAAGCCCCCACCGCCAGCTCAGCACGCACCCCACCAGCATCCCCCAGGCTCATAGCTGCCAACCAGCTCCATCCGCATCGCATCAACTCCTTCTCCTCGTGCACGACCTCAACAAAACTCTTAACTGAAGAACTCCAAACTCTTAACTCCCGAAAATCGCCTTCGCCCAAAGCCCCAACCGCCGCTCCAGCCCACCACGCACCCCACCAGCATCGCCTCATACTCTTGCAGCTTTCCCCGGGCTCAGAGCGGGACACCTCCAGGCTCACAGCCCCCAGAACTACCTTCCCATCCCCGGAACCGCTCTCCCCATAAACTCGCGCCTTTCCAGCCGCCAGCTCCAGCCGGTTTTCTCACCGACCCCCACCCCCCAATCCCTGTACGATTCCTGCATGAGCCCCGGCCCGGCCCAAACCCTCATCGCAACACCCGCCAGCGCCCGCAAGCGCACTGCCGCCCTGTTCTCCGTCGCCGCCGCCGCCTGCATCACCCTGCTCAAACTCCTCACCGGCCTGCTCACCGGCTCGCTCGGCATGCTCTCCGAAGCCGCCCACTCCGCCATCGACCTCATCGCCTCCGCTATCACTCTCTTCTCCGTCCGCGCCGCGGACCGCCCCGCCGACGACGAGCACAACTACGGCCACGGCAAGATCGAATCCCTCGCCGCCTTCCTCGAAACCGGCCTCATGCTCGCCTCATCCCTCTGGATCGTCTTCGAGGCCACCCACCGCATCCTCTTCCACAACGGCCTCCGGCTCCCGCTCTCACCCTGGCCCTTTCTCGTCCTCCTGCTTTCCATCGCCGTCGATTTTGCCCGCTCCCGCAGCCTGCGAAAGATCGCCGCGGACACCCACTCCGAAGCTCTCGCCGCAGACGCCGTCCACTTCGGCACCGACGTCTGGTCCTCCATCGCTGTCCTCCTCGGCCTCGCCGCCACCGCCGCCGGAGAACGCCTCCACCGCCCCGCCCTCGAGCTCGCCGACCCGATCGCCGCCCTGGTCGTCGCCGGCATCATCCTCTCCGTCTCCTGGCGCCTCGCCCGCCATACCGTCGATACCCTGCTCGACGCCACCCCCGCCCAGCACGGCCAGACCGCCGCCGCCACCCGCCGCAAGCTCATCCACGACCTCGAAGCCATCGACGGCGTTCTCGACGTCGCCCGCCTGCGCACCCGCCGCTCCGGCTCCGGCTACTTCGCCGACCTCACCCTCGCCATGCCCCGCAACCTCACCTTCCAGCGCTCCGAGCAGATCACCCTCGCCGCCACCGAAGCCGTCCAGCGCGTCCTCCCCGAAGCTGACGTCGTCGTCCATTCCGTCCCCACCGCGACCCTCGCAGAGTCCGTCCACGACCGCGTCCGCGCCGTCGCCGCACGCGCCAACCTCTCCATCCACGACGTCTCCATCCAGCACTACGACAACGCCCTCCACCTCGAGCTCCATCTCGAAGTCGACGAAACCCTGCCCCTGCGCGCCGCCCACGACATCGTCACCCGCCTCGAAGCCAGCATCCGCGCCGAGATCCCCGGCATCGCCTCCATCCTCACCCACATCGAATCCGAGCCCGCCACCATCGAGCGCCCCGAAGCCCTCGAACGCGATCGCCTGCTCGAACGCACCCTGCGCGACACCGCCGCCGGCTTTCCCGAGATCCTCGACATCCACGACATCCAGATCACCCGCGCCCAGGCCGCCCGCCACCACGAGCGCCTCCAGGTCAACTGTCACTGCACCCTGCCCGACGAACTCCCCATGGCCACCGTCCACCAGGTCATCACCGCTCTCGAAAACGCCTTCAAACTCGAAGCCCCCGAAGTCGCCCGCCTGCTCATCCACCCGGAGCCCGCCACCGACAACCGCCGCTGACATCCCGGAACCTCCCACCGCCAGCTCATGGCCGTGAGACGATAACGAGAACCCGCCCCGTGGAGGCGTCCATTTGAAGATAGGCTTCGCCATCTTGTCCTACCATCAACCGCATCAGCTCCTGCGGCTTGTCTCGACCCTCACCACGATGTTCGATGGGCCCCCGATCGTCTGTCATCACAACTTCCGCCAGTGCTCCCTGCCGGAAGAGTCCTTCCCGCCAAATGTCCGCTTCGTCAAGCCCGCAATCAATACCAAGTGGGGCCACATCACAACTCCACTCGCCGCCCTCCGCGCGTTCCGCCTTCTGCAGCAGACCGCGCAGCCGGATTGGTATGTCCTGCTCAGCGGAACCGACTACCCCTGCCGCTCTGCCGCCGACATCCGCGCCGAGCTGTCCGCGTCCCCGTTCGACGCATACCTCGACCATCGCGACATCAGCACCGGCGTCGTCCCGCCAGGCTACGTTGGAACTCCAGTCGGCTTTTCGCGCGCCGACTGGATTCCGCTTGCCTACGAGAGATACGTCCTCGCCTACTGGTGGCGTCCGGTCCTCGTCGGAAAGATGCTCAAGGCAGGACTCTTTCCATACCGCCGCCTGCACTACGCGATTCACAACCCCCGCATCAATCGCTGGTACAAGGCAAAGCGTCCGTGGAATGTCTACGGCGGAGCCTTCTGGCTTCAGGCAAACGCCCGCGCAGTCGCATCCCTGCTCGACGACTCCGTCGCCTGGCCCTTCCTCCAGTACTTCAAAGGCAGGTTCATCCCCGAGGAAGCGTTATTCCACTCCATCCTCTGCAACCAGCCTCAACTTCACATCGCCAACGACAGCAAGCGCTTCGAAGACTGGGACGGATCCATCGATCCCCACCCGCAGTGGATCGAGCCGCATCACCTCCCGGCCCTCATTCAATCCGGAGCACACTTCGCCCGCAAGTTCCGCGACGACGGAGTCGTTCAGAACCTCATCGACCGCTCCATCCTTGGCATCGCCTCGCAGAATGCAGCCTCCGGTAAACTCCCGTCCTACCCCGCCGCCTGAATCCACATCCTCGACGCCCACTGCGCGTGCATCCGAACGCCCTGCCCCTGACGTCCCAGTCATCGAGATCACCTGCTCCAGAGCACTCCCTTGAGAATCCGCATCCGCATTCCGAATCACGTCGCCCACCCCCTCCGGGGACCCCTCAATCTCTCGGGCGTGCGCCGCTTCTTTGCCTTCGTCCGCACCGTCTTCGTCCGCACCTTCGCCGCGATCGCCCTGCTGCTCGTCTTCCTCCTCAGCGCCTTCGCCGCCCTGCGCCTCGCCATCCACGGTCGCGAGGTCACCGTCCCTTCGCTCACCAACCTCTCCGACTCCGACGCCGCCTCCACCCTGCAGAAGCTCGGCCTCAACCTCTCCGTCGAAAACCGCTTCTACGCCGCCTCCATCCCCGTCAACCACGTCCTCTCGCAGTCGCCCGCGCCCGGCTCCCGCGTCCGCCGCGGCTGGCAGATCCGCGTCACCGAATCCCTCGGCACCCAGCAGGTTCCCGTCCCCGACGTCACCGGCCAGGACCAGCAGCCCGCCACCTTCATGCTCCGGCGCCTCCAGCTCGATGTCGGCGCCGTCGCCCACATCCCCGCCCCCGGACCCGCCGGCGTCGTCCTCGCCCAGTCCCCGCCGCCCAACGTCGCCGGCATCGACGGCCCTCGCGTCGCCGTCCTCGTCGCCGACGACCAGGACGCTCCCGCCGCCGTCGGCTACGTCATGCCCTCGCTCATCGGCCTCACCGTCGCCCAGGCCAGCGCCCGCCTCGCCACCGTCGGCCTGCACATCGCCTCCGCC
>CAJCHN010000119.1 GCA_903970285.1 Rhodanobacteraceae bacterium | reverse complement strand
CGGTTGTAGTCGATGTTGTAGACCTTGGCGTAGCGCTCGGCGGAGGAGATGCGGACTTCGTCGGTGTTTTCTGCGGCCTCGATGTAGATGCAGTTGGAGGGGCAGGCGGCGGCGCAGAGGAAGCAGGCGACACACTTTTCGAGGCCGTTTTCGTCGCGCTGCAGCTGGTGCTTGCCGCGGAAGCGCTGCTGAAAGACGGCTCCGCGCATGGGTCCCTTGCCATCGGGATAGTTTTCGACTTCGGTGGGCTGGAACATCTGGCCGAAGGTGATCGACATGCCCTTCGCAATGGCGGCGGCGTCTTTGAGGATCGACATGTGGCCAGTATAGCGGCTTTCCGCGGCTGGACGGACGCAAGAAGATTCCTCGCATGAACATCTGCGGGGAGATCTGGCGGCACGGAGATCGCGGGCGAATGATGCCGGATAGCGGACGAACCGGATGCTTTCCCCAGAGCCGCAGGCATGTCCGGGCAACGGCTCGGCTCACCCTTTGCAAAGGGAAGAACCCATATAATCCGGACAACCATGAAAGCACGCTCGTTCCTTGAATCGAAGACCGCGTTTCTAACGGTGGACACTCTGGACCGCGCATTGGCTTTGCAGAAGGAATGGCCGCAACTCGCTCTGACCATCGTGCATGACCAGAGGGTGGCAGACCTCTTAATCGAGGTTGACCGTCCGCTCTTCACCTATGTGCACACCTTCGTGATCATCGATAAGAAGACGTCCATCGTCCTTGACGCAGGGAAAGTGACTGCATTCGACGGGACGATCGCATCTGGTGGAATCGCAAAGGAGATCGTCCAATACTTTGCCGCGGCTCGTCTTCCGGCGGCGAAGGCCAAATAGGCACTGGCGGTGGGGAACGGGCGGCCTTGGCGTCGGATCATGAGCTGCGAGGTTCGGTTCTGGAGTGAGCGAGAGGAATCGTGAACGGAGGAAGGATGTACAGATTCAAGCTTTGCCTGGTGGGGTTCTGTGGGGTGGTGGCTTTTTCCGGTATGGTGCCTGCACAGATGCCGATGGGAGAGCACCAGGCGATGGCACATGCGCCGGCCAAGCCTTCAACCGCGCTGGTGCTGACCATCGACGGCAAGTCGACCACCCTGAGCGTGGCCGATCTGCAGGCGATGCCGCAGAAGACGCTCTCGGTGAAGAATGGCCACAGCGGCGCGGACGAGCTGTACACCGGCGTGGCGGTGGGCGACTTGCTAGCCAGGTACGGATTTGCGTTTGAGAGCTCGACGGCGAAGCGGGTTTACCACAGCTATGTGCGGGCGGAGGGGACGGACGGATACTGGGTTCTTTACTCGGCGTCGGAGTTGGAGGGCGTGCTGCGGGAGACGGGTGCGATCGTGGCGCTGACGGCGGACGGCAAACCGCTGGGCGAGCAGGGTGAGTTCAAGATCGTGTTGGCCGGGGAAAAGCGGCCGGCGCGGTGGGTGCGCAACCTTAAGTCGCTGACGGTGGTCACGGTGGAGTGAAGGCGGGGCAATCCAGATCCGGCATGCAGGCCAGGACGACACATGGGAGAGGAGACGACTATCTTGCAACGATATCTTGTGATCGCGGCCGGGGGCGCGGTGGGAGCGATGCTCCGCTATTTCATCGGGGACCTGGCGGCGCACCGGTACGGGCCGAGGTTTCCGGTCGGCACGCTGACCATCAACCTGAGTGCGTGCTTTCTGATCGGGTTCGTGGTGTATTACCTCAACCACCATACCGGGCTGAATCCGGCGTGGCGGTACGGGATTGCGGTGGGTTTCATCGGGGCCTACTCCACGTTTTCAACGTTTGAGTGGGAGATCTGGACGGATATGACCACGGGGGCGTTCTGGATCGGGATGGCGTACCTGGGGGTGAGTATCATCTTGGGTCTGGTGGCGGTGGCGCTGGGCGACGCGGCGGCGCGGGCGCTCCCATGACCGGGCAGCGTATCCTGTTGCGATGAAGACCCTGACGGAAGCCGAGGTAGAGGCCGCGCTGGCGGAGATGCCTGGCTGGCGACTGGTCGGCGGCAAGCTGGTCCGCGACTGCAGCTTTGCGGATTTTGTGGCTGCGCTCGCGTTCGTGAACCGCGTGGGCGAACTGGCAGAGGCGCAGAACCACCATCCGGATATCGATATACGCTACAACAAAGTGCGGCTGGGGCTGATCAGCCACGATGCGAAGGGATTGACGCGCCGTGATCTGCGGCTGGCGTCGCTGTTGAACGACACGTTTTGCAATGCGGGTGAAGGCTGAGCACTCGTCATTTGAGCGAGGGTTCACCTGAGCTGAATTGGTGAAAAAGAGTAGGCTGCAAAAATAAAAATATGAAACACAGTAGATTTATGAAACCCTCCGGTGATATGCTCCATCTCATACGAGTGAGGGTGCACTCGAAAAGTTCTTCAGCCGCTGGTACCAGCCGCTGACACAAGTTGCGTCACTGGCCTCCCGGCATGAGCAGAAATGTTCATGCCGCCTTTTTTGCGGCGCGAGGGCTTTGGCCGTGCGAATGCCGGATTCGCTGGAGCGCGCCGGGCGGGAATCCCGAATTATGATGGTGGACATGAGAAAGCTGCTTGGTTTGGTGGCTCTGGGGCTGGCTGCGATTGCGGCGTCGGCGCAGTGGAACAATCCCGCGGATGACATTCCCGCCTACAATTCGGCTCCCCCGAGCCGGCCGCTGCCGCCGGTGATGCACGGTGACCAGCTGACCGGACCGTACTTTGCGCACGACTACCAGGTGACCATCTACAAGATGGCCGCGAAGATCCCCGCAGTGCTGCACCAGGAGCCGTGTTACTGCCGGTGCGACCGGGAGATGGGTCACAACAGCCTGCACTCCTGCTTCGAGGGCACCCACGGTGCCGCGTGCTCGACCTGCATGAAGGAGGCGCTGTTCAGCTATCAGCAGACCCGGAAGGGCCGGACGCCGGCACAGATCCGGGCGGCGATCGAGCGCGGCGAGTGGATGAACGTAGACCTTGAGAAAGCGGCGCTTTAAGAACCGTTATTCTCGCAGTGAGTCGCCAACCGAATCACGGGCTAGCGGCCTGCTCTAGCGGCCTGACTGGTGAGGGTTTTATCTGCTTTTTGAACGCTGATGGTCAACCTTCAGCGGACGACATCAACCTGTTTCGTAGGCTCATCTTGTGTCTGGACGAGGGTGGGTTTGACGCGGACGCCGCCGTCCCGCAGAATAGAAAGGAGTGGGCCTGTGGCGCAGCTGGGAGCGCGCTTCCATGGCATGGAAGAGGTCATCGGTTCGATCCCGATCAGGTCCACCAAACAGTCCCTCCTAATCTCATTCCTGAGAGAATCCGCGAGACATTGTGCCATTTACCGGCTGAACACCCGGTCTTGTGCGTCCTGACCGTCTCTCCGGAGAATCTTTCAAGTTGGCTGTGGCGCAGACGTCCTCCAGCTCTCCTTCCGTGGGCTGATGCCGCTTGACGACTTCTGGCGGGAAGCTGATTGCGTCGCCTGGCGAAGCATTTTCACGTTCTTACCCCAAGGCTGGACAAGCCGAGTGGGATGAACTAGACGACGCTACAAGGTCGCCGCCGAAACATCTTTGTCTTCATGCACACCAACACTTTCAATAACGATCTGTGCTACTCGAGCGGGGCCTCGGCTCGCTTCGCCGAAATTACCAATGACACCGGGGAAGTCGTCGCCTCAGCCGTCCGTCTGGGCTAACGGGTTTGGCGGGATGGTTTTCGCTTCTTGAAATGCGGCGTCATGATTACAGAACTACTTCCCGAAACCACCGGATTCAAAGAAGCGTGACATGCGCAGAGCCATCACCGCCGCGATCGAAGCGGCGAAGTGGGATGGCATGATGCGGTGTTCAGTATGATCTTCTAGAGTGCCCTCTCGGGGAGGCCGAATCGTGAAAGACGAGACGCTCGCGTTGTTGATTATCCTCAATAATCTAAGAGCGCTTGGTCCTCAGGGCGGGCTGTTCACCCGAGTCTTCGGTGAAGTACCGCCCGACACTGCCGCCGTACTGTATTGGGCCGCAATCATCAAGCTGCTAAGGACTGGCTATGTTGAAGTCGTTGACGAACACGGCTCAAGTCAACCCACAAAAACGTTACTGAAGTCGCGTAATAATCTCGCATTTGGCTTCCAGCATACGAAGGACGCAGACGGGCGCGATACGCAGTGGCGCGTCCGCTTGACGGCAAAACTGGGTGACATGCAAGAGCAGCTTGGGGTCAGCCTCCGTCAACTGATTGAGAGCCGTTTGCCTGGGGCCAGGATCACGCGACCGCTCTTCGGCAAAGTGTGGGGCGATCATAAAGCTGATGTTTTCGTTGTTATGCCGTTCAAAGCAGACATGAGCCACATCTATGACGACCACATTCAAAACGCCGTAGTGGCGATGGGGCTCACGGTCAAACGAGGAGACTCGGTCTTCGGGTCCACGTCCATCATTCAGGAGGTTTGGGAGCTGATAGCACAGAGTAAAGCGTTGCGGATTGCACGGGTAAGAGTCCGAATGTCTTTTACGAACTTGGCATCGCTCACACTCTGGGTAAGCAGGTGATCTTGATAGCCCAATCACCAGACGATGTGCCCTTCGATATCAAACACATTCGTTATATTCAGTACGCTTCGACACCAGCTGGTTTGGCCACCCTAGAAGAGACGCTGAAGCAGTTCTTGGTGGCAGCCTTGCAAGCTCTGGAGAGTCATGAGGCACCGTACACACCGTTCGCACTCGAAACCAGACAAATGATGGCTCACCTGTAAGCCAGAAGGGATGTCAGGGCTCTTATGAATGCTCTCCGCCGATGCGTGTAGGATTTCAGGGGACGATTGCAGCGTTCCCGGCAGCGGGCTCCTGGAGGGTGGGTTATGTGTTCTCGCCTGGTTTGCGTTCTGCGGGCGGTGGTTTGGGGAATGGCGTGTAGCGTTGCAGTCTGCGGGCAGACCCCGGCCGTGGAACAAAGTGCAAATCAGCCCGGGTATACCCTGCATGTGGCGACCCACCTGGTTCTCACCGACGTGACCGTGCTCGATAAGCACGGCAACCCCGTTCACGGCTTGAGTCAGTCGGCATTCCAGATCTTCGACAACGGCAAGCCGCAGGAGATTGCTTCATTTTCCGAGCACAGCGGAAACGAGAATCCGCCACCGGCTGCGCCCTCCGGAGCGGGTGAGTTCACCAATAGCTTCCTTCAGCATCCCCCAGCGGCCTTCAATGTCCTTCTGCTGGACGTCACGACGATCCACATCGCTGACCAGATGTACCTGGCAGACCAGCTTCGGAAGTTTGTCGAGTCGCTGCCGCCAGGCGAGCTGCTAGCCATCTATACGCGGGCCGGCGATGCCGTGGTCCTGTTGCAGAACTTTACTTCGGATCATACGCTGCTCCGCGCGGCAATCTCGAAGGCCGTGCCGCATCTGCAGCAGCCGGGATCGTGGGCGGCAAGCGATCTGGATACGCTGCAGCAGATGGTGCTTTCTCTCAGGCCCTACCCCGGACGGAAGAATCTCATCTGGTTCTCTGGAGGATCGAACCTGGCGCTGCTCGCGGATGACCCCCAGTTCCCCATCTTTATCAACATGCGGCCGATCTACGACGAACTGGAGGCGACGCGCATCGCCGTGTATCCCGTCGATGCCCGCGGGCTGACCATCGGGGAGCCGGGCGCGATGGTATGGCAGCAGATGATGATGCAGGACACCGCCCGTGCGACGGGCGGGCGCGCCTTCTATAACAACAACGGGCTGAAACAGATTGCGGCCCGCATTGTGGACGACGGAGCGCGGTTCTATACCCTGACCTACAACCCGCACGAGGAGAAGTTCGACAACAAGTGGCACAAGGTGAAAGTGGTGGTCAAGGCCGACGGCGAATCCTATGACCTGAGCTACCGGCGCGGATATTACGATGACGGGAGCAACGTGACACCGGGTTCCGGCGGCAGGACGCCGCTGCGGGCGGATGGAAGCACGTCCCGGCAGGGGCCGGACGTGCTGAAGGCGCCCATCCTCTTCTCGGCCACTGTGCTGCCGGCGGCTTCTGTCCCGCCCTCGCCCAAGACCATCGTGGCCGCGCCACCGGGCAAGAACCAGGCGACGTACAACATCCACTACGCCCTGCCTGCCTCCGGCTTTGTGCAACATACCAGAGATGAGCGGCCGCAGGTGGAGGTTGGAACCGGGGTCTTGGGGGTCAACCGTCTTGGCGCTCACGTCGCTCGCCAGGTGGAGACGGTCAGGATCGGAATCGACCCGGAGAAGTTCCGTGATCACCCGAATGGAATCATCGGGCTCGATCAACAGATCAATCTTCCCAAAGGGGAAGACTTTCTGTACATCATGGTGTGGGACGAGGACTCGGGGCGTTTCGGGATTGTCCAGGCCCCGCTGATGGTCCCAAAACCTGCGAAATAGCCGGGCTTTGTGCGTTCACCCCGGCTCGCGATGACTCCATCCGGACCGGCCAGGCCGCTCCTATCACGCGGCCATCGGTTCGGAGGCGGCCAGGGAGACCGGTGGCGGGGTTGTTCCCGGTGGAGTACCGGCTGAGCGTCAGGGCTGTCCCCGCCCCAGCCGAGACTTGAGTGTGTACGCAGCTGCCATCCCTTTGCGGTTTTGCTGAAGATCCACCAGGTTC
>CAJCHN010000118.1 GCA_903970285.1 Rhodanobacteraceae bacterium | reverse complement strand
GTGCGTCCAGATCGGCACCTTCCTCACCCCCGATGATGCCATCCAGACCAGGAACGATCTGCTCCGCCGCTACGCCCCCGCCAAGGTCATCGAGTTTCAGGGTCCCACCGGATTCTGGGTCCGCATCAACCCGCCCCAGGCCGACCGCCTCACCGCCACCCGCATCGCCGAATCCATCCACATCCCGGACGCCGACCCCTACCTGGTGCGACTGAATTAGCTCTCTCCGATGCCTCGCCTGCCTCTGTCGGGACGCACCTTAAATTAACCCCGTGCCCCATTTTTGGTGCAAATCAGAAGGCTGTAAATCGTCCTCTTGTTCCAGACCTAAGTGGCCTGCTTTGAAGAATATAAGCAACAAGTGACGGGGGGAGGGGTATACCCTCGCCCGCACGTCAACACGCAGCTAATTTCCGCCCGGCGGCGGATAGTACGGCAGCTTCTGCTGCTCTTCGGTCGCACGCTTCACGCCAATATCCCCGAAAAGAAGGCTCGGCCCGATGGTGGTCTCCGGCACCGCTCCCAGTTCCATCTGGATGTACTCGTCCTTGCCAGCCGCCACCACGTCGCTGCGCAGGCTGCGGTTGTCGAGCTCATCGAAGACCGCGCCCCGCACCAGCTGCCGCGTCCCATCCGGATGCACCCGGTAGAGCATCCGCGGCGTCAACTCCCCGCCCAGGGTCTCCACCTCGTACACATCGCGATCCTGCTCCTTCGCCATCGCCACCAGCTTCTTGTGCATGTCGTCGGTGCTGAAGGAGGGTGACGCCTTGAACACCATCACGCTCGCCCGGGCATGCGCCGCCTGCCCAGGCGCCGCCCGCCCATGCCCGTCAGAAGCCGGAAAATCACGAATCGGCGTCCGCGAGACCAGGTAGTTCATCAACTTGCCGTGCTCCACCAGGTTCACCGCCTCCGCCGGAACCCCTTCATCATCCACGTCGTAGCTGCCGAGCAGGTCGCGCCCCTCGAACGTCTTCAACCGCGGATCGTCGACCACGCTCATAAACTCCGGCAGCACCTTCGCCCGGAAGCTCGATTGATAGGCACCCGTCGTCCGCGCCGTCGTACCCATCTCCGGCCGGTCCGCTTCCACGTTCGGCACAAACAGACGGTTGAACACGTCGGTCGCTGCATCGCCCGAAAACAGCACCGGGCCGTGGAAGTCCTCGGCATCCGCGAGCGGAGCGTTGCGCAGCTCCTCGAGCGTCTTCACGTTCCTCACTGCCCGCTGATGAAAGGCTGCGGCGCTCTCCAGACCGCTGGCGTGCACGGCCGTCGATCCGTTATCGCGGCTCAGCCGCATGCCGTCGTCCGCCTGCCCGCCCACGCTCATGCTGGCGTTATAACCGCCGTAGCCCTGTCGCAGGACTGTCCCCTCACTGTTGACCAGGAAACGATTCACCACCACTCCGCGGACGTTGGCCGAGGACATCTGCACATGCGGAGCAGTGGCGGCGAGCGCAGGATCGGAGAGGAAGACGCCGCTTGCATCCGCGATGCGGCGCTTCCACTCGGCGGCATCCAGCTCCAGCTTGACCAGTGGCTCCACGTGCACCTCGGCCCTGGCCGCCGCGAAGTCCTTCTCCGTCGGTGGTTTCTCGAAGCGCTTTAGCGCCGCCTGCTTGGACGCATAGGCACGGAGGGCCGCCTTGTACGCCTCGTCGGTCGTGATCCAGAGCGCGTACTTCAGCGCCGCCGGATCGTTGTCCTCAGGCGCCAGCTCCACCACGCCGTCGCCGCGGCTCGAGCTGGAGTCGGTGGTGTAATCTCCAACCCGCACCGTTACCCGCACCACCCGCTGATGATTCTTTTCCTCGCGCGTCAGGGCGCCGTAGTTCGCCAGCGCCTCGTAGGTGCTGAAGTCGTCCAATCGGTACTCGATGAAGTAGGGCCGCTGCAGGCCTGGCAGCATCAGCAAACCCTGCTCCCGCACCAGCTCCTGCTGCATGGCGTTGAGCATTGGATCGCTGGCCGCAGCCTGCAGAGCTTCCGGGCTGAAGACGCTCGTACTTTGTGCTTGCACGCCGAAGCTAACCGCTCCGAGCAGGAGACCAAGCTTTGCGGCACCGATCGTTGAAGATGCGAAACCCGCGGAACGACCCATCATTTGGACCCATCCGCGGCTGCCACAGCCGAAGGCGGAGGCACGATCGGCGGCCGCGCCGTACCCTGCGCCTGGCGCTGCGTCTCGATCTTCGAGAGCAGCATGGCGGGCGCAACCGCACTCACCGGAATGCTTCCGCTCTCCGCCCCGCAGATGCCGTTGAAGACATCCGGCTTGTCGCCGGTCGCGACGATGTCCTTCAACGCCGTCTGCGGCGTTCCCACGATGGACACGCCGCGCACCAGTTCATCCGGGCGGCCATCCACGTACACGCGGTACACCACCAGCGGCACGACCGAGAAGGCCTGAGGACTGCGCCGCGTGGTCACCGCGAAACCCGACGAGATGTCCTCAAAATAGAGGCCGTACGCCTTGCCCTGCTTCTTCGCCTCCGCCTTCAGCATCTCGCGCAGATCGGAATCGGGTACGGTCCTGGACGAACTGACGATCAGATTGCCCTGGCGGCCCGTCGGCATGTGGCCCGATTCGGCGCGGCCATGGCCGTTGCTGTTCGAAAAGCTGGCGATCGGCAGCCGCGACATCAGGAAGGTCTCCAGCACGCCGTTCTTGATCAGCTCGACGCGCTGCGCCGGCTGCCCTTCGTCATCATAAAGGTAGTGTCCGCTGAGAGCGATCCCGTCGAAGTTCTTGAGGGTTGGATCGTCCGCAACGCTGATAAAGCTGGGCATGATCGGCTTGTCCAGCAGCTTGGTGAAGGTCTGGCCTTCCTCGTCGCCGCGCTGGCGCTGCCCCTCCAGGCGGTGCCCAAGCACCTCGTGGAAGAAAACCGCGCTCGCGCGTCCACTGAGAATGGCCGGCCCGTCAAACGGCTCCGTGATGGGCGCGACCCGCAGCGCTTCCAGGTTTTTCGCCATCTCCTCGGTCTTGGCGAGGAGCGTCTTCTGGTCCGGGAGCCGACCCAGTTCATCCGACTCAAAAGTCTCCACGCGGTACAGATCCATGCCGTCGGCGGCGCGGGTTCGCGCCACGATAACCAGCCGCGCCACATGGCTCGGCGTGCTCACCCGGGCTCCCTCGCTCGAGACGAAATAGTCTGTCTCGTTAGAAGCCTGCAACCCGACGTTGTTATAGAAGACGTCCGGATACTGCTTGAAGATGCCGGAGAGCTCACGCAGCCGCGACTCCCAGGACGCTTTGTCGGTCAGCAGCGGAGCGCTCGGCGAGAACCTCGGGTCGACCGGAACCGTAGCCTCAACCGGCTTCTCGCTGGAGAAATCCGGCGACGAATCCTCTTCCTTGGCGCGCACCTGCTGCTCGGTCTTGACCTGCAGCAGGCTGTCGAGAGCTCGTCCATAGCCGCGATTGGTGGCGAACCAGAGGCTTCGCGCTAACGCTGTTTTATCGTCGGTCAATGGCAGCGGCATGGTGGTCAGGCCGCTGTTGCGATGCGTGCCATGGGTGTTGTCCTCCGCGCCCGAGCCCAGGCGCACCTGCACATCGGCCACCCGGCGGCGGCTGGAAGTGTCATCCACCAGCGCACCGAACTCGGCGGCGAGCGAAACATTCTCCGCGTCCGAGATTTCGTAGCTGATGAAGTAGGGCCTGGGCTGCGGCTGTGCTTTGGCACCCGCACCCGCCGGCGCGCCGCCCAGAGAACTCATCGCCCGCGTCAGTTCGGACTGCATCACCTGCATCAGCACAGGATCGTTCGCGGCCTGCGCCGGCTTGCCTGAGTCCGCCGAAACATTGCTGGGCTTGTCTCCGGATTTTACGCCAGACCATGCACCAGCCGTTCCCACCGCCACCAGAGGCGCAACCATCGCGCTCCACATCCAACTACGCCGCGTTCCGATCAAGAGAAGACCCCGCAAAATGCTGCTTGAGCCGAGTCTATCCCGAACCCGGCCTAGCGGTTTGACGAAGCAGGGAGTCGCTTTGACAGCGCCAAGGACTTCGCTCGGCCGCTCCATCGCGATCCCCCGGCGATCCAGCATGAGAATTGCACCAATGCCTCAGCCTCATGCACACTGAACTCCACCTCACGTCCAAGGACTTCTATGCGCCTGCGCACCCTGCTGCTTTTCCTCCTTGTCCTGCTTCCGCTTTCTTCGGCAGCCGTCTATGCTGCGCCGACTCCCACCGAAGCAGCCGCGATCGCGGCCGCGGAAAACGACCATACCGCCTATACCCTGGCTCCCGATCCACTGATCAAAGCGCAGCATCTCTATTCGGTTCGCACGCTCACCCACTTTGGGGGCGCACTATGGGGTATCGTCACACTCTTCCTGATTCTCCAACTCGGCATCGCCGCCCGCTTCCGCAACGTGGCGGTTAACCTGAGCAAGAGCCGCTGGGCGCAGTGTTTCATCTTCTTCTTCGAATTTGTCGTGCTCAGCACGCTGCTCGACCTGCCTCTCGGCCTCTACGAGCAGCATGTGTCGCTGCAGTACGGGCTTAGCGTACAAAGTTGGCCAAGTTGGTTTGGCGATCTGGCGAAGAGTTTCGCGCTCACCTATATCCTGGGCGGCCTGGGCGTGATGCTGCTGTTCTTCCTGATCCGCAAGTTTCCCAGGCGCTGGTGGCTGTGGCTGTGGTTCCCGACGATGGCCTTCGTGCTGCTGGGCATCTTCATCACGCCTTATGTGATTGATCCACTGTTCAACAGGTTCGAACCGCTCGAGCAATCAAATCCCGCCCTTGTCGCTCAGTTGGAGCGGGTGGTGGCCCGCGGCGAAGGCATCCACATCCCACCCGATCGCATGTTCCTGATGAAGGCCTCTGACAAGGTGACGACCCTGAACGCCTACGTGACTGGCTTTGGCGCTTCGAAGCGGGTCGTGGTTTGGGATACCTCGATCGCGAAGGGCACACCCGACGAGATTCTCTTTATCTTTGGGCATGAGATGGGCCACTACGTTCTCGGCCACATTGTGCAGGGCATTCTCTTCTCGTTCGTCTTCATCCTGGTCGCGTTCTTCCTTGGATTCCACCTCTTCCAGTTCCTGCTGCGGCGCTATGGCAGGCAGTGGCGCATTCCGTCGCAGGATCACTGGGCGGCGCTCTACGTCTTCGTGCTCGTGCTCAGCGTAATTGGCTTCCTGAGCGAGCCGATCCAGAACAGCTTCACCCGGACACAGGAGCACGCCGCGGATGTCTACGGCGAAGAGGTGGTTCACGGCATCGTTGCCGACCCGCAGGCGACTGGCCAGGCAGGATTCGATCTTCTGGGCGAGAATGCGTTCGTCTACCCTTACCCCAACTCCCTGGTCGAATTCTGGACGGGTTCGCATCCACCTATCTGGTTTCGTGCTGCTTTCGCAAAGCACTACAACCCATGGGCTCCCGGAGCCAGCCCGAAGTACTTCAAGAAGTAAGATCAGAGCATGTCAGAGTGTATTTTCTGCAAGATCGCAGCGCACCAGATCCCGGTGAAGGCGGTGTACGAGGACGAACATTCCATCGCCTTCGCCGACGTCAACCCGCAGTCTCCCACCCACCTTCTGCTGATCCCGAAGCAGCACATCGCAAACGTGAACGCGGGTTCGGCAGAGATGCTGGGGCACCTGCTGAAAAAAGCGGCCAACCTGGCGGAACGCGAGTTGCCGGATGGCTTTCGCCTGGTGATTAACACGGGAGGTGACGGCGGTCAGACCGTTCATCACCTGCATCTTCATATCCTTGGAGGCCGGCCTATGACGTGGCCGCCGGGTTAGGGCAGGCTCTTACACTGCGAAGAAAAAGAAACGGATCAAGCCCTACCGAACCCACGAGCGGGTTCTACGGGGCTTGATCCGTTTTGTGGCTTGCGCCGCTGTGTTCGAATTCTGCTTATTGATTGAAGTTCGGTTCGTCAACCTCTTCAATGCCGTAACGGCGCAGCAGGTTGGGCAAATTCTGGCTGAACGCCGCGCGCGGCATCACGGAGTCGCACCCAGCTTCCACGGCCTTCGCCTTCAAGTCACCCTGAAGATGAGAAAGGAAACCCACAATCGACGTGCTTTTCTTGAACTTCGTCTTCAACTTAGGGATGAGTGTCATTGGCTTCGCGTTTGCGTTATTCAGGTCAAAAACGATTAATGCCGGCCGGTCAGCCTCCTCAACTCCAGTGAGCTTTGCGACCGACTCCTTATCGTTCTTCACGAACTCGACCTTGACGCCAAGTTTTCGCGCCGTCTCCTGGATCTTG
>CAJCHN010000117.1 GCA_903970285.1 Rhodanobacteraceae bacterium | reverse complement strand
CCAGAGCAGCGCGAATTTCTTGCCCAACGCCGGTTCGGTGCCGAGGTGAAATGCGCGAACAACGCGGGCCGGGTGGCGAAGTATAAGCCGACCCAGAAACACCATCCCGGCTGCAAAGAGCAAACCAATGAAGTGAGCGAGTGCTTGCTGCATTGCGGAAGTGTACCGCGAGAAGTTGCGTCGTAAGCGAAGACCGACCCACTGGGCCGTGCGTCGAAGCGCAGGTGAACCCGTCTAAGACGGTGGGATCTAGCCGTGGTTCTTTAGGCTTTCCGGACTGGCGGACCTAGCACACCGAACCATGTCTACGAGCCAAACCCCTGTTCAATGAGTATTGGTTCAACCTGCGTTGTTCGCGCACCTGCTTTGCAGGCCGGCGATTTCGGTACGACTGGTTTGGATGCTACCCGGAGGCCTGCGATCTGGCAAGTCAAGCACCCCACAACTTTCGTCGCCGGCGCCCGGCCCCGTGGTTGGATTGCCTTACTTTTCGTTATCCGGAACCGCGATCCGTTCAAAATCCTCCGCCAGCCTGTGCAGCGCGGATGCGACATCCGGCCCGGTAAGCGGCTTGCCATGCCCGGGCGCGACCACCCGCGGCTCAAGCGCCGCCAGCTTCCGCACGGAGACCTTCGCCGCCGCCCAGTCCGACGTAAAGTACGAGGGCGGCCCATGCAGCTCGGTGTGCTGCGCCAGCGCCGCTTGGAAGAAGCTCTCCGGCCGCGTGGTGCAGAAGGCATCGCCCACCAGCAGCGTCTTGTCCTCCGCACGATAGAACGAGCAATGACCCGGGGTATGGCCCGGCGTCTGCAGCACGGTCCAGCCCGGCATGACCGGACACTCTGAACCATCCGGCGGCAGAGGCTGCAGCCGCCCTGTGAGGTCCACCGGCCCCTTCGGCAGGGTCGGCGACATCAACGACATCGACCCGCCGCCAGCCTTCCAGTTGGGCGACGGATACTCCTCCCTGCCGGTCAGGTAAGGCCACTCGGCCGGATGAGCATAGATCGGCACGGACCACTCGCCGGCCAGTTCGCCGGCCTCGCTGACGTGATCGAAATGGCCGTGGGTGAGCACAATCGCGTTCGGCGGCGAAGTAAAGTTCTCCCGCGTCCACTGCCGGATGCGATGCGCCGAGAGCGGCAGCCCGGCATCGATCAGGGTCCAGCTTCCGTCAGGGTGGGTGACCGCGAAGACATTCACGAAGACGATGCGCAGGCCGATCACCCCGGGCGCGATTGCGTCGAGCGGAAGCGCATCCTGCTCGGCAACTTCAACTTTATCCATGGCACGATTCCTCGTCCGCTTGGATGCGGGCTGGAGGAGCCGAGGCAGCTTCGGAGCTTTGGCGACAGAACGACAGGCCGACAGAACGGCCGGCTTCCTTCCGGCGGCGGGCGCAGCCCTTACCCAGCTCTCCGGACGCGCGCGTGCTCCGCCTCATCCAGCACTTCATCCAGCATCCCGCTCAGCGAAGCCGAACGGCTGCGCATGCTGGTCTCGGTCTGGGATACCCTGCCAGCAAGCGCCGCGTAGCGCCGGCGCAGGCACTGCAGTTCGTCGGCGATGTTCAGCGACGCGAGCACAGCCACGCGCAACGAATCGACCGTATTCCCCTGCTCCGCGACCAACCGCATCTTGGCGTCGACCACCTGCGCGAGATGCTCGATGTACGCCGGATCGGTGCCGCGCAGGGTATAGATCTGGTCGTAAATCTCGACTGAAACCGAACGGTCGTGCATCATCTCGTCGTGCATGGCCCTCCTCTCCGGCCTCGAGCGTGTTGGTTGGCCTGGAGCGTGTCGGTTGGTCTGCCGAACGGCCTCCTGCCCAAGCCGCTCGCCTAAACCAGCTCGTCCATCTGCTGCAGCATCTTCTCGACCCGCTGCCGCACCGTCTCACGCTCCTGGTTCAGCGTGGTGATCTGCGCCTGGGCGGCGTTCGAGGCAGCGGTCAGCGCCTCCAGTTGCGCCCGCAGCTCGGCTGCATCGGCTTCCGCGGCGGCACGAGCCTCTCGTTCCCGGCGCACGATCTCCACCGCCCGCAGAACCTTCTGCTCCAGTGCCTGGAACTCGTCCGCGCTGATTGCGGGCGTCTCTGTCGTGGTCTCCAAAGCCGTGGTCTCCCACCCCAGTATAGAGGTGGTTAACGTGGATTTCCGGGTACGGAATCCGCCTGAAACCAGCCAGGAATCAGGCTTGGTACAGTCTCGGTCAGCTCCTCAGCTTGCCGCCCAGCCCTTCAAGCGCCGCGATGATGCGTGAGGACCACTCCGCCAGCTCCGTATCCAGAAGCGTCCGTTCATCCGACTGGAAGACCACCCGGATCAGCGCCGAATACACGCCCGGATACTTCTTGTCGTCGCGCCAGATCTCGACCGCGTCCAGGCTGCGCATCTCCTCGATGCCGAGCCCGTGGATTGCACCGCTGATCGACTTCCAGGAGACCGAGTTCGCAAACGTGAACGAGAAATCCCGCTCCACCGCCTGAAACTTCGAGAGCTCGCGGAAGGTGGCCTGGCGCAGCGGATAGCGCAGCATCTGCTCCATCTGCAGCTCAGCGATATAGACCGGTCGCCGCAGCTTCCGCCGCGCCGCCTCTGACGTGGCAAGCTGCCCGAAGACGGCGATCGTCCGCCCCTCCACGCTGACGACAGCGCCGCGTCCCGGCTCCAGGCTGGGGGGCACACCCGCCGCCGAGTACTCCGCCGCCGGCACGCTGAACAGCCTCAGCAGCGATTCGATCGCTCCCTTCAGCTCGAAGAACGGCGCATCCTCGGGGCGGTGCGGCGGCGTCTCGCGAAACTCTCCGCTCAGCCCCAGCGCCAGGGACGATGCCTCGTCGACCGCCGCGGCGGAGCCTGTGAAGACCGTCCCCAGCTCGAACAGCCGGGCCGTCGGCACATCGCGATGCTGGTTGTGCGCCAGCATCGTCACCATGCCGGGGAGCAGCGAAGGCCGCAGGTTTGCCGCCTCCTCGCTCAATGGGTTTTCGAGCGCCACCGCCGCGGCCTCGGGCGCAAACCACGCGCTCTCCGCGGCGCTGGCGAAGCTGCTCGAGAGGGTCTCCGAAAAGCCCAGCTGAAACAGGCGCGTGCGCACCGCCTGCACCGCCCGCGCAGAAGCGTGCGGAATCACCTCGGCCGGCGTGGGCAGCGTGTTGGCGAAACGGTTGTAGCCGTACACCCGCGCAACCTCTTCGATCAGGTCGATCTCGCGGGCCAGGTCCAGCCTCCACGAGGGCAGCCGTACGTCGTACTCCTCCGTGTTCAACGCCGTCAGCACGCAGCCCAGCGCCGCCAGGTATTGCTCCACCAGCTCCGCCGTGATGCCCTCCGGGGTAAGCGTCCGGCCCAGCAGCCGCTGGACGTTACGCAGGGCAAGCCTGATCGGAGCACGGCCGGCCGTCGCCGCCTCCTGCTCCGCCACGATCACGTCCACCAGCTCCGCTTCGCGCGTTCCCCCGCACGCTTCCAGAATCGCCTGAGTCACGAGCGCATTGGCCACCGGGGCAGCGGCAAAGTCGGCGCCGCGCTCAAAACGATGGCTCGCGTCCGTATGCAGCAGGTGCCGGCGCGAGCTGGCGCGAATGGCTGCGGGCGCAAACCACGCCGCTTCCACCAGCACGTTCTTGGTCTGCGCCGTGATCATCGAGTCCCAGCCGCCCATCACGCCGGCCAGGCCGAGCGCCTTCACCTCGTCGGCGACTACGAGATCGTCCGCAACCAGGCTGCGCGTGCTTCCGTCCAGCAGCTTGATCTGCTCTCCGTCGCGCGCACGCCGAACGACGATACCGCCTTGAATTTTGTCCAGGTCGAAGGCATGCGTCGGGTGCCCCATGCCGAGCAGCACGAAGTTCGTCGCGTCGACTGCGTTCGAAATGGGCTTCTGCCCCAGTTCGCTGAAGTAGTGGCGCACCACACCGTCGCTGGGAGCAATCGACACCCCGCGAATCACCTGCGCGGTAAACCGGCCGCAAAGGTCCGGCGCCTCGATGCGCACCGGAAACGGCCTGCCGGGGAGTGCGGGCGGCAGCGTGGTGTCCAGCCGGTGCAGCGGCAGATCGTAAATCGCAGCGGCCTCGCGGGCGATGCCGTAGTGATTCATGGCGTCGACGCGGTTGGTGGTGATGTCCATGTCGAAGAGCGCGCCATCCGAGTCGCCGGCGCCATCGTTCAACTCAAACACGCCTTCCACCGCAATCCCCCGCAGTGTAAGGTCTTCAGCAAGCTGGGCGTCGTCGACATCGAGCACAGGCAGATAGGAACGCAGCCAATGGGTAAGAATCTTCATGATCCGTTCTTCAGTCTATCCGTTCGTCCGCTTGCCAGCCGCGGTAGCCCGCGCGATGATAGCGTGGCTGCCTTGAAGTCTGGATGGAGTGGAACCATGCGTCTTATGGTCGCGGTCTTTGCAATGCTGCTGCTTCCGCCGGGCGCTTCGGCGCAACCGGCTGCGTGGTCTCCGGCGCCGGGGCACACGGAGATGGAGCTGTGGCCGGGAGCCATCCCGGACGCGACACCGCACAAGAACGCCGAACAGGAAAATCCTGCCAACTACCTGGTGGCCGGGCGGCAGATTGAGCTGGAAAGCATGGTGGACAAGCCCACGCTGACGCTCTACCGTCCGGCGCCGGCGCCCAGCCGCCCGAGCGGCGCTCAGAACAGCCCGGCCGTGGTGGTCTTTCCCGGCGGCGGATACTCCATCCTGGCCATCGATCTGGAGGGCGTCGAGGTCTGCGACTGGCTGACGAAGCGCGGCGTCACCTGCCTGCTGCTGAAGTATCGTGTGCCCGGCTCCGGCCCTTATCCCAAGTCGCCGCAGGCGCTTGAGGATGCGCAGCGCGCCCTGGGACTGGCGCGCCAGCATGCCGCCGAGTGGCAGATCGATCCGCACAAGGTCGGCGTACTCGGCTTTTCGGCCGGCGGCCACCTCGCTGCGGCGCTCAGCACCCACTTCGAGCAGCGTCTCTACTCCGCGGTCGATGCCGCCGACGCGCTGAGCTGCCGCCCCGACTTCGCCGCCGTCATCTACCCCGGCTACCTGGCCGATGCCGACAAGAACTTTACCTTCACGCCGGATATCCCGGTCACCGCGCAGACTCCGCCTACGTTTCTGCTCCAGGCCGAGGACGACCCGGTCCACGTCGAGAACGCCGTGCAGTACTTCCTCGCGTTGAAGGCGGCGAAGGTTCCCGCGGAGCTGCATGTGTACGCCGACGGCGGCCACGGCTTCGGCCTGCGGCGAACCAGGTTGCCGGTCACCGCCTGGACCGATCTGGCCGATAGCTGGATGAAGACCATCGGCATCACTCCCTGAACCAAAGTCTCCCTTGGCACGCCGGTCCAGCCGGAGAGCCGGCATTCATCGTATAGTCACCTATGGCTGAATCAGCCAAACCGGCCAACGCGTACCCTGTGCAGGCCCTGCAGGAACAGGCCACGAACCTTGAAGCTGCGCTCGAGCTCACGCTGGCGCGTCCGCGCAAGAGACCGGTGCACCAACTGCGCACCACCACCCGCCGCATCGAGGCGCTGCTGGAACTGCTGGACCTGCTCGAGCCCTTCCACCCGGCGCTGGCCGGCTTCTCCGCCAGGGCTGCCAAACTGAAGAGGTTGCTGGCGGCGGTGCGCAAGGCTGCCGGCAAGGTACGCGACCTCGACGTGCAGCGCGACCTCATCCGCCAGGCGGCGCATGAACCTACGCAGAAGCACTTGCGCGGAGACGCGAAGCAGCTGCGTCGCACGCTCAAGGCACAGCGCGAGCGCGAGGCGCAGGCCCTGCTCGATGAGCTGGAACATCACGCGCTGAAGCTGGGGCCGAAGTTCGAGAAGCTGATCGCGCAGTTGGAGCCGGCAAAGGGTGTAGCGGTCTCGCCGGCGCGTCTCGCCAGTCTCGCCCACAACTGGTATGCGCCGCGGTGGGCCGGCGCGCAGGGGCCGGAAACCTCCGAGGAGACCCTGCACGCGGTGCGCAAGGCGGCCAAGCTGGCGCGCTACATGGCAGAAGCCGGCACCGGGAACGCCAGGGCGAACTCCGCGGCTGAAAGCAGCGCGGCCGCCCGCATGGCCGAGCACTTCGAGCAGACTCAGCAGCTCGGCGGCGACTGGCACGACGCGCTCACCCTGCGCCGCGTCGCCGAGCATCAACTCGGCAGGAAAGCCGATCTTGCAAGAGTCTTTGGCGCGCACGAGCAGGCCGCGCTCACCCACTTCCGCAAACACCTCCAGCAGCAGGCAGTGGGGACCAACTAACCTTCCGCTCCCGCATTTCGCCGGGTAGACTTGCCTCTCAACTCGCAGCGCGGCGGAGAGACCTGGCTTTCACCAGCAGCACGATTGCTTACGCAAACTGCTCCAGGAATCGCATATCGCCCGAGTAGAAGTAGCCGATATCCGAAACTCCATGCAGGATCATCGCGATGCGCTCCACCCCCATGCCGAAGGCGAAGCCGCTCACCCGCGCCGGATCGTAAGGCGTGTCGTCCAGCCCCAGCCGCCGGCGCTCGCCGGTGACCGCTTGGAACACCGCGGGATCGACCATGCCGCAGCCCAGCAGCTCAATCCAGCCCGAGTGCTTGCACTTGCGGCAGCCCGCGCCGCCGCAGAAGATGCAGGAGATCTGCACATCCGCCGAAGGCTCCGTGAAGGGAAAGAAGCTGGGGAAGAAGCGCGTCTTCACTCCCGTCCCGAAGAGCGCTCGCATGGCGTGGTCGAGAGTGCCCTTGAGATCGGAGAAGGTGATGTCCGGGCCTACGCAGAGCCCTTCCACCTGGTGGAAGATCGGCGAGTGCGTCGCGTCCGCGGCATCGTTGCGATGCACCTTGCCGGGAATGACGATCCGCAGCGGCGGCGCCTGCGCCACCATCGTTCGAATCTGCACCGGGCTGGTGTGGGTGCGCATCAGCAGCCGGTCGCGGCTTGGCTTGGACGCCTGCCCCGCGATCTGCAGCGTGTCCTGGGTGTCGCGGGCCGGGTGATTCTCCGGAAAATTCAATGCCTCGAAGTTGTAGAAGTCGCTCTCCACCTGCGGGCCCAGCTCGGTCGAGTAGCCCAGATGATGAAACACCTCGACAATCCGGTCCATGGTCGTCAACAGCGGATGCGGGATGCCGGGTTGTCGCACCAGTCCCGGTAGCGTGACATCAAGCGCAGGCACAGCCGGTCCCGTTGCGGCCGCCGGAGCCGCAAGCACCCGCTCAATGCTTTCCTTCAACTGGTTGAACCGGATCCCGAGCGGCTTGCGCGCCTCGGCCGGCGCCGACTTCAGCCACGCCTCGGAGATCAGCTTCAGCCGCCCCTGCTTACGACCCAGCCAAAGCAGCCGGAACGCCTCCGGATCCGAAGCCGCGGCAGCCGCGGAAACCCGAACGTCCTCCTCCAGAACGGCAAAGGAAAGGTCCAGCGTGGCCTCGTCGTAGGCAGGTAAATGCGGAATCTGGTCGCTCATCGCAGAGTCTCAGTGTACCTCGGCCACGAGTCCGCCCTAGATCACGACCCGCCCTAGATCGCCGAAGCCACCACCGCAAACACCAGCACACCCAGCAGCAGCGAACGTTTATCCGTGATCGCGTACACCACCGGATCCTCATTCAGATCGCCGCGCGAAGCCAGCAGCCACAACTGCATCACCCATAGCAGGAAGACCGGCAGCAACAGCCAAAGCCGCTCCGCATGACGATATAACTCAGCGTTCAGGCTGGAGATGTAAAGCATCAGCACCACCACCGATGCGAAGGCCGCCGCCGTGCCAAAACTCCGCAGCTGTTCGATATCCGACAGCAGATATCCGCGCCCGTTGGACGGCGCCTGGTCGCGCAGGCGCAGGCTCTCCAACTCCGCAAAGCGCTTTACGAACGCCAGCGAAAGAAAGAAGAACACCGAAAACTCGCCCAGCGACTTCGAAACCGGCACCCCGCTCGCCGCGCCGCCCGCAAAGATGCGAATGGTGTACAGCAGCGACAGCACGATCACGTCCACCAGCACCACCCGCTTCAGCGCGAACGAATACGCCGTGGTCGTCACCGCGTAGATCGCCAGCCAGAGCAGCGGACGCAACGGAAACTCGAGCGGCGCACCCACCCGCGCCACCACCACCGGCAACAGCAGCATCAGCGCCAGCGAAGCCGCCAGGAACGCCAGCAGCACGCCCACCCCCGAGATCGCCGGAAGATTGCCCGCGGCAAACGGCCGCTTGCGCTTGCTGTGATGCCGCCGGTCCGCCTCGATGTCCAGCAGGTCGTTCACGATATACGTTGCCGAAGCGCACAGCCCGAAGGCCAGGAATGCGATCGCCGCCCCCAGAACCGGCCCCGCCGGGTGCGCCGACTTCCACGCATGCGCCAGCAGCAGCGGCAGAAAGATCAAAGCGTTCTTCGCCCACTGGTGTAACCGGATTGCCTTCAGCCAGGCCTTCCCCGCTGGAATTTCGTCGCGGAAGATGTGCGCCGGAACGACGTGCGCCGAGCGCAGCCCCGCCATCAGCGCCGCATCGGGATTCGCCACCATCGGCTGCACGCAGCCACGCAGGATCGGCAGATCCGGCCGCGCATTCCCGATATAGGAAAACCGCGCGCCAAACTTCTGACGAAACGCCTGCAGCTTGTTGTCTCCCGCCAGGTTGTGCGCGCCATCGGACGCCAGTACGCCGCGGAAGATCGCCTGGTGCGCCGCCACCCGCTCCGCCAGCGTGCGGTCGGCCGCCGTCGCCAGCCAGATCTCCCGCCCCGCCGCCTGCTCGCGATACAGAAACTCGAGCAGCGGCTTGTTGTACGGGAGCGCCGCCACATCGATCGAAACCGCCCCCGTCACGTGCCGCTTGAACGCGGCCTTGCCCTGCGCCAGCCAGCCCGGAATCCGAAAAAGCGCACGCGGATTCTGCCGCACCAGCGCCAGCACGGAATCCACCAGCGTATCCGACTTCACCAGCGTGCCGTCCAGATCGACGCACAGCGGCAGCGTGCCCGCGGGGTGGCCCGCACGCTCGGCGGACTCGCCCGCCGGATCACCCGATCGATCAAGCGATTCAGAGATGGAAGACACTCAAAGACCCCAAAACTTAAGCTGCACCACGGGCAAGCGCAGTTGCCGCGGCGTTCGAAACTGCACCTTCCCGGCGCCGCCCCTCAGAGAAAAGCTTACACGCGCCGGTAAACTCTTCGGCTGGCTACAAGCCGCGAAACCCCGCAGGCAGGCTCAGCAGGCGCAACCTCCGAAGCTTGAACCCGGACCCGCTCCCGGCGCGGCCGCCCCAGAGTCTGCAGGGGAGGACTTTGTCTAGACCCCCGCCGTCACCAGGGGACTCGGCATCGGTGGCACCGCCTCGCCCTTCTTCTCGGCCTCGGGCGTCGCCTCCGTCACCGGCGCCAGCGGGAAGTACGCATTCGAGAAGTACTGCCCCAGCATCCGGTCCGTGTTGAAGAAACTGCCGTTGATCGCAATGCAGTGCTGCTGCATGCGTGCCCACGCGTTCGGACGCCCGTAGAGCGGCGCAATGCGGTTTTCCAGCTTGTCGTAAAGACTGGTCGCCTCGGCCGCGTCCGAATCGCCATCGTCGATCGCCCAGCCCGTCACATCCTCCGCGCAGCCCTCGATCCACCAGCCATCCAGCACGCTTAGACTCGGCACACCATTCAGCGCCGCCTTCATGCCCGACGTTCCCGATGCCTCGTACGGCCGGCGCGGTGTGTTGATCCAGACATCCACTCCCTGCGTCAGGATGCCGCCCAGCTCCCAGTCGTAGTTCTCCAGGTACACGATCCGCAATGAGCCCGTCGCAATCTTCCCGGCAATCTCGAAGACCTCCTGGATCAGCCCCTTGCCCGCCGTATCCGCCGGATGCGCCTTGCCCGCAAACACAATCTGCAGGCCACCGATCTTCTTGGCGATCCTGGCCAGCCGCTTGGGATCCTCGAGCAGCAGGCTCGCCCGCTTGTAGGTCGCCACCCGCCGCGCAAATCCCAGCGTCAGCACGCTCTCGTTCAGCGCCTCGCCGGTGCGCGCCGCCACCGTCTCCACCAGCCTGCGCTTGCCCACCCGATGCGCATTCGCAATCCGGCTCGGCTTGATGCCGTAGATCGAACGGAAGTAGCTGTTGTCGTGCCGCCAGCGGGGCATCTCCGCGTCGAACAGGCGCTGCAGCGGCGGCGCCAGCCAGGTCGCCGCATGTACCCCGTTGGTGACCGACTCCACGTAATAATCCGGGAACATCTTCTGCGACACCTTGCCGTGCTGCATCGCAACCCCGTTCACCCAGCGCGAAAAGCGCAGCGCCACGTAGGTCATGTTCAGCAGGTTGTTGTGCAGACCGCCAAAACGCTCGATGGTCCGGGCGCGCTCGTCGCCCAGCACCGCGTACATCTGGTCCAGGCCAAACTGGTCGTGCCCCGCCGGCACCGGCGTATGCGTGGTAAACACACACTGCTCGGCCACCGCCAGCCGATCCTCTTCAGTCGCGCTCGCCAGCGACGCGCCCGGAGGCAGCCGATCTTCGAGCAGACCCAGCGCCAGCAGTGCTGCATGGCCTTCGTTCATGTGATACACCGCCGGCAGACACCCCAGTTTGTGCAGCAGGTGCACGCCGCCCAGCCCCAGCACCATCTCCTGGCACAGCCGGTAGTAGGTGTCGCCGCCGTACAGCTTGTCCGTCAGGCGCCGGTCGTACGGATCGTTTCCCTCCATGTCGGTATCCAGCAGAAAGACCGGAATCACATGGCCGCCGACGCCCACCACATCGAAACGCCAGGCGCAAACCTTGATCTGCCGCCCCTGCATGGTCAGCGTCAGGCACTCGCCCGCGGCCGGAAGCGCCGTCTCCGGCGACCAGCACACGTCCGTCTCGGTCTGCCGTCCGCCCGCATCCAGGTGCTGTTCGAAATATCCCTTGCGGTGACAAAGAGAGACCGCCACCATCGGCGCGCCGGTATCCGCCGCCGAACGCAGCGTATCCCCTGCCAGAACACCAAGCCCACCGGAGTATGTCGGGATCTGCGGAGCCAGCGCGATCTCCATGGAGAAATACGCAATCGTCCGGCTGCTCAAATCAAACGCGGGTACCTCAGCCTTCCCTGCTTGTTCCAACGTGCCACGTGCTCCAGACTTCGAAGTCGTCATCCCATCAGTCCTTTTCTTGTTCCCTTCGAGCCGTCCCGCCGTCTCAGGGATAGATTCTCCTGCTGGTCTGCTCTCTGGTCCTTTATCGGCAGCACCCCAACCTGAACCAGTTCCGTTTGTCCCGATTGCCTACAAGTTTACCAAATCGATCTCCCCCAGGACATCGATTAACCGGTACTTCCGTGCAATGGACGCTCACCTTGGTTCGCACCGGATGCTTTCCATGCTCCGCGAAACCGCTCTGCCGGCGCTCGCGCTGGGCTCAGGCGAAGCTGCCTCAACTCACACAGATCTGTTGCCCCGTGCCGAGGAATGCAGCTCGATGGAAATTAGCTCGGCGGAATTTAGCTGCATGGATTCCAGGTTGCCCGGCATGGGTTGCCCCAAGCCTCATCTCTGCGACTTTCTCCACACGGCGGGCTCACGCGGAGCGATTTACCGGTCGCGCGCCGACTGAAGCAGCCCCAAGCGGCTGAAGCAACCCAAGCGGCTGAAGCGGCTTAAATGGCCGAAACGACAACTGCAAAGATTCGCTCGACCCAGTCCAGGTGCTCCCACTTCATTAGCACCGATCGAAGGCACGTCACCACCTCGCCCGAATCCCACGTACCCCTCGGAAACAGCTTCACCGGCAGCTTTGCCAGCGCCAGGTGCAGCCCCTGTTCCGCCGCCCGATCGAAGATCCGCTGCGCTGCCGCGGAACTTGCCTCGACATCCTCTCCGCGCACCGCCCACACCACGATATCCAGCTGCGGCGCAGCCACCGGGACCACGAAGTGCGGGCTCCCGGTCAGCCGCTCAAAGAGCCGCAACGCCGCCGCCCGGCATCGCCCCAGCCCCGCCGTGAACTCACCCCCGCGCTCCAGCGGAAACATCTGCTGCGTGCTCCACAGCGCCACCGCCGCGGCGCCCGCGCGCGAACACTCCAGCGAGATCTCGCCCAGGTGAAGCGTGCCCTGCTCGCCGGTGAAATACGTATACGGCGAATCGTGCTTGTACAACCGCCCCACCGCCGGATCCCGGAACAGCACACAGCCGCACCCATACGGCTGCAGCCCATGCTTGTGCGGGTCGACCACCACCGAATCCGCGAACGGAATCGAGTCGTACGCGCGCCGCGCCGCATCCGCGAGATTCGACGCCAGCGTAAAGTACCCGCCATACGCCCCGTCCACATGGATGCGGAAGCCATACTTCTCCCGCAGCGCCAGCAGTTCATCCAGCGGATCGACCGAACCCGTAGCCGTGGTCCCCAGCGTCGCCACCACCGTGCCGATATTCTGCGTCCGCAGCAAATCTTCCAGCGCCGCAAGGTCGATCCGGTTGGTATCGTCCACCGGAATGGCAAAAAACGGCAGCCCCAGCACCCCGCTGATGCGCGTATGCGTGTAGTGCGCCTGC
>CAJCHN010000116.1 GCA_903970285.1 Rhodanobacteraceae bacterium | reverse complement strand
TAGCGCGCGAGTTGGCCATCTGCTCCGTCCATGACGTGCCAGGCGACCATCAGAGCAAAGCCGGCGATCGCGAATCGAGGGTCCCAGTAGCGGTAGTATGCGAAGGCTGCAAGAATGCCGAATAACATGCCGACGATCGATACGGCGTTAGGCGTGACGTGCAGCCGGGCGAATATCGGGACGAGTCGACTGGCCAGCGGATGGATGAGGTAGAGATTGCTAATTTCCTCTATTTCCGTCGTGCGTCTAATGGGAACATGACCGGCTACGGCGGTTTGCTTTTGTGTCATTTATTGATTCCGCCTGTTACCGCACGCGTTCAGCAGCAATTGTATGATTCACTTTTCTAAGCGCAGCGACGCGCCATCCATCGAGCCACGCCATCGAATCGCGGCGATCGTTGCAGGAGCCGCGCTCATTGCAGGCACTGTCGCCGCGCAGCCGCCCCCGACCTCCAGAGAGCCCCTCGTCATCGACTCCGTGGTTGCGACCATCGATGATACGACCAATACGGCGGACTTCACGACTATCAGCGTTACTCAGGGCGGTGCGCGAATTACGGCCGAAAGGGCCCATGCCATGGACGTGGGCTCCAAAAACAGCCGGTGGACCTTCACGGGTCGGGTGATGATCACTTCGGAACAGCGCTCGCTTTGGGCGGATAAGGCCATTGTCGTATATCGCGACGGCGCGCTCGACCAGATCGTGGCGACGGGCGCCCCTGCGCGCTTTGAACAGCGACGCACGGAGGGGGCCGATCACGGTCAGGCAGAGGAAATCACTTATGAGGCGAAACAGGCGACCGTCCGTCTTCGTGGTAATCCGCAGATTTCAATGGCAAGCGGCTTGGACATGAATGCACCCATGTTCCTGTACCAGGTTCGGGACGGCAGGTTGCAAGGTTACTCGGACAACGGGAGCCGAGCCGTACACATCATCACGAAGCCAACCGACCGCCTCGTGCCCTGAGCGGGGTGGAGACTTCGCCCATCAGGGAGGCGGCGCATGATCGCACCGCTTGTGGAGAGGCTTGAGGTGCCGCCTGGGATCGCGCCACGGCGGCGACCACCACCGCAGTCTCGTGACGTCCAGAAGCCATTCGCTCGTGAACGGGTGCCTGCGGTCTGCGCTGCTCCTCGTCGGCTGGGTGTACATCACCTCGTCTACAGGCCACCGGTGGGCCAACGGATACGTCCAGGCGCCTTGATGTCGGTAGACCGCCATCAGGGCGCGAGCGAGTCCCAAGTCCGGTCTCACCACTGCGCGTTGAGCCCAGCTCAGGCGCTCGGTAAGACCCCTGACGAAAGTCAAATTTCGGGCGCTCACATAGTTTGAAAACCAGACCTTATAGCCCAGCTCCTCCTGCAGGGCAGTGACCGCGCGGTACACTTGAATGTGCTCGGGATGTCCATACTCGCCCCACGGATTGTGAGTGTAGACGTCGGCGCATCCGGCCAGCGATGCGCGCAGACCGTCATGCAGCCTTGCATAGTTGGATTCATAACGATCCCGCACCGATGGCTCGGCAATCTTGATGCCGAGCGGCGTCAGCTCGGGCTGGATCTGATAGGACTTCCAGTCCACCCCGCTTTCAGGAATCTCCAGGTTGACGATCCCGTTCAGCGGCAACGCGGCGACGGCCCGCCGACGTGCCTCGGACCGGCCGGGTCGGTCAAACACGGCACCAAACCCAAACACGATTCGCTCCGCCGAGGCGACGACGGAGCTTAACCAGAGGGCCTCATCGTCCGGATGCGCCACGACTACGGCATTTCGGGCTTGCCGTTGCTGCAATCTCATCGTGCCAGGACGGAGTCATAGAAATTCTCGAGCGCCGCAGTTTGCCGGTCAATGTCGAAACGATCCTCGGCCAAAGCACGGCCCGCCGCGCCCATCCCTTGCCGTCTGACGGGGTCCTCGAGCAACTCCGCCATCCTTCGGGCGAGCGCTTCTTCGTCCCTCTCCGGGACCAGGAAACCGGTCTTTCCATCCACGATGCATTCCGGAATCCCCCCGACCCGGGATCCGATGAGGGGTACCCCGGTGGCGGCGGCTTCCAACAGCACCATACCCAATCCTTCTTCGCGCCCGGTGGCGGTACGAATTCCGGGCAGCACCAGCATCGCGGCTTTGCGCATCGAGGCAAGCACCTCCGCATGGGGAAGGGCGCCGAGAAACTCGACGCGCTCTGCCACGCCCAGTGAGGCTGCGAGCGCGTGCAGCGGCCGTCTCAACGGGCCATCACCGATGATCTTGAGGCGCACCCGGTCGTGGGTCCGCGCCACTTTCGCAAAGGCGCGCAGCAGGTAGCGAGTCCCTTTTACCTCTACGAGACGCGCAACGTGCAGGATCAGCAGTTGCTCCTCGAAGTGCCCGCGCGGTCGGATGGTCCGGCAGTCCACCCCGATGTAGTGAGTGCGCGTGCGCGACTCGGGAAAACCTGTGTCCAGGAGTCTTTGACGGATGAACGAGGAGGCGCAGAGAAAGAGATGGCCCTCGCGTGCTAATCTTCGTCGCAACAACGGATAGTGAAACCACGCGGGCGAGGTCAACATCGCGTGCGTCTTGAGAGTTGCATCGAAGCCGTGGAACGTGGTCACGAGCGGTATCCTGAGATGCATCGCGAGGCCAAGCGCCGAGACGCCTTCAATACCAAAGTGCGCATGGATCAGAGACGGTTGTTCCGGCCCCAACAGACGCAAATACGGCCGCACATCGCCGGTGACCATCTGCCAGCCGATGCGGGGGAGTGTGAAGCTCTCGTAAAGGTCCTCGAGCGCGAGGGACCTTGCTCCGTCGGGAGGCAGGCCGAAACGCTTCCGGCCGAGGAAAAGCGGTCGGTAGCGGCGCAGGTGTCGGGTCTGTTCGGCTATGAACGGTTCTGAGGTCCTGAAGAGGTTGTGGCGGAAAATCACCACTCGACGCCGGGCGTCTTCGGGTCCGATGGCGCTCAGCCCCCGATCCAAGACTTCAGACGATGGACTGTACATACATTTCGGCAGCAGGAGTTTAACCTTGGCATCCATTTTTAGGAACAGTAATTCCCCATCTCCGGAGAGGCACTTCCTCCCCGGCGCAAGGGCCGGGGTTTCCGTGCCGGAGAAGCGATGATTATCGGACGTTACCTGCTGCGTGAGATCCTCGGGCCGTTTGCGGTCATGTTGACTGTGCTTTGCGTGCTGTTCATGAGCTATGGCGCTGCCGGCTTCTTGTCGGATGCGGTGAACGGGCTCTTGCCGACGAACATGATCGTCCAGGTGATCGGTCTGCGGACCCTGATCGCGCTCGAGACGCTGATTCCCATATCGCTCTACCTGTCCGTCGTCATGGCCCTCGGCCGGCTGTACGTTGACTCCGAAATGACGGCCCTATTCGCACTCGGATGGAACTCAGCCGGACTGATGGGTATCGTTTTCGGTCTGTCGCTGTGCACGGCCGTGATCGTCGCCGGGTTGTCCCTTGTCGCAAGACCGTGGGCTTACACTCGATCGCACGAGCTTGCCAGCGTCGCGGAGGCATCGCTCCACTCGAACGACATGCAGGCCGGCACGTTCTACGTCACTGGTGCAGGCGAACGTACGATCTACATCGAGCGGCGCGAGGGTCCGGCGGCCCCAGCCGGCGGCGTTTTCGTCCAACTCAGGCTCCGCGGAGGCGGCACCCGCATCATCTATGCGGTGTCGATCGAGCAGCTGTCCCCCGTCGGAGGGGGCCCGCGGTTCCATCTGTCAGGGGCTCACGTCTATGACATCGACGTCGATGGCAGCGCCAGCGAAGTCGGCCTCAACGCGCGTGACCTCAATCTCCATCTTGTCAGCCCGTCCGCCCACCCGCCTGAGTATAGCGCGATCGCTGCCAGCACGACTCACCTGAGATCCTCCGATTCCGCGCCCGACATCGCGGAGTTCCAATGGCGCGAGTCCACGTCGGTTACGACGCTTCTGCTGGGCATGTTGGGCGTACCGTTGTCGCGCGCGCATCCTGGTCAACACAGAAACACCAAGGTCGGTATCGCGATCCTGATTTACGCCGGCTATTACCTGCTCTACGAGTCCGCGCGAACCTGGGTCCAGATCGGGGTCCTTCCCCCCTTTCCCGGTTTGTGGATTGCGCCGGCGTCGCTCGCCCTGGTGCTGATCTTCGCGCTGCTCGAGCCGCAGCTTGGGCTTGGGTGGCGAGGCAAGGGCGGGGCGTAAGCAGGTGCCGATGGGATTGGTGACGTGAACCTCACGACATGCATCGAGGCTTCATGACCCGACTTGAGCGTTATATCGCGATTGCGACGCTGAAAGCGCTGCTGCTGGTGTCGGCCGGCCTCACAATCTTGTTCAGCCTGCTCGAGTTCGTCAATCAGCTTCACGACGTCGGCAAGGGGAACTATCGGCTGATCGACGCCTGCGTCTACGTGCTGCTGACCGCGCCGGCCCGGCTGCTGCAGCTCATGCCCGCTGCCATGTTATTCGCCTGCCTGTTCGCTCTGGGTGCTCTGGCGACGCGCTCCGAGTTGACGGTGATGCGTGCAAGCGGCATCTCCCCGACCCTCATTGTCGGCGCCGTGTTCAAACTGGCGCTAGCCACCCTGGTCGCGCTGTTCGTTCTGGCGCAGTTCGTAATCCCGCCCGCCCAGCAGTTGGCACAGACCGAGCGGGACTCTCGGCTCGCTTCGCTGGACGCCGTGCGCGGCAGCAACAGCTTCTGGGCCGCGGGCGACCATCAGTTCCTCAACGTGCGACGATTCGCAGATGCAAACATTCCGGTGGACATTTATCTCTATGAATTTTCCGCCGGCGGCGAAGTGCAGGGCGTGATCCAGGCGGCCCGGGCCGAGGTCCGCCCGGACGGGACCTGGCTCTTGGAGAGCGTGTCGAGGAAGCGATTCAGTGGCACGCGGATCGACACCGAACAGCTTGCAACGCTCGTCTGGCATTCCTTTTTGCGACCCGCACAGGTTTCGCTCCTCACGCTGCCCGCCGACAGCATGCGGCCGCTCGATTTGTACCGGTATGTCCGCGATCTTGAGAGACGGCATCAGCCCGCGGCCCGCTATGCTCAGGAGCTGTGGGACAAGATGGACCTGCCGTTGACGATGGCGGCCATGATACTCATCGCCGTTCCCTTCGCATTCGGCTCACTTCGCACACGGGGCATGGGACAGCGGATGATGATCGGGACGATGATCGGCATCATCTTTACCCTCGTCCAGCAGATCACGAGCTATTTGGGTCTGCTGCTCAATGTGAGCCCGGCCCTCACGGCCACGATACCCTCGATCGTGTTGGTGGCGCTTGCCGTTTACCTTTACCGGCGAGCGGTATAGCCGGTATAGGTAGCGGGCGCGCCGCTTGCGCGACCCGAGACCTAAGGGGCTGCGCGGCCGCTTGCGCGACCCGAGACCTAAGGGGCTGCGCGGCCGGTGGCGCCGGCGCTGCGCCACAGCACCGCCATTGCCTCCAGAAACCCACGCCGCATCGTGCTCCGGTAAGGGGAGTCCGCGGGCAGTTGCGCCATCAACCGACGATGGGCGGTACCGAGCGAATGGTAAGGGATCGCCGGAAACATATGGTGCAGGCAGTGATAGCGCAGGCCCACCGGGAAGAGCAGTCCTGTCAGCCACGGAGGGCCGATGACGGTGTTGGAATCCCCGACCTGCTCGAGGTAGCTCATCGCGCCGCCCGTGTTGCGGTAACCGTGAGCGGCCAGGGTGCGGATCCAGTTCAGACCCGATGCCGCCATGCCCAGAACATACAACCTGACAAAAATGCTCAAGGCCACTTTTCCGGATATCAGCAGGACGGCGAACACCACGAGCTCCAGGAAAATGGCCGCTTCGAGAGCGACCCAGGTTCCGTGCGGTTCGTCAGCGGGAACGCTTCGCCGGTACCTCGGGTTGATGACGTACGAGGACGCACGCGCCAACACCCACCGGCGCAGCCTTGGATGCATGAACGAAAGCGGGGTCAATACCAGAAACCGGAATATCGCCAGCGCCGGCAGCAAGGGAACCTGCAGGAAGTACCCGACGATGCGGCTCACCGGACCTGCACCCAGGGCGAGGTACTCCCCATCCTTCTCCGTTCCGAAATGCCGCGGATTGTGATGGTCCGCGTGATTTTTGTACATGAAGGAGGGCATGAGAAAAGGGATGGCAAACAGGATGTTCCAGGTGGCTCGGAAAACCGGCATGCGTTCCCGGGGCATGTGCACGATCTCGTGAATGAACACGCCACAACGAAACAGCGCGAGGGCAGCGATGGTGAGACCGATGAAGAATTGCGGCGAGAAGGTCGGGCTGAAAAGGTACAGCGCGACAGCGGCGTAGGCGAGCACCATCGAGAGAAGGAAATCCGTCCAGTAGATCCGAGCGCTGTGCTCGAACAAGTCCTTCACGACAGCCCGTACCTGCGAGTGAAAGTCTTCCCGCTGTCTTTCGTCCGTGGCTGTTGCTGTGTCCGTGGCTGTGTCCGTGGCTTCGTCCGTGGCTGTGTCTCTGTCCGTGGCTGTGGCTGTGGCTGTGTCCGTGGCTGTGTTGAACCGGGGACGGCAAAGCACCTCGTTCATGATTCTTCTCACTCTCCGATGGTCGCGTGATCGCCTGTTGCGCGCGCCGCTTGGGTCTGCTGCGGTGGCTCGCGCAGCAGCAGGCCAAGACAAGTGAGCAGCGCCAGTGCTACGACCACGGCGACTTGAAGCGCCGGACTGCTGATGCCAATGAGGTGGCGGCCTGCCTCCACCACCAAGACTAGCATGGCGACTGCGACGATGGGCGCACCCGACGCCCGGATCAGGTCCTGAAACCCAACGCCCCAGTAGCGGTGCAAGTAGTGAGCCTGCCAGAGAAGCAAGAGGGGGGGGACCACGAGCCAGACGGTCGACATGGCGACCAGTCCGTTGGCGGCTGGAACGGTGAGGCCGACCAACAGCATGC
>CAJCHN010000115.1 GCA_903970285.1 Rhodanobacteraceae bacterium | reverse complement strand
GTTCGAAAAGCTCGACGCGCTCGAGAAGCATCATCCGGGCACGCTGGCGAAGGCCTTCTCCGACCACCCGCAGACTCCCGATCGCATCGCCAACTCCGAGGATGAGATTGCCACCATCCTGCCGCCGAAGCCCGACTACATTGTGACGACCAGTGAGTTCGACGACGTGAAGGCGCGGCTCGCGCGCATCGAAAACAAGCGCAAGATCAACGACAAGAACAACGGCAATAAGCCGACGCTGCGCCGCGCCGGCGCTTCCGGCACCGATCCAAACAGCCCGGCGAGCACCGGCGACGATCGTCCGACGCTGGGGCGCCGCAACTAGCCAGGTTCTTTTCTCGACCCAGGCTTCGCCGAGCAAGCCTGGGTTTCCCTCTGTACCCGATCCTGCCCAGAACCTCGGGCTGGGCTTCCGCGATAGACTACTTGGAATGACCCGCAAAGCTCTCGTCCTGCTCGCTCCCCTCGCATTCGCCGCATCCGCTCGCGCACAGATCGCCGCCTACGGGACGGTTACGCTTAATTCGCTCGGTGGCCTGAAGTCCTCGCCGTATGCGGAGTCCTCGACCAATCCCACCGGTCTGACCTTCCAGAGCAACGTCAATCCGATCGGCGGAACCTTTGGCGGCTACTACGACTTCAAGACGCTGGGGCCGATCCGGCTGGGGGTGGACGCCCGCGGTGTGATCACCGATGGCAAGCGTGGCGCGCAGGCTGCCGCGCAGGGATCGGGTGTGCACATCGGCAGTGGACTCGCGGGCGTCCGGCTCTCATTTCATACGCCGCTGCTGGGATTGAAGCCCTACGTCGAGGGTGCGGCGGGCCTGGGGCGGAGCGACTTCGGCTTCCTGATCAACAGCGCGGGCAAACCCCAGCCGGTGAGCAACCTGGAATACCACGTGTTCGCCGGCGCCGATCTGCGCTTCCTGCCGATTGCGGACTGGCGTGTGGTCGAACTGGGGTATGGGGCGCTGGATTCCTTCGGCACGAACTCGCACACTTATCCGCTCCGCAGCGTCAGTACGGGCATCGTGCTGCACCTGCCCACGCTCTAGCCTGCGGCCGGCAGAGCAAACAGCGGTAAACTAGAGGGATGCGCACTCAGAACACCGGCTACACCGATACCCACGCGGCCTCTGGCCTCGACCACACCTTCCCTTCCATCGACGTGTGGGAGAACCAGTTTCCCGGCTACGAGATTCTGATCGACGATCCCGAGTTCACCTCCATCTGCCCCAAGACCGGCCTGCCCGACTTCGGCATCCTGACGATTCGTTACATGCCCAAGCGCGAGTGCCTGGAGCTGAAGTCGCTCAAGGAGTATCTGTTCGAGTACCGGAACCTGGGAATCTTCCAGGAGAATGTCGTCAACCAGGTGTTGAACGACATTGTGAAGGCGACTGATCCAATCTGGGCGGTGGTCAAGGGTGACTTCCGGCCGCGCGGAGGAATCTCGACGACCGTGACGGCGACGTACCCCAGGCCGGAGGGTGCCCAGCCGCCCCGTCAATAGGGATCGATTTGTCTCCGCTATGAAGATGAGCTAAGCGCTCGATATCGTCGTCTCGCATCGGCCCCACGGGATGTGCATGCAACGTTGGAGTCGATGACGATGCCGGAGTGGAGTTTGAAGCGCATGAGGCGGACGTTCTCCAGGTTCCCGCTGCCGGTGGGTGACCATGCAATGCGGGAGCCTGATTACGCTCTCCGGCATCACCTTCGCGAAGCTCCTGCTATTCTCCCCACAGCATGTCGACGACCACTGCGCCCCGCCCCGCCAAAGCTCTTCCTGCCCCGATCGCCGGAGCGACCGTAGCGCTGATTCTGCTGACCGCGCTGAACTTCGTCAACTATATCGACCGATACATTCTGCCGGGCGTGCAGGAGCTGGTGAAGAAGGAGTTCCGAGTTTCGGATTCGGCAATCGGATCGATCACCTTCTGGTTCTTCCTGACCTACATGCTATCGGCGCCCTTGACGGGCTGGCTGGGCGATCACGTTGCACGGAAGCCGTTGATCGTCGGCTGCGCGCTTCTGATCTCGGGCGTGAATGTGCTGACCGGCACGGTGCATGCCTTCGACTCGCTGCTGTTCCGGCACGCGATCCTCGGGATCGGCGAGGCTTCCCTAGGGATCTACGCGCCTGCGCTGCTGGCAGACTTTTATCCGGAAGAGCAGCGCAACCGCATCCTCACCATCTTCTACACGGCGATCCCTGTGGGCGCGGCGATCGGATATCTGGTGGGCGAGATCGTCGGCTCAAAATTTGGCTGGCGCATGCCCTTTTATGTCTCCGCAGTTCCCGGAACGCTGATCGCTTTGCTGATCCTGTTCCTGATGCGGGAACCTGCACGAGGCGCGACCGACACGGCCGCGCAGGCACGGTCCGAGCCGAAAGGAATCCATGGATTTCTGCGGAGTGTGCTGCAGCTTTCCACCAACGCCCGCTACCTGTTCTCGACCCTGGGGATGGCGATGGTGACGTTTTCGCTCGGGGGCATCTCGGCCTGGATGCCTTCGTTCCTGCAGCGCTCGGGCTTTTCGCCGAGTTCAGTCGGCATCACTCTGGGCGCAATCACGGCTGGCGGGGGATTAGGTGGAACCGCCGTCGGCGGCGTCATTGCGCAGCGCTGGTTGCGCACCAATCCAAACGCGCTCTTTCTCGTCTCGGCGTGGTCGGCGCTGCTGGCGGTTCCGCCGGCTCTGATCTGTTTCTTCGGTCCGACCAAGACGATGCTCCCGGCGCTTGCGGTGGCGATGTTCCTCATCTTTCTGGGAACCGGGCCCCTGAATGCGGCCATCATCAATGCCGTTCCAGCGGCGGTGCGTTCGAGTGCCATCGCCATCGAGTTGCTTTTGATCCACGCGCTGGGTGATACGCCTTCTCCAAAGCTGATCGGCATCGTCTCGGATCATTCCACTCTGGGTACGGGCCTCGGGCTGACGCTGGTCACGATGGTCATCGCTTCCATGCTGCTGTTCCTGGGCGCGCGCAGCCGGCAGACTGCTTCGGCGTAGCGCAACACCACGCTCGTCCGGCGCCCGGGTGAGAGGCACAGGTGAGATGCTTAGGAGTGTGCACCATGTTTTTCAGTTCGCAGCCTGGGCCATTGCCCTGTTGTGGTTCAGCCGCGCGTTTGCAGCGCGGCGCGGGCTCCCGAGCATTCCGGATCTGCTTCTGCCCGCGCAGGACCTGATCCCAGCAGGCACGCCGGCGGTGACCGTCGTCGTGCCGGCGCGCAATGAAGCGAGGGACATCCGCGCATGCCTGGAGTCTCTGCTTGCCCAGGACTATCCGGCGCTTCGGATTGTGGCGGTCAATGATCGCAGCAGCGATGAAACCGGCTTGATCATGGACCAGGTTGCGGCGGCCGCTGCGGGCAGGGTGCAGGTGCTGCATGTCGAGGAGCTGCCTCCGGCTTGGCTGGGCAAGACGCATGCGATGGCGCTGGCGGCCCGGCAAACGTCCAGCGAATTTCTCCTCTTTACGGATGCGGATGTGCTGTTCGCGCCCGCCGCCGTGCGGCGAGCCCTGGGACAGGCGGTAGCCTTGGAGGCGGATCACCTGGTGCTGGTGCCTACGACCATCATCCGGCGCTGGGACGAGGCGGCGCTGCTAAGCTTCTTCCAAATCTTCGGCTTGTGGGGGGTGCGGCCGTGGAGGGTTGCCGACCCGGCCGCAAAGCGCGATGCGCTGGGAATCGGCGCGTTCAACCTGGTGCGCCGCTCGGCATACGAGCGAATCGGCGGGTTCGAGGCGCTGCCTATGGAGATCGTCGAAGACCTGGGCCTCGCACGCAGAATCAAGCGCGCCGGGCTGCGTCAGCGCGTCGTCTTCGGGCGTGGGCTGGTGAGCGTGCACTGGGCTGCCGGCGTCCCGGGCCTGATCAACGTGCTGACGAAGAATATCTTCGCGGCCGTGAATTTCCACCCGGTGCTGCTGCTGAATGGATGCGCATGGCTGACGATCTTCTGCGTGCTGCCGTTCTTTGTTGTGTGGATGCCGGCCTACACCCTGGCCGCCGCGATCGCCATTGCGTCCATGGCCTGGGGATACGTGATGCTCGGCCGGACCTCCGGCCTGAGCGCGTGGAATGTGCTGCTGGCGCCGTTTGCGGCTGCGACCTTCGTGTTCATCCTGATGCGCTCGATGGCGACGACGCTCCGGCAGGGTGGGGTTGTCTGGCGGGGAACGTTCTATCCGCTCAAGACCCTGCGGAAGCACACATCGCCGCTCTTTTGAAGCTTCAGTTCAGAACGGCGAAGACGGGAGGCTCAACCGCTGCCTCGGTCGCCATCACGCCGCTGCCGTACCGCTTCTGCACGTAGTGATCGAGGATGACTTGGAACTCTTCGACGATGCGGTCACCCTTGAGCGTGGTGAACAGTTTGCCGTCGACGTAGACCGGCGCCTTCGGTTCTTCGAACGTGCCTGGCAGCGAGATGCCGATGTTCGCGTGCTTGGATTCGCCGGGTCCGTTCACGATGCAGCCCATGACGGCGAGCTTGAGCTCTTCGACACCGGGGTAAGCCCTCTTCCACTCCGGCATGGACTCCACGAGGTAGCCCTGGATGCGCTCGGCAAGCTCCTGGAAGTAGGTGGAGGTGGTGCGGCCACAGCCAGGGCAACTGGTGACCTGCGGCATAAAGCTGCGGATGCCAAGCGACTGCAGGATCTGCTGGCCGCAGCGAACTTCTTCGGAGCGGTCGCCGCCGGGAGTGGGCGTGAGCGAGACGCGGATGGTGTCGCCGATGCCGGCGAGCAGCAGCGGAGCGAGCCCTGCGGTCGAGGCGACGACTCCCTTCATGCCCATGCCGGCTTCGGTCAGCCCCAGGTGCAGCGCGTAGTCGCAGCGACTTGCGAGTTCGGTGTACACATCGACAAGGTCGCGAACGCCCGAAACCTTCGCGGACAGGATGATCTGGTCGCGGCGCAGGCCATAGCGTTCGGCGGCGGCGGCGTTGTCGAGCGCGGAGACGACCATGGCTTCCATCATCACGTCGCGGGCATCTTTGGGGTCGGAACTCCGGGAGTTCTCATCCATCATGCGGGTGAGCAGCGCCTGGTCCAGCGAACCCCAGTTGACGCCGATGCGGACCGGCTTCTGATACTCGACGGCCGCCTCCACCATGGTGCGGAAGTTGTCGTCGTCCTTGCGGCCGATCGAGACATTCCCGGGATTGATGCGGTACTTCGCGAGAGCTTTCGCGCACTCCGGGTACTTTCGAAGGAGCAGATGCCCGTTGTAGTGGAAGTCGCCGATGATGGGCGTATTCCAGCCCTTTGCCTTGATGCCCGCGACGATCTCCGGCACCGCCTGCGCGGCGTCGTCGTTGTTCACGGTGATCCGTACCATCTCCGAACCGGCTCGCGCCAGCGCTGCGATCTGCTGGACGGTGCTTTCGACATCCGCCGTGTCGGTGTTGGTCATGGACTGCACGACGACCGGCGCGCTTGATCCGACAAGCACTCCACCAATGTTGACGTCGACTGATTTCCTGCGCGTGATCGAAGGCATATGAGCTTGCCTTAGTTTATCATTCTGCCCCTGCTCTACGGCGCTGGTGGCGTCGCTGCACGCTCGTCGATGGGAGCAGCGTAGAGCGTGGCACTGCCCGCCAGACGCGAGTCGGAGAGCGGTTTCGTAAGCGTGGCGGTCCAATCGGTGGAGTGCGTCCGGGCACTCCAGAACTCGACCCATGCAAGCAGTGAGCTGCCCGGCTGCAGGTCCGGGTCAACCTTCTGCGGATCTTTGGTGTACCTGCTGACGATGGCCGGGTCCAGCATGCCGCGATGCAGAAAATCGACGGCATCGCTCAGCCGGTGATGTTCTTCGCTGAGCCCGTAGATGTCGTAACCCTGGCGGCGAGCGAGTTCGGCGATCATCACCAGCGGCTCGATGGCGAAGGCCTGGTAGTGCAGCGCGAGTTCATGGCGCTGCATCTCCAGCGGAAATGCACCCTGGCTATCGATCTCGGAGATTGCCGTTGCGTAGGTTCCGATGCCATCCTTGAACAAAGCATCATCCTGGCTGATAACGCCGGCTGCGGTCGCGGCCAGCCCTCGCCAGAAGAAGTGGTTGTTATTGGTCGTTCCGGAGTTTGCGCCGCGCGACTCGTTGAACGCCTTGTGCGCGGCTTCATAAAGCCACGCGATCACCTCGTCGCGCTCGGATTGGTTCAGCGCCGGTTCGGCGCGGATGACCGAGACGGCAAGCGAGAGCGAGGCCACCGTCCAGGTGGACTGGAACCACACCACCATGTCGTCCTTTGCGTTGTAGTCCAGCAGCGCGTGGCCACGCGCCCACGGAAGCAGGTCCCTGATGACGCAGCTGGCCTCCGCCGGGTCGCCAGTGACCAGGTACTTGTTCGCGCCGGCGGCGGTTACGCTCTGCACGCGGTAGTAGGGCTCGGAGAGAGTGTGTTCCTCCGGGTTCAACTCGCCGTGACTGCCGCTCTTGTAGCGCGAAGGAATGTCCTGGCCGCGGGGCGGAGGCGCAGGAACAGGAGATGCCGTGCAGCTCTTCACGTTGTGGATCGCTTCGCGCAGGCGGGGCGTCTCCGCGCTCGCGAGCGCCTTGCGCCGGGCACTGACATCGACGAACGATGCGTTCGGATCGCGCACCCGCAAAGGAGTCTGTGAGTGCGCTGACAGCGTCGACGCCAACGCGACAGCCAGGAGAAGGCGGTTGTGTCTCATAGGGGCCGCTGCACGGCAGTCTAGCATCCCTGCGATACACTAACCAGACGTGGCCCGGTAGCTCAGTTGCATAGAGCAGCGCACTCCTAACGCGAAGGTCGCAGGTTGGACTCCTGCCCGGGCCACCAGAAGAAACTGGTTCCCGCCCGCGGCGACCCTCACCCATCCCTGGTGAGTCCCACCCGCTCCAGTGCTTCGTCGAATTCAACAAGTTCCTCATCGAAGAGCTTTCCTGCTGCTGACGATTTGGAAACGAAACGAGGGCCGTCTTCCTTGCCCGAAGATGGCGTCGAGCGCGAGGGCTCCCTCTACACCCCACAGAAGACTGCTCGAGTTTTGAGCCAGGCCTTCGCCCTCATGGGCGAGGCGCATGAGAGTTTGTGTTTATCCGTGCTCACATGTTTTCAATCAGGCGTGTGGCAAACTCGCTGGTCTTGGCTTTCGTTGCACCTTGCATCTGGCGTTCGAAGTCGTACGTGACGAATTTCTGCTGGATCGTCTTCTCCATCGAAGATTCGATGAGCCGCGCGGCCTCGTTCCAGCCGAGGAAATCGAAGAGCATGACGCCCGAGAGAATGACCGAGCCGGGATTGATGACGTCCAGGTCCGCGTACTTGGGAGCCGTGCCGTGGGTCGCTTCGAAGACTGCGTAACCATCGCCGATGTTGGCTCCAGGCGCAATGCCAAGGCCGCCCACCTGGGCGGCTGCCGCGTCGGAGATATAGTCGCCGTTAAGATTGGTCGTGGCCAGCACGCTGTAGTCCGAAGGCCTGATAATGATCTGCTGGAAGATTGAATCGGCGATGCGATCGTTCACCAGGATCTTCTGCTTCCACTGACCATTGCCATGCGTTGCACCAATCGAGGCGATGACGTGGTTGACCTCGGCAACGATGGACGCGCCGAACTCCGGCGCCGCAAACTCGATGCCGGGTTCGATGAGCGCAGCGTTTTCTTCCGCGGATAAGGCGGGATTCTGTTCCAGGTTGCCAAGAATCCAACTCTCCCGCTCGGTGATGGTATCGGCGCGGAACTCCTCGGTCGCGACCTGGTAGCCCCACTCGCGGAAGGCGCCCTCGGTGAACTTCTGGATGTTGCCTTTATGGACGAGCGTGACTGTTTTGCGGCCGTGCTTGAGCGCAAAGGCGAGGGCGGCGCGCACCAGCCGTTTCGAGCCGGTGATCGAGATGGGCTTGACGCCGACGCCGGAATCCAGGCGAATCTTCTTCCTGGTTCCCCGCAACATTTCGTCGTTGACGAAGGAGATGAACCTGGCCGCCTCGGGAGTTCCCTCACGAAACTCGATCCCGGCGTAGATGTCCTCGGTGTTCTCGCGGAAGATGACGATATCGAGCTTCTCCGGATGCTTGACCGGGCTGGGAACGCCGGCGTAGTACTTTACCGGACGTACGCACTGGTAGAGGTCCATCAGTTGACGCAGGGCTACGTTGAGCGACCGGATGCCGCCGCCGACGGGAGTCGTCAATGGACCTTTGATCGAGACGCGAAAATCGACGGTGGCTCGAACGGTATCGTCCGGAAGCCAGTTCTGGGTGGCGCGGTAGGCTTTTTCCCCGGCGAGCACTTCGTACCAATGTACCCGGCGCTTACCGCCGTAAGCCTTCTCGACGGCGGCGTCGAACACCCGCTGGGACGCCTTCCAGATGTCGCGTCCGGTTCCGTCGCCCTCGATGTACGGAATGATGGGATCGTCGGGAACGGTGAAGACACCGTTGGCCCAGGCGATGGATGCGCCGGTGCTCGGGACCGGAATTCCGTTGTAACTCGTCTGCATGACCTACATCTCCGCGGGTTGCATCCTGTACAGCGGGGCGAAGCATAGCACCGGCTGGAGAACTGCGGCAATGCTGCCCGGCTTCGCATCGCCTCTGGTAGACTTGCTGCCCGGCAGGAGATGTCCCGGGGATATCGAGGAGAATGCGCCGATGACCGTGCTGGAACTGACCGAAATCGTTGATCAGCGGATGGACGATCCGCGGGTGCTGGGCCGGCTGGCATGCAACCTGCGCAGTAGCGAGAATGTGGTGCAGCGCCACCAGGACGGCAGGTCGCTACAGGTCGTTTGGAAGGAGTCGGGAGACTTCTGGCGGTGCGTCATCTCGGCGGACCCGGACAGCGGGTGTCTGGTGCAGGTCGATCTGCATGAGAATGCTACGGTGCGGATGGAGGCGTATGCGCCGTGCCGGCTGACCATCTCTCCCAGCGAAGGGATTCTGTGCCTGACGCGGTATCGGTGACGCGCTTAGCGGTACTTGCCGAAGGACTCAATCTGCTTGGCCTGGTACTCGCGCCGCTCGACCGGTGAGGAGAGGACGGTCGATGTTGATGTCGCTCCCAGCGCGGAAAGGCGGTCGATGAGGGCTTCCATGTGGCGGATCGAGACGACATCTGCTTCGATGACAAAGGATTCCGCTCCCGTGATGCGATGGCACCGGCTGACCTCGCCAAGATCCTTGATGGCGGCGACGGTGCGGCTGATCTGCAATTCGCCGCCCGGGATGGTGAGCCGCAGCAGGATGCGGATGGGAACGCCCAGCCGGGCGGTGTTGACCGACGCGTGGTAGCCGCAGATGACGCCGCTCTCTTCGAGGCGGCGAACCCGCTCCGCGACGGCGGGTGTCGAAAGCCGGACCCGCCTTCCCAGTTCAGCGAAGGACAGGCGTGCGTTCCGCTGCAGCGCCTCCAACAGCTTCCAGTCGGTGGCATCCAGATCGTCTGCGGTCTTTCTGGTCATGTTCCTTATGATCGCCGGTTCCGAGTGAGTCCCAGCTTACTTTATTAGGCCTGGGGCGTCTTGTTTCGTCAAAGACCCATTCTCCACCGTCCACCGATCGGCCTATGCTTTGAGCGTTGCTTAGAAAGGTTTTCAGATGAGCGCCTCCGCACCATTCGCTGACGTGATCCCAGACAGATCCCAGCCGCAAGACGCAGACTTTCTGCCCCTGAACGGCACCGATCACGTGGAGTTCTACGTTGGCAATGCACGTCAGGCGGCCTACTTCTATCGAGCTGCGTTCGGCATGTCGCTGGTAGCGTATGCCGGGCCGGAGACGGGACTGCGCGATCGCGCCTCCTACGTGGTGCAGCAGGGCAAGATACGCTTCGTGCTGACCACCGCCCTGCGCAGTGACAACCCGATCGCCGACCATGTGCACCGTCATGGCGACGCGGTGCGGGTGGTCGCGCTTTGGGTCGATGACGCTCGATTGGCATGGCGGGAGACTACCAGGCGCGGGGCCGTCACCGTGGCTGAGCCGCAGGTGCTGTCGGATGAGCATGGAAGCGTTGTCGTGGCAAGCATTCAGACCTATGGAGACACCATTCACACCTTCGTCGAGCGGGAAAGCTATCGAGGTCCGTTCCTGCCCGGATTCCGGGCTGTGAACGACGACCCGATCGCACGCCCCGTCGGTCTGCTGCACATCGACCACATGGTGGGCAATGTCGGCTGGCATGAGATGGATCGCTGGGTGAATTTCTATCGCGACGTGATGGGCTTCGGGCTCTACCAGCACTTCGACGACAGCGATATTTCGACCGAATACTCGGCGCTGATGTCGAAGGTGATGGCGAGCGGCAACGGCTATGTTAAGTTCCCGATCAATGAGCCGGCAGAGGGCAAGCGCAGATCGCAGATTGAAGAATACCTGGACTTCTACCCTGGGCCGGGGGTTCAGCACATCGCTTTGGCGACCGACGACATTCTTCGAACCGTGAACCAGCTGCGCGAGCAGGGGATCGAATTTCTGAAGGTTCCGCATACGTACTACACCGAGCTGCAGCAGCGGGTGGGAACGATCGATGAGCCGGTCGATGAGCTGGAAGATCTGGGCATCCTGGTCGATCGCGACAACGAAGGGTACATGCTGCAAATCTTTACCCGCCCGGTGGAAGACCGGCCCACCGTCTTCTTCGAGATCATCCAGCGCAAGGGCAGCCGCAGCTTCGGCAAGGGCAACTTCAAGGCGCTCTTTGAAGCTATTGAACGTGAGCAGCAGGCCCGCGGGAACCTGTAGTCAGAGTCTGTAAATCGACAGCATCTGTAAACGACAGCGGCGAGGCCATGGAGGCAAGGAGAGATGCAAACTGAGGTGTTTTCGGCTGCGGCGCCCTACATCATCCAACAGGATTATGCGGCGTACACCTCGGAACAGCATAGCGTCTGGTCCGAGCTGGTCCGTCGTGTGCTTCCGGCCCTGGAGCAGCATGCCGCCGCCGAATATCTCGATGGGCTGCAGATAATCGGCCTTGAAGAGAATCGCCTGCCTGACCTCGAGGCCATCAGCAGCCGGCTGCGGCCGCGAACCGGATGGAGTTCCACCCCGGTCAGCGGCTTCCTGCCCGCGCCGGCCTTCTTCGAGATGCTGGCGATGCGGTGTTTTCCGACGACGACCTGGCTTCGCAGCCGCCAATCGCTCGAATACACGCCGGAGCCGGATATCTTCCACGACGTCTTCGGGCATGTTCCGCTTCACGCACATCGTGTCTTCGCCGACTTCCTGGAGCACTATGGACGCGTCTGTGCCGCCACCTCGGACGCGGGTGTGCTCGAGAAACTGGGTCGCCTGTTCTGGTACACGGTGGAGTTCGGGGTCATGCGCCAGGGGCAGGAGATCAAGGTCTATGGCAGCGGCCTGATCAGTTCGCACCGGGAGTGCAGCAACGTCATCAGCGGCGGCTGCGCAATTCGCGACTTCTCGCTCGACGAGGTGCTGAATACTCCGGTGAAGGTCGATGAGCTGCATCATTTACTCTTTGCCGTGAGCAGCTTCGATCAGGTCTTCGAGGCGATGCATCAGGCGGAACGGCGCGCCCGGGAAGGACGCTTGTAAGAGGGTGAAGAAGTTTGGCAGGCCAAGGTTCATAAAGGTTGAATGATGACGGTTCAATATCAGTCGGGTTTCGGCAACGAGTTCGCCACCGAGGCGGCCGTGGGAGCATTGCCCTCTGGCCAGAACGCACCGCAAAAACACCCGCTCGGCCTCTACACCGAGCAGTGCAGCGGCACGGCGTTCACCGCGCCGCGGGCGTCAAATCGACGGACCTGGACCTACCGCATCCGTCCCTCGGTGACGCATCGTCCTTATGAAGAGATTCAGCCAGGACAGATCCGCAGCGGGCCGTTCCTGGAGACGCCCACAACCCCGAATCAGCTTCGCTGGTCGCCGCTGCCGATTCCGCAACAGCCAGCCGACTTCGTGGACGGTATCATCACGCTGGGCGGCAATGGCGATCCCGCGATGCAGATCGGGGTTGCGATCCATCTGTATGCCGCCAATACCTCCATGCACGACCGCTTCTTTTACTGTGCCGACGGCGAGTTCCTGATTGTGCCGCAGCTTGGCGGCCTGCGCATCCACACCGAGATGGGTGTGCTTGAGATCGCGCCGGGCGAGATCTGCCTGATTCCGCGCGGGATCAAGTTCCGCGTCGTCCTTCTGGAGCAGGAAGCGCGCGGATATATCTGCGAGAACTATGGACTTCCGTTCAGGCTGCCGGAACTCGGACCCATCGGGGCGAATGGCCTTGCCAATCCGCGCGACTTTCTGGCACCGGCTGCCGCATACGAGGACCGCGAAGGCGACTTCCGCATCGTGGCGAAGTTCATGGGCCGGCTCTGGACCGCTGCCATCGATCACTCGCCGCTCGACGTGGTGGGATGGCATGGTAACTACACACCCTGCAAGTACGATCTGGCGCTGTTCAATTGCATGAACACGGTGTCGTTCGATCATCCCGATCCTTCGATTTACACCGTGCTGAGCTCGCCGTCTGCCGTTCCCGGAACTGCCAACTGTGACTTCGCCATCTTCCCGCCTCGCTGGCTGGTCGCCGAACATACCTTTAGACCGCCGTGGTTCCACCGCAACCTGATGAACGAATTCATGGGTCTGGTCTATGGCGCCTATGACGCCAAGGCGGAAGGTTTTCTGCCGGGTGGCGCAAGTCTGCATAACTGCATGGCTGGTCACGGACCCGATGCCGAGACCTTCGAGCGCGCGAGCAACGCCGAACTGAAGCCGCAGTATCTCGACAAGACACTGGCATTCATGTTCGAGACGCACCTGGTGGTGCGGCCGACCGAATTCGCCATGAAGACCAGGATCCTTCAGCACGAGTACTTCGAGTGCTGGCAGGGCTTGAAGAAGCACTTCCAGCCGGCGGGACTACCTTCGCAGAAAGATTCATGACCAAAGCCTGGAGCGGAGAATGGCTCTGATCAGCTGGCTGGATGCGGCCAACGATCCGGCCACGGACTTTCCCCTGGAGAATCTGCCGTACGGAGTCTTTCGTGAGTCCGGCAGGACGCGCATCGGCATCGCGATCGGCGACCAGGTTCTCGACCTTCATGCCTGTGCTGTGGCGGGTATGCTGTCGAGCCTTCCAGGCACGATCGCCACGGCATGCAGAGCCGAAGCCCTGAACCCTCTTATGGCGCTCGGCCCGGAAGCCTGGGCGTCTCTCCGGAACGCGATCACGGCTTTGCTCGACGCCGTGCAGGCGGACGTGCCGACGCGGCAGCGGGTCTCAGCTCTACTCGTTCCCATGTCCGGAGCACAGATGCAGCTCCCCGCACAGATCGGGGACTATACCGACTTCTACGCTTCCATCCACCATGCGACGCGGGTTGGACGGCTGTTTCGCCCGGACCAGCCCTTGCTGCCAAACTACAGGTACATTCCGATCGGTTACCACGGACGTGCGTCTTCCATCGTGATCAGCGGAACAGAGGTTCAACGTCCGCCCGGGCAGTTCCGCGAGCGGGATGGGACGATACACTTTGCTCCCACGCGCTCCCTGGACTTCGAGGCTGAGATCGGCGCGTTCGTCGGGACGGGCAACCGTCTGGGGGAGAGCATCTCGATCGCAGAGGCCGAGCAGCACATCTTCGGCCTGTGCCTGGTCAACGATTGGTCGGCGCGTGATCTGCAGGCGTGGGAGGCGCAGCCGCTGGGGCCGTTTCTGGCCAAAAACTTCGCGACGACGATCTCGCCCTGGATCGTTCCGTTGCCGGCTCTCGCGCCGTACCGCGTCGCCGTGGCGCCGAGAGCTGCTGGCGATCCAGAACCATTGGAATACCTGGCTAACCCGATGACGGACCTGTACGGCTTCGACGTTCTTGTTGAGGTCTTGCTGCAAACAAGGCTCATGCGCGAGAACGGCGTTCCTCCTCAGCGCATCAGTCGATCCAATCTTCGCGACCTTTACTGGACCATCGCTCAGCTACTCACGCACCATGCCAGCAACGGCTGCAACCTGCGGCCTGGCGATCTGCTCGCGACCGGAACCATCTCCGGAGCAGAAGCAGGTTCGGAAGGATGTTTGCTCGAGCGGCAACTGGGTGCGGGAGCAATCCTTCTGCCGTCGGGCGAGACTCGGACGTGGCTTGAGGACGGCGATACGATCGTCTTACGCGCCTCCGCAGAACGGCCGGGAAAACGGAGGATCGGGTTCGGCGCGTGCACGGGAATCGTTGTGAGCAGAGCGGTCGCCTATCGCCATGGCCAGGGATGAACCTTGGGTAGAGTTCGTGGTTTACTTTTGCAGACGAGGGCCCCATGCTTCGCAGCAGGCAAAGGAGCAAGGCATGGCCGCCCTGGGCTGTGTTCCCATGGGTCAAGTTCCGCTTTATCCATATACTTGGTTTCGGACTTGAAGAGCGCTTTGTTCAAAAAGAAGGTTGTTAGAGGGTCACACCTATGGCGATGACAGCGGCGGTTGCGTTCGCAAAGGATCACGGAGATCGATTTGTCGAAGAGTTGACGGCGCTGCTGCGCATCCCTTCGATCTCGACCGACCCGGCGCGGCGGGATGATGTGCGGCGGGCGGCGGAGTTTGT
>CAJCHN010000114.1 GCA_903970285.1 Rhodanobacteraceae bacterium | reverse complement strand
CAGGAAGACGATCAGCGCGAGCAGGTTCTCCGGATCGGAGATGGTGAACGTATCGACTGGTGGCAGAAAGAAGAAGTTGTAGCAGAGGGTGGCCACGATCGAGGTGACAATGGCGTAACGGAGACCCCAATTTGCAGCCATGAACAAGATCAGAAGGAGAAACGTGAGCGCCACGGTGGTCTGGTTGGCATGGAAGACAAGCCGGTAGAAGGCTACAATGGCGGCCAGGGCAAGCGCCGATGCAAGCCAGCGCGCCACCGCGATAATCCGTTTGGAGTTCACCCCGCGATTCTACTTCCCCGAGATCCCCGTCATGCCATCCGCACCGCCCAAGAAGAAACCCGAAGACTGGCTGCAGAAGGCGGAGTCCGCCGAACCGGACCAGCCCCGTCCGCGCGGGCGCCTGAAGGTTTTTCTCGGCTATGCGCCCGGTGTGGGTAAGACGTTTTCCATGCTTTCCGAGGCGATCCGCCGCAAGAGCCGAGGCGAAGATGTCGTGATCGGCATCGTCGAGACGCATGGGCGTGCTGCCACTGCGAATGTCGCCTCAAAGCTCGAACACATCCCGCTGCGGCAGATCGACTACAAGGGGACGCTTTTTTCTGAAATGGACGTGGACGCCATTCTGAAGCGGCATCCACAAGTCGCAATCGTCGATGAACTGGCTCACACCAATATCGAAGGCAGTCGCTTCGAAAAGCGCTATGAGGACGTCTTCGCTCTCCTCGACGCGGGCATCGACGTGCTCTCCACGATCAATATTCAACACGTCGAATCGGTGACTCCACGGGTGCAGTCGTTGACGGGGATCACCGTCCGCGAGACCATTCCGGATTGGGTTCTGGATCGCGCCGACGAGATCGTAATGTCCGATCTCACGCCCGAAGCCCTGGCCACGCGTATGCGGCGGGGCGACATCTACCCGCTGGAACGAGTGGAACGGGCCCTGGCGAACTTCTTCCGCCGCGGCAACCTCATCGCTCTGCGCGAAATGGCGCTGCAACGGGTCACGCGGGCGGTCGACCGGACGCTTGACGACTACGTGAACCAGAAGCGGCTGGGTGCTCACTGGACCATCTCAGAGAAAGTGGCGGTGTGTGTCTCCGCCAGCCAGGCCGCCAAAGATCTGATCGCACGCGGAGCGCGGCTCGCCCACGTGTTGAACGCCGAGTTCTTCATCCTTCATCTAGACACTGAAAACGATGAGGATCTGAATGCAAAACGGGCGCTCGATGCGAACTATGAATTCGCCGAAAACCTGGGCGCACGCGTCTGCCACTTGAAGGGTTCCAGCGTTGCCCTCGCGACCGCACAATTCGCCGTCGAACACAAGATCACTCAGATCATCTTCGGCCGTTCCGCCCTCTCCGGCCTCAAGAAATATCTTTACTTTCGTGAGATCGCACGGTTCGTCACGGCTGCGCCTCACGTCGATCTGCATATCGTCACCCAGGAGACCCCCTAGCACATGCGCATCCTTGTCGTCGACGACGAGCGTCAGATTACCCGCGTTCTGCGCACCTCGCTCGAGTCTCACGGCTACGTTGTCGCGATCGCGCAGGATGGCCTGGAGGCGTTGCGGAGCTTTGAACTCGCGCGTCCTGACCTTGTGATTACCGATCTTTCCATGCCCAACATGGATGGAGTTGAGCTCACTAGGGCAATCCGGCTGCAGTCACAGACTCCAATCATCGTTCTTTCGGTGAGCGAGCACGACACGGCCAAGGTAGCTGCGCTCGATGCCGGCGCCGATGATTACGTGACCAAACCCTTCAGCACGCCGGAACTGCTGGCGCGGGTCCGCGTGCAGCTGCGCCGGCGCGCCGAAGAGGCGGCACCACCCGCCAAAGTCAGTGAGGGAGACTTCAGCATCGACATCGAGGCGCATCGCGTCGCGGTGCGTGGAGAAGAGCTGCACCTGACGCCGAAGGAGTTCGACCTGCTGCTGCTTTTCGTTCGCAACGTGGGCCGTGTCCAGACACACAAGACCTTGTTGAGAGCAATCTGGGGACCCGGCGGAGAGCATCAACCCGAATACCTGCGCGTCCTGATTGCGCAACTGCGCAAGAAGATCGACTTACCGGAACAACCCAGCCACATTGAATCGGAACCCTGGGTTGGGTATCGCTTTCGCGCCACCTAACATTGCGCTCACCGCGGTCAACCTTGCGCATGCGGGGTTGGATGCCCCGCTGGCTTTACGACTTGTTAACGCATTCCCTACGAACTTTCAACCGGGACCGCCTGTCTACTAGCGGATATGAGGATCGTACGTTCGTTTTGCACCATGGCACTCCTGCTTGCTGTCCTTCCGGCCTCAGACGCCATCGCCCAGACCTCCCAACTCCCGACACCCAGTGTCCAGATCGCCCTTGAAGATCCGGTGACAGCGATCAGCACGGCACTTGCCGCACAAAACAACACGACTGGCGCGTCGGACAAGAGCGACCAGGCTCCCGCGGCGCCTGCCAAGCCGACTCCAGACGACGGCTTCTTCCATCGCTGGGGGCGCGCTTACGTTGCCGACTGGGCAGGCAACGGACCCACCACCGCAGTCAAACAGTCGGAGCGCCGCGGAACTCCCGCTCCCATCTACTCTCCCCCTTACCCCGCCGCGGACTGGCCAATCGGCGGCACCACGGTCATCGGCGCACCAGACGGCCAGACCTATCCGCTGATGCAGGCCATCAATCAGAACAAGGGAGCCAACAAGATATACGGCTACATCGAAGTTGGCGGTAACGGATCAACCAACAACAAGACCAATGCCGCCAAGGGAATCCCCTCGAATGCACCCGCAGCCTACGACGTATACGCAAATCAGATCCAGCTCGATCAGGCGGCTCTGTACTTCGAACGCGTGGAAGACACGGCGCAGACGACTCACTTCGACTATGGCTACCGGCTCACTCTCCTGTACGGATCCGATTACCGATTCACGACCTCGCACGGCATCCTGAGTCAGCAATTACTTGTCAAAAACGCTGAGTACGGCTTCGACCCGGTCATGTTCTACTATGACGCCTACTTTCCCAAGGTAGCTCAGGGCATGGTGCTCCGCTTCGGCCGTTATATTTCGCTGCCCGATATTGAAGCACAACTCGCACCTAATAATTATACTTACTCGCACTCCATTCTTTATACTTACGACTGTTACACGCAGGTTGGAGCGAATGCCACCATCAAGCTCAGCGACCATTGGACCGTACAGGCTGGTATATCGCCCGGCTGCGACACTGCACCCTGGACCACCGACGCCAAGCTGACGGGAAACACTTGTCTCATCTACACCTGGGACAATGGCGGAGACACCGTGAACGCCTGCGCCAACAGCCTGAACGACGGTAAGTACGCCTATAACAATCTCGCCGCGTATTACGTTACCTACTATCACCGCATTTCGCCCGCGTGGCATACCGACACGGAAGCCTGGTATCAGTACATGAAGGACACGCCTAACATGTACTGGTACAACAGCGGTGGACGGTACGCGAAGACGGCCGCGACACCCTACCCGGAGACAAATGGAGCCGGAGTGAACCTGAACTTCGGCGCAGTGTGTCAGGATCCGCGCCTTCCAGCCGCCCAGCAGTCCGCCCGCTGCTATGCTCCGGAATTTGCGATCACCAATTATCTGGAGCACAACTTCTGGAATAACGAAGCTTCGCTGAATATCCGAAACGAGTTTGTGGATGATATCAAGGGTCAACGCACCGGAACTCCGGCCAAGTACGAAGAGCACATGGTCGGCTTCGACTTCTGGTCTGGATCCACAGTTACCTTTCGCCCCGAGCTGAGCTACATGAAGTGCTACAGCAAGTACAAGACGCTCGACGGGAAACCGGTCTCCTGCACCAATGTCTCCGCGGGATCCTCGATTGCCAGCGACGAAGCTACCGGCTTACCTGGGAACGGACTAGCCAATTCCATTCCTGCAGGACTCGGCAAGACGCAGTACCTCACGCTCGCAGCAGACATCATCTTCCACTTCTAGTAGAAGTGCAGGAGGGCGCTTTTACGGATTCTTAACACCTTCCTTACGAACTTCCAACCCTCAGCCGGGGTGAAATGAGACGGGTCTGAGAGACCGCCTTGAGCATCTTCGTACTCGAACGTTCGCGGCGATCAACAATCTCAGCAGATCCTTTGGAGATTTTTCTCTCTATGACCGACATCCTTCTTTTCGCCTCCACCATAGCCTTGTTTGCCGTCGCTCTTCTTTACGTAAGGGCCTGCGATCGACTGAAAGTGAAGAAATCCAATGATTGAGAATATTCTCCTTCTCGCGCTCTCCGTCTCTTTGATGATCTATCTGGTCATTGCCTTGCTTCGCCCGGAAAAGTTCTAGCAACGCTTGAGGAGACGTGTTCCATGACCGCCAACGGATGGCTGCAGATCGGCCTTTTTTTCGTTATTACCCTTGCCCTCGCCCGGCCCATGGGTACTTACCTGACCGCTGTCTTCGAACGCCGCCGCACCTGGCTTGACCCCGTTCTCGGCCCGGTCGAGCGCCTCTTATACAAGGCATCGTTAATTCAGCCCGATGAGGAGATGAAATGGACCGAATACCTCGCATCCATGCTCATCTTTTCCGCTGTCACACTCCTGCTCACGTTTGCTATCGAGCGGCTGCAGGGCCAACTCCCACTCAATCCGCAGCACCTCGCCGGAGTACCCGCGAATCTCGCGTGGTCGACTGCGGTCTCCTTCACCACCAACACCAACTGGCAGGCGTACACGCCAGAGACCACGATGAGTTATCTCACGCAGATGCTCGGTCTCGCCACCCACAACTTCTGGTCCGCCGCTGTCGGACTCGCGCTGGCAATCGCATTCATTCGCGGCATTGCACGCCGGGAGGTGAAGACGCTTGGTAACTTCTGGGTCGATCTGACCCGCGGCACGCTCTGGGTGCTGCTCCCGATCTCGATTGTCTTTGCGCTCGCCCTGGGCTCGCAGGGGGTCATCCAGAACTTTCGCGCGTACGACACCATAAAGCTGGTTCAGGCGCAAAAGGTCACAGCCGCTGATGCATCCGGCAAGCAGGTGACCACCGACGTCACCACCCAGACCATTGCGCAAGGACCGGTCGCCACCCAGGAAGCGATCAAAATGCTGGGCACCAACGGCGGCGGCTTCTTCAACACAAACTCCGCCCACCCGTTTGAGAATCCGACGCCGCTTTCGAATCTCCTGCAACTGCTCAGTATCTTCCTGATCCCCGCCGGCCTCACCGTCACCCTGGGCCAGATGACCAGGTCGCCGAAACACGGATGGGCGGTCTTCGCAGCCATGTCCGTTCTGTGGTTCGCTGGTGTTGCGACGTGCTACTGGGCCGAGGCCCACCCCAACCCGCTGTTTCATGGCGTGAATCAGGAAGTGAGTCAGAACCAGTCCGGCGGCAACATGGAAGGCAAGGATGTCCGCTTCGGCATCGCCAACTCCGCGCTCTTCGCCACGGTGACGACCGATGCTTCCTGCGGCGCAGTCAACTCCCAGCATGATTCGTTCACCCCGCTCGGCGGCCTGGTTCCCATGGCCAACATTCTGCTGGGCGAGATCGTATTCGGAGGCGTGGGCGCCGGCATGTATGGCATGTTGATCTTCGTCATCCTGTCTGTGTTCATCGCTGGACTGATGGTCGGTCGAACGCCCGAATACCTGGGCAAGAAGATCGAGGCCTACGACATTCAGATGGCGATGCTCTACCTGCTCATCTTCCCGCTGATCATCCTCGGCTTCTCCGCCGTCGCCATCCTGTCCCCGACGTACGGGCTGGCGCAGCTGAATAACCATGGCCCCCACGGTCTCAGCGAGATTCTGTACGCCTATACATCCGCGACCGGCAACAACGGTTCAGCCTTCGCCGGCCTCACGTCCAACACCAACTACTGGAACCTGACCATGGGCGTGGCGATGTTCTGCGGGCGCTTCCTGATGCTGATCCCGATGCTGGCGATCGCCGGCAGCCTGGTGCAGAAGAAGTCGATCCCCGCGACCTCCGGCACCTTCCCTGTCACCTCACCGCTCTTTACCACCCTGCTGACCGGCGTCATCCTGATCGTGGGCGCGCTCACTTTCTTTCCGGCGATCGCACTTGGACCTGTACTCGAACACCTCCTGCTGCGTGCAGGACAGAGCTACTGATATGCATTCCGTCGAAGAACCGCCCATTCAACCGGATCAACACCCCGCCTCACTCGGATCGCATCTGACGGTCCTTCGTCATCCCAGCCCGCATCGAGGAAGCCCCATGTCTGCCGCGCCAAGCAGTTCCAATCGCAACAAGAAGTCGCTTTTCGATCCGGCCATCATGCGACGCGCCGCCACCGACGCACTGGTCAAGCTGAAGCCGCAGACGATGATGAAGAACCCGGTGATGTTCGTCGTCGAGGTAGGCAGCGTGCTCACGACCATCCTCCTGGTCACGGACCGGCTTCAGCACAAGGGAAACTTCTCCTTCGATCTGCAAATCACGCTGTGGCTCTGGTTCACCGTGCTCTTCGCCAACTTCGCGGAGGCCATGGCCGAAGGCCGAGGCAAGGCGCAAGCTGATGCTCTCCGCCGCGCCAAGTCCGACACCATCGCCCACCGGATGACCAAGGCAGGCGCCCTCGAAGATGTTCCCTCGGCTGAGCTTCGTTCCGGCGACGTGGTCGAGGTGGTTGCAGGCCAGATGATTCCGGGTGACGGCGAAATCATCGAGGGGGTCGCGTCGGTCGACGAGTCCGCCATCACCGGCGAATCCGCACCTGTCATCCGTGAGGCAGGTGGCGACCGCTCCGCGGTGACCGGTGGCACGCGCGTGCTCTCCGACATGATCCGGGTCAAGATCACATCCAATCCCGGCGAGACCTTCCTCGATCGCATGATCGCGCTCGTCGAAGGCGCCGAGCGGCAGAAGACGCCCAATGAGATCGCGCTCAATATCCTGCTTGCCGGCCTCACCATCATCTTTCTGCTTGCGGTCGTCACCCTGCAGCCGTTCGCTATCTACTCGAATGCGCCGCAGACGGTCTTCGTCCTGATCTCGCTCCTGGTCTGCCTGATTCCCACCACCATCGGCGGCCTCTTGTCGGCGATTGGAATTGCCGGCATGGATCGCCTCGTGCAGCACAATGTTCTGGCTACCAGCGGTCGCGCAGTCGAAGCCGCCGGCGACGTCAATACCCTGCTGCTGGATAAGACGGGCACGATCACCATCGGCAACCGGCAGGCCAGCGAGTTCGTTCCTGCTCCCGGAGTCTCGTCCGATCAGCTTGCGGACGCTGCCCAGCTCAGTTCCCTGCCCGATGAAACTCCCGAAGGACGCTCGATCGTCGTGCTAGCGAAGGAGCGCTACGGCCTGCGCGGACGAGAACTCGCGCAGCTTAACGCGCAGTTCGTACCCTTCTCCGCGACGACGCGCATGAGCGGCCTCGACATGCCAGGCTCCGACACCACACCTGCGCGCTCCATCCGCAAGGGCGCGGTGGACGCCATCGCGCGCTACCTGCAGCAATCCGGCTCGGATTTGCCGGCCGAAGTCCGAGCCACGGTAGAGACGGTCGCCCGCTCCGGCGGAACGCCCCTGGTCGTGGCCGAAAATGGACGGGCGCTCGGCGTCATTCACCTGAAAGATGTCGTCAAGGGCGGCATGAAGGAGCGCTTCGACCAGTTGCGCGCCATGGGCATCCGCACCGTGATGATCACCGGCGACAATCCCCTGACCGCGGCCGCCATCGCCCGCGAAGCCGGTGTCGACGACTTCCTGGCCGAGGCTAAGCCCAAGGACAAGATGGATCTCATCCGGCGCGAACAGGCGGAAGGAAAGCTGGTCGCCATGACCGGCGACGGCACCAACGACGCACCCGCGCTGGCGCAGGCAGACGTAGGCGTTGCCATGAACTCCGGCACGCAGGCGGCCAAGGAAGCCGGCAACATGGTGGACCTCGACTCCAACCCGACCAAGCTGATCGAGATCGTCGCCATCGGCAAGCAGCTGCTGATGACCCGCGGCGCGCTAACCACCTTCTCGATCGCCAACGACGTCGCCAAGTACTTTGCCATCATCCCCGCCATGTTTGCCGGTGTGTTCCCGGTGCTGAACGCCCTCAACATCATGCGCCTGCACTCGCCCGAATCAGCCATCCTCTCCGCCGTCATCTTCAACGCGCTCATCATCATCATGCTCATTCCACTGGCGCTGCGAGGTGTGGGATACCACGCGATGTCAGCGGCCGCGCTGCTGCAGCGCAATCTCCTGATCTACGGCCTCGGCGGACTCATCGTCCCCTTCATCGGGATCAAGCTGATCGACGTCATCATCGTCGCAGTTCACCTGGCATAACTTCATGACGACCAATCGACTCACGGTCTAACGCCAGCACTCTTGCGGCCCCGGTAGAGCAAAAGCTCCAGGAAGGAAAACATGAAGAAGCATCTCATCACTTCGCTCCTCTACACCTTGATCACCGCCGTGCTCCTGGGGATCGCATATCCCGTGGCGATGACGGGAATCGCGCAAGTCCTGTTTCCCCGCCAGGCAAACGGTTCGCTGGTCTACAACCAAGGTCACGAACTCATTGGCTCACAACTGATCGGCCAACCCTTCTCCGGGCCTGCCTACTTCCACTCGCGTCCTTCCGCAGCGGGCACAGGCTACGACGCAGCCAATTCCTCCGGTTCAAATCTTGCGCCCACCAGCAAAGCCCTGATCGACCGCGTCAACAGTCAAACCGAGGGTGCCAACGCACCCATTGACCTGGTCACCGCATCTGGCTCCGGTCTCGACCCGGACATCACTCCTGGCGCCGCCTACTTCCAGATTCCGCGCGTCGCCGCCGCTCGCCACCTGAGCGAAGCGCAACTGCAGCAGCTCGTATCCGCTCACACCACCATGCGGCAGTTCGGCTTCCTCGGAGAACCCCGCGTCAATGTGCTCTCCCTGAATTTGGCGCTGGATCAACTCGGTAAGAAGTGAAGCAGTTCTGCCGCGGCTGTTATCCAGGGTGCCCGGTGCATCGGAACGTGGTGGCTCCGATGTCCGGGCCGCAGCGACAGGAGCTTGTCTCCCGCCACGTTCTGCTCACATGGGAAACGCGGACGCGATGCCGGGGCCGAGCGTTCGAGGCTCAGCAACAGCCGCGACCGTACCTTCCATGGCCGCCGCGCCTTCTACCTGCTGGATCATCTCCATCACCCCGCGCATGTGCATCGGCTTTGCGTAGAAGTAACCCTGGGCCTGGTCGCAACCCTGCATCGCAAGCAGGTCACGGTGCGCGGCCGTCTCGACTCCTTCGGCGACAACGGGAATGTTGAGCCCACGCGCCAACGCAATAACTGCGGTTGTGACCGCATGGGAATCGGGATCGGTCGTCATGTTCCGAATGAAAGACTGGTCGATCTTCAAGCGATCCACGCGGAACCGCATGATGTAGGACATGCTCGAAAATCCGGTGCCGAAGTCGTCGATTGCGACCCGCACGCCCAGCGCTCGAACTTCGTCGAGCAATCCCATCGCCTTGGGGCTGTCGCTCACCAGGATGTTCTCCGTGATCTCCAGTTCCAGCGTTCGGGGTGAAAGCCCGGTCTCCGCCAGCATCTGCTGGACCAGCGCCGGCAGGCGATCCTGGTGAAATTGACGCGGCGAAACATTGACCGCGATCGTGATGTCGCGTCCCAACTGCTTCTGCAACTCGCGACCCTGGCGGCATGCGGTTTGCAAGACCCATTCTCCGATCGGCACAATCAGACCGCTTTCCTCAGCGACCGGGATAAACTCCGCCGGCGACACCACGCCAAGCTTCGCGCTTCGCCAGCGCAGCAGTGCCTCGATGCCCTGCACTTTGCCGGATTGCAGTGAAACCTGCGGCTGGTAGGCCAGTTCCATCTCATTTTCCGAGAGCGCTGAGCGCAGCCCGGCCTCGATCTGCCGCTTACGATTCGAGGAGGAAGCCAGCTCCTCCGTGAAGGCCGCGTACCCGTCTTTGCCTTCCTGCTTCACCCGATACATCGCCTGATCCGCGTTGGTTAACAGCAGTTCACTGGTCTCGCCATGATCCGGGTACACGCAGAGGCCGATGCTCGCTGTGGGCGTCAACATCTCCCCGCCGATCTCAGCCGGCACCTGCAGCGCACATACCAGCTTGCGCGCCACCATCTCCGCATCGGACGTCGCGTGCAGTTCGTCCAGCAGCACCACAAATTCATCTCCGCCCATCCGCGCGACGGTGTCGGTCGCGCGCACGGTCGAATGCAGACGTCGTCCTACTTCAATGAGGAGCTGATCTCCTGCGTGGTGACCCAGCCGGTCGTTGACGCGCTTGAAAAAGTCCAGGTCTACCATCAGGATGCCGACCTTGTGCCGGTGTCGCTTCGCCCGCATTACGGCGAGGCGCAGGCGGTCGTTGAAGAGCGCCCGCGTGGCCAGTCCGGTGAGCGCATCGTGATGTGCGAGATAAGCGATTGTCTCTTCCGTCTGTTTCCGCTCGGTAATGTCGTAGGCAATCAGGATCAGCCCGATGACAGTACCTCCTGAGTCCGTCAACGCGCTGACTGTGAGTTGCGCGTCGAAGCGCGACCCATCCTTGCGAATGAACTTCCAGCGTGCCTCCTCCACTTTGCCGCGAAGAGGCTTCAATCGCAGGACGCTCATCCCCGGCTCGATGTTCGATCCAGTCTCCTCGCTCAGTTCCACTGCGCGGCGTGTCAGCTCTGCCGGATCCAGCAGGATCAGTGGGGTCTCGCGATCCAGCAGATCGAACTGCTGATACCCGATCATCCGCTCCGCCGCTGGATTGATGGCAGTGATGATTCCTTTCAGATCCGTGACGATCGTTGCGAACGGGGAACTCGCGATGATCGATTCGGTAAATTGAACCATGCGCGCCAGCTTGAGCTCATTCTCCTTGCGCGCGCTGATGTCGGTCGCCGTCATCGCGATACCGTCTTCCAGCTTCACCACGTGGTGGTGCAACCAGGAGGCCCGGATGTAGGGAGCCACGATGGCGAACTCCTGGTCAAGTGGCTCTCCAGTCTTGACCACCCTCTTAAACTGCTCGAAGAATTTACCGGTCCGGTGAATCGGGAGCAATTCGCACAGCAGCTTGCCCCTCATCTCCGAAGGTGTCGACGAGCAAATGGCAGCTCCTCGTTCATTCACAATGGAGAATCGGAAATCCACGATCTCTCCGCACCGATCGCGCTCACACTCAAGGATGAAGAATCCATCGTTGCTGCCCTCCGCGGCGGCCAGAAAGCGTTCTTCGTTCTGTCGCGCAGAGTGAGCAGCGTCCAGCAGAGTTCCTATCTTTGGCAACAGGAAGGGCAGCACCAGCGCAACTGTCAGCGACGCCACGGCGGTCAGGAGCTTGATGTCGCCGGAGAGCCAGTACAGCGGCCTCCAAAGGACCACCACGTCCATCAGGTGGGTGAAGCCGCAGGCCACAATGAACGTCCCGAACGCGGCAAACAACCACGGGTAAGGAAGGCCGCGTCGTTCCCGCCACACTAGAATGGCCAGGGTGCAGGAGATCGCGAGGTACGACAGGAAGATCAACGCGTCCGAAATCACATGCAACAGCAGCAACTGCCGGTTCCAGAGGAAGCAGAACCCATGCGGCAGGAAGGCCATGGACCCCGCGCGCTGAATCGCCCCAATGCGCAGCGCCCATGCGAGTGATGCTGTCAAGAGGCCTGCGGTCAGGACCCATCCCGGGAGTGTTCGAAGGTTCGCCGAAGTCATCTTCACCAGAAAAGCCTAAAACGTATTTTGATGAAAGCAAAGGCGAAAAAGAGCAACATACTGCTGAAGTTGTAGCCGCCACGTGCAGAGTGTTATGATCTTCGGCTCTTCCGGGACGACGTATCAGCGCACCTCCAGCCGAGACGTTTCCGCGCCCCCAAGATTGCGCGCCCGCTCCGCGAGCCTCTACGCCCCGCACTCAACTTAGGCTCTTCGACAGAGGACTTTTTCAGGGCTCCAAACGCCGGGCGAGCAATTATCAGAACGGTCGAAAGCCGGCCCGAACCATTGCACACTTGGATGATCCGGTGCCGCAAAAGGCATCTTTTGTTAGGGGCCGCCCGTCTCATCGAGGTATCGCAAAAGGCTCAAGCCGTTTTCCGAGGATGAATGATGAGTGCTTCACTTTGTACCGAGCCGGAGATTGAAGAAGCCGGGCAAGACCAGATGGAAGAGCAGAAGCGTGCGTTCGAGTTCAGCCGGAGGCGTTTCATGCAGGCGGCGAGCGCCCTCTCGGCTGCCGCCGCGGTGGGTTTGCCCGCCGCAGCGGAGACGCCGGGCGGCGAGGTAACCCGGCCATTAACCCTGAAGGTCAACGGAAAATCCCACACGCTCACGCTCGACACCCGCACTTCCCTGCTCGACGCTTTGCGCGAGTCTATGGACCTGACCGGAAGCAAGAAAGGCTGCGACCACGGCCAGTGCGGCGCCTGCACGGTGTTGTTAGATGGACGCCGGGTCAACTCCTGCCTGACCCTGGCGTTTGCCGCGGAGGGCGCGGAGATCACGACGATTGAAGGTCTTTCGACCACGGCGAATCCCCAGACCCTCAGCGAATTGCATCCGATGCAGGCGGCATTCCTCGAGCATGATGGGTATCAGTGCGGATACTGCACTCCGGGGCAGATTTGCTCGGCAGTCGGGGCCCTGGAGGAGCAAAAGCGCGGCGCACTTTCCATCGTCAGCTTTTACACCGGACATACGGATCATCCGGAACTCACCGACGACGAAATCAAGGAGCGCATGAGCGGGAACATCTGCCGCTGCGGCGCATATCCCAACATTGTGGCCGCCGTGCGCGCGGTGGCGCGAGGTGTCTCCGCATGAATCCTTTCAATTACGAACGCGCCTCGGCAACCGATGCAGCCATCAAGTCGGGTGCCATGCACGGTGCCAAGTTCCTGGCCGGGGGCACGAACCTGGTCGACCTGATGAAGTACGGCGTCGAATCTCCAACCACCCTGGTGGACATCAACCACCTCGGTCTGGGAGACGTGACTTCTCTGACCGACGGCAGTGTGCGCATCGGAGCGCTGGTGAAGAACTCCGATCTGGCCGATCACCCGATCATCAAGAGCCAGTACCCGCTGCTCTCGCAGGCGCTGCTGAGCGGAGCCTCTCCGCAGCTGCGCAATATGGCGACCACCGGCGGGAACCTGCTGCAGCGAACGCGCTGCTATTACTTTACCGACATCAGCTTCCCGGCCTGCAACAAGCGCATGCCGGGCTCAGGATGCGCGGCCATCAAGGGATACAACCGCATTCACGCGATTCTGGGCCAGACCGATCGCGGACCGGAGAGCAAAGAGACCTGCATCGCCACCAATCCTTCCGATATGAACGTCGCAATGGCGGCTCTGGACGCGACGATCGAGGTGGAAGGCGCCAAAGGCAAGCGAACCATTCCCTTCTCAGAGTTCCACAAGTTGCCCGGGGCGACACCCTGGATTGAAACCGCGTTGCACCCGGATGAGCTGATCGTCGCGGTGACGCTGCCGCCCGCCAGGTTTGCTCGGAACGCCTATTACCTCAAGGCTCGCGACCGCAACAGCTATGCCTTCGCACTGATCTCGGTGGCGGCCGGTTTGGAGATGGGTGACGGTCAGGTCAAGTCGGCGGGGCTGGCGCTTGGTGGTGTGGCGTTGAAGCCCTGGCGCTCGGTCGAAGCAGAAAAGTCTTTGCTCGGCAAGCCCGCCAGTCCGGAAAGCTTCCGCCAGGCAGCGGAGATTGCTCTGCACGGTGCCAGAGGCTACGAGCACAACTCGTTCAAAATCGAAATGGCGAAGCATGGCGTGGTGCGGGCGCTGACGCTGGCAAGTATGGGGACCTCGGAGACCACCGCCTAGGACACGAAACTCACAGGTTTTCTGGTGCGAGATACAGGGAGTTGGAGCATGATGCAGGAAGAAGCGAAAGCACCAAAACCGATGCCGCAGTTGGACCATCGTTATGAGGGCATTGGCAAAGTTACGGGCTCGATCAAGTACGCGGCGGAGTTCACGTCGCCGTTCAATAAGGCTGACTTGTTGTACGCCTACGTGGTGCAGTCGACGATTCCCAGCGGAACCATCGCCTCCATCGACGTCACCGCGGCGAACAAGGCACCCGGCGTCGTGAGTATCCTGACACCGTTCAATGCGCCCAAATTGGCCGGCGGCCCGCCGCAGCCACCTGCCCGCAGAAACCTCAGCCTGCTGCAGGATACGGAGGTGCATTACAACGGCCAGCCGATCGCCCTGGTCGTCGCCAGGTCGCTCAACCAGGCGGTGGCCGCGGCGCGTATGCTGAAAGTCAAGTACACAGCGAAGCCGGCGAAAGTGACCTTCACGAACCACCTGGGCGAGGCTCGCTGGCCGAAGAATCCAGGCAAAGAGCCGCCAGGCAACCATCGTGGAGATGTGAACGATGGCTTTGCCAGGGCCGCCGCCGTGGTGGACAACACCTACATCACGCCGATTCAAAATCACAATCCGATGGAGCCGCACTCGACCATCGCGTGGTGGGAGGGCGAGAAGCTGAACGTCTACGACGCCACCCAGTACATCACCGGCGACAAGATGTCGATCGCCAAGACGTTCAATATCCCGCTGGACTACGTCCATGTCATGAATCCCGTAGTCGGAGGTGGCTTCGGCTGCAAGGGTTCCATGTGGTCGCATGTGCCGCTGTGCATCCTGGCGTCCAGGGTCACCGGCAAACCGGTGAAGCTGATGCTGGCTCGCGAGCAGATGTACGGCCCCGTCGGTGCGCGTCCTTCGACCGTAAACAAGATCAAGCTGGGCGCGAGCGCGGATGGCAAGTTGCTTGCCATTCAGCACGACGTGGTGATGAACGCTTCCGCCATGGAGGACTTCACCGAGCACGCCGAGAGCCCGACCAAGATTCTGTACGACAGCCCGGCGTTGTCGGTCTCGGCCAGGATGGTGGAGGTGAACCTTGGGGTGTCGACATTTATGCGCGCACCCGGCGAGGCGCCCGGCACCGCCGTGCTTGAAATTGCGATGGATGAACTCGCCGAGAAGCTGAAGATGGATCCGCTGCAGCTTCGGCTGGTCAACTACGCCGAGAAAGACCCCACCGAGGACAAGCCTTGGACGGACAAGCATCTGAAGGAAGCCTATATGCAGGCTGCGCAGCGCTTCGGCTGGTCCAAGCGCAACCCCACGCCGGGTCAGATGACTGAGGGCAATGAGTTGATCGGCTATGGCATGGCGACAGCGACCTACCCCGCGAATCGTTCGGCTGCCCAGGCAGTCGTCCGCATGCTTCCCGGCGGCAAGGCCTTCGTGGGTTCCGGCTCGCAGGATCTGGGAACAGGCACGTACACCATCATGGCGCAGGCAGCAGCGCAGGGGCTGGGCATCGATCCGACGCTGGTCGAGGTGAAGCTCGGCGATTCAACGCTGCCGAAGGCCCCGGTGTCCGGTGGCTCGCAATCGGCAGCTTCGGTGTTACCGGCCATTCAGGATGCAGCGCAGCAAGTCGTGCTGAAGCTGGCAGACCTTGCAGTCAACGACACGCAGTCGCCGCTGCATGGACTGCGCACCTTGGACCTCGTAGCCAAAGGCGGAAACCTCGTCAACAAGAACAATGCCGCGCAGGTGGATAACATCTCGTCACTGCTCGCCCGCAATGGAAACCATCCGGTCGAGGCGCAGGGCTCGGCCGAGCCGGGACAAGGCGCCAGCGCCATGTCCGCGCACTCCTGGGGTGCGGTCTTTGCGGAGGTCGCGGTGGACAAGTCGACTTACATGGTCAAGGTTCGACGCGTCGTTGCGACCTACGACGTGGGCACGCTCCTGAATGAAAAAACGGGCCTGAACCAGTTGATGGGCGGGATCGTGTGGAGCGTGGGCTTCGCGCTCGAAGAAGAGACCCACATCGATCCGGTTTATGGGCGTACGGTCAACGAGAACCTCGCCGAATACCATGTGCCGGTCAACGCGGACATCGGCACGCTCGACGTCACCGTGGTTGGGATCCCCGATATGAAGGTGGCGCCGACCGGCGCACGCGGCATCGGTGAGATCGGCAACACTGGCGCGGCAGCCGCCATCGCAAACGCCATCTACAACGCCACCGGCAAGCGTGTGCGAGAGTATCCGATCACACCGGATAAGATCATGCTGGCGTAAGCAAGGTGTGGCGGCAACTGAACAGTTCCCGAAGCTAGACGCTTCGGAACTGCTCAGTTGCCGTCTGGAGTTATACGGCCTTGCGTTGAAACGTAGTCTTCTTGGTGTTGGCGAAGGAGTCCTTCGCCTTGAAGGAAGCTGGAGACTGGCCCGGGGCAGGCTTGCTGCCGCTCTTCGTCTGAGCGGCCTTCTCGCGCGCGGCCTGCAGCTTCTGCGCCTGGCGGCCGAGCCCGCCGATCTTGACTGTGCCTGGTTTCGGAGTGAAATCGCTCATAACGGATTTTCTCATGAACCCGGGACACCGTTGAAGCCATTCCATTCGCCCCGCTGACGCTTCAGCATGCCATGAAAAAAACCCTGAATCAGGCCCGCTATCGGCTGGCCCGCCCCTTGGACCGCTTGAGTTCAATCAACCCGGTCTTGAGGACCGAAGATCACTTCCAGGCGCTATTAATCCGAAGTGCGTCGCTCGGGCGTATAGTTCCCTCGATTTGAATTCCAAGCCAGAGCAGGAGCTGGACCGATGGCAACCAGGAAAACTCCGGGCAAGAAGACCTCCGCGAAGGGCACACCCGCTGCCCCAACGGCTGCTGAACCGAAACGTAGAGGGCGCAAGCCGAAGCCGCCCACAGCACCGCAGCCGATTGCCGGCAAACCCACGCCTGTCACGCCGCCAGCAGCCGCAACCGGAAACACCGATCCCGTCTTCAATCAACCTGTCCCGTCGCCCGATCCCACCACCTTCAGTCAGCCGGTGACCGATAAGAACGTCCAGGGAATCAACCAGCTTCAGCCGCTTCCTGCCATGCCGATTCCAGCCACCCTGGTGGAACCGGTACTGACGCTCGCTCAGGTGTACGGATCAGCTGGCGCTGCGAAGGAGGCTGCCATCACCGCTGCCGGGCAGATCGTCTTCCATTCCGTCGGAGATACCGGAAGTGTTTCCGGTCCGGCCACCCAGTCGCTCGTTGCCGATAAGATGCTGACAGATTTCAGTGAAGAGAGTGCCGCGGATGTTCCGAGCTTCTTCTTTCACCTTGGCGACGTCGTGTACTACTTCGGCGAGGCGACTTACTACTATGACCAGTTCTATGAACCCTACCGGGATTATCCTGCGCCGATCCTCGCCATAGCTGGCAACCATGACGGCGTTGTCTATGCCAAAGAGAACGCGACCAGCCTGCAGGCGTTTCTGGAGAATTTTTGTACGACGACTCCCGGCCCGGCGCCCGATGCCGGCGGCCTCAGCCGCACCACGATGATTCAGCCGGCGGTTTACTTTACCTTCGAGGCGCCGCTCGTGCGTATCCTCGGGCTCTACAGCAACGTGCTGGAGGATCCAGGCGTCATCTCCGGGCAGACCGGAACCAGCAGCCCCAACACTGTGCTCGACTCGCGCCAGGTGGAATTCCTCACCGCCGCGCTCACGCGGATCAAGACCGAAGGTTTTGCGGGCGCTGTCATCATCGCGACGCATCATCCGCCCTTCACCGGGGGATCGGAGCATGGCGGAAGTCCCTTGATGCTGGCGGACATTGACGCGGCGTGCACCACAGCCGGGGTGTGGCCGCACGCCGTCTTCTCCGGCCATGCCCACAACTACCAGCGGTATACGCGAACCGTCAACGGCAAGCAGATCCCGTATATCGTTGCCGGTTGCGGCGGGCACAATCCGTTGTCGAAGATGCGCAGCACGCTGCGGACGCCTTATGTGATCGACAGCACCCTCACCCTCAACAGCTATGACGACACGGACTACGGCTACCTGCGGGTGGTGGTAACGACGACCACGATGACCATCGAGCAGCATCCGCAGAGCGACGGAGGCGTGACCAAGACACCCGATGATACTGTGACCATCAACCTGGCCAACTACACGGTTTCGTAGCCGGGGCGATCGCAAGAGCACCAGCGCAGGGACGGGTCACTTCCTGAACTCTGATGACGTTTCCGCGACTCCCTTCCGCCTGGGTAGGAACCAGGACTGTAAGACTCGAACCACGCACGGCACATGACCCCTGCACGCGCAGGGCGAAAGTCATGCGAAGATTAAGTCGCGATGTCGCTCACTTCCCTGCTGCACGAGACTTTTGGTCATTCAGGCTTCCGGGCGAATCAGGAAGCTGTGTGCCGGGCAGCGACCGAAGGCCGCGACGTCCTTCTGGTCATGCCGACCGGCGCCGGCAAGAGCCTCTGCTACCAGCTTCCGGCGCTTGCACGCGGAGGAACCGGCCTTGTCGTCAGTCCGTTGATCGCGCTGATGGACGACCAGGCGGCAAAGCTTTCGGCAGCCGGCCTGAAGGTAGCGCGCATCCATTCCGGGCTGTCGCGCGAAGATTCCCGGCAGGCATGTCGCGACTACCTGGACGGATCCCTGCACTTTCTTTTCATCGCCCCCGAACGCATGCGTGTTCCCGGCTTTCCGGAGATGCTGGCGCGGCGCAAGCCGGCGCTGGTGGCGATCGACGAAGCCCACTGCATCTCGGCCTGGGGACACGACTTTCGCCCGGATTACCGTGCGCTGGGAGAGTTTCTGCCTGCACTGCGCCCGGCCCCCATCATCGCGCTCACGGCAACCGCAACGCCCACGGTTCAGAAAGACATTGTCGCGCAGTTGCAGTTGCAGCAGCCGGCCCTGTTCATCCATGGGTTCCGCCGCGAAAACCTTGCGATCGAAGTCATGGAGCTGTCGAAGCCTCAGCGGCTGGCGTTTACCCAGCGCTTTCTCGAAGAGAAGCAACGACGCCCGGCCATCGTGTACGCGCCGTCCCGCAAGGCGGCGGAAGAGCTGGCGAGCGAGCTGAGCCGGCGTTTCCCGGCCGCCGCCTATCATGCGGGGCTCGACGCCGGGACGCGAGAGCGGGTTCAGCGGCATTTCCAGTCGGGCGAGTTGGAGTGCGTTGTCGCCACCATCGCCTTTGGCATGGGCATCGACAAGGCCGATGTGCGTACCGTCGTCCACTACGCGCTTCCGGCTTCGGTCGAGGCGTACTACCAGGAGATCGGCCGGGCCGGCCGCGATGGATTGCCCGCTCGAACCGTGTTGCTCTACAGCTACGCCGACCGCAAGATGCACGACTTCTTTCTGGAACGCGACTATCCGGTCGCGACCGATCTGATGCGCGTCGCGCGGTTGCTGACCGACGAATTCCAGTCGCCAGACGATCTCCGCCTGCGCCTGAACATGGACGCTGAGACGTTCGCACGGGCCGCCGAGAAACTCGCGGCGCAGGGCGCGGCCACGGTGGACTTCGACAGCAACGTGCGCCGCAACAACAATACCGCATGGCAGTCCGGATACCAGCAACAGGTGGAGTTTCGCCGTGCGCAGATCGACAGCATGATGCACTTCGCCACCACCCAGCAGTGCCACATGGCGGCGCTCATCCGCCACTTCGGAGACACCTCGGATGCGCACCGCCCTTGCGGTCACTGCGACTTCTGCGCTCCCAACCTGGCATCGGCGCAAAGCTTCAGCGAGCCCTCGGCCGCGCAGGATCGGAATCTTCGCGCCATCCTGAAAGCACTCGGAGCCGCGTCTGGGACCAAGGCGACGGGCCGGCTGTTCACCGAGCTTGCCATCTGCAAAGACAGGAACGAGTTCGAGACGCTTCTCGACGGGCTCGCCCGCGCGGGCCTGATCTCCATCGCCGCAGAGACATTTACCAACGGCGAAGGCAAGCTCATCCCGTTCAAGAAGGCTTCGCTGACTCATGAAGGCTTTGCTATTGGACCGGGCGACCCTCTGGGCGTCCTACTTCGTTCTTCTGGCGACACAGGCGACCAGAACCGCAAGGCAAGGAAGGCTGCCGGCATTCGCGGCGGAGCCCTGCGCAGCGACCTGTCGGCGGAGTTCACGGCAGAACAAAAGGAACTTGAGGAACGGCTGCGCGCCTGGCGGAAGTCCGAAGCCGCGAAGACCGGTAAGCCTGCGTTCATCGTGTGTTCGGATGCGGCCCTGCGAGCCGTCGTCCTCGCTCGCCCACGCACCCTCCCCGAGCTGCTTACAGTCTCGGGCTTCGGTCCGGACAAGGCGGAACGCTACGGGGCGGAAGTATGTGCGATCTGCCGGGGCGAGGATAGTTCGGTCTTGAAGAGCAGTTCTGCTGGCCCCGCGAGAAAGCTCCAGCAGCCTGCGCCGACCTGGAAGATTCAGGCTGCGGAGCAGCTTCAACAGACAAAGAGCCAGCCGCGGGCCACCCAGGGTGTTCCAGCAAAGCAGTTTCACCGCGAGCGTTCTCTGGAGAGCGACCCCTCAGCCGGGCTGGACGCGGGACAGCGCGCGCTCGAAGAGAAGCTGCGGGCGTGGCGTAAGGCAGAGTCCGAGAGGATGGGGCTGCCGCAGTTCTTCGTCCTCGGAACCTCCACTCTGCGGTCCATCGTGCTCGAGCGGCCACGCACGCTCAAGCAGTTGCAGGGCATCCAGGGTATCGGGCAGGAGAAGCTGGACCGCTTCGGAGCTTCCATCATCGAGGTCTGCAATGGCTGAGTCGCACGCCCCGGTCGGGGTCAGCGCCGAAGACAAACGCACCATCGATGAGCGCGCCAACTTCTGTTTCGGCTGCGGGCCGGAGAATCCGCAGGGGCTGAAGCTGGAGTTTGCCGTCGCCACCTCCGCCGAAGGCGTCATCACCGCAACCTCCCTGCTCACCATGACTCGCCTGCACGAGGGTCCGCCAGGACACATCCACGGTGGCATCATCGCCACGCTGCTCGACGAGGCCATGAGCAAGCTCAACCGTCCCTTGAACCTGCTGGCCATGACGCGCAGCTTGTCCGTCGATTACCTTCGGCCCGCGCCCTTGTTCGTTCCCCTCAGGCTGGTCGGCACCCACGTCCGGCGCGATGGGCGCAAAGTGCTCCATCAGGCAGAGTTGCTGCTGGAGGACGGAACTGTGCTCGCCAGGGCCGAAGGCTTTTTCCTGGTCATCGATCCACAAATGCTGGCGCAGGCGGCTGCTTCCTGAAAGCGAATGACTCTGGTTGCGTGTTGCCGTCTACCCTGCCGGTGCGAAACTGCTAGACTTAAGGTTCCGGTTGGACATGCTGTGAATGCGTCCAGTTCCCCCAGCCTGCGAGGGAGAGAGAACCCATGGCAAATCACGAAAACAATGGCAACCACAGAAGCTTCGGGGCCCCGGGCCTGCGGCTGAAGACCGGTCTCGCTGAGATGTTGAAGGGCGGCGTCATCATGGATGTCGTCGACGTCGAGCAGGCACGCATCGCCGAGGCCGCCGGCGCGGTCGCGGTGATGGCGCTCGAGCGGGTGCCGGCGCAGATTCGCGCCGAGGGCGGGGTCGCGCGCATGTCGCACCCCAAGATGATCCGCGAAATCATCGAGGCCGTGAGCATCCCGGTGATGGCGAAGGCGCGCATCGGCCACTTCGTCGAAGCGCAGATTCTGCAGCAACTGGGCGTCGACTTCATCGACGAATCCGAGGTGCTGACCCCCGCCGACGAACTGCACCATATTGATAAGCATGCCTTCACGACGCCGTTCGTCTGCGGCGCCAAGGATCTCGGTGAGGCCCTGCGCCGCATCTCCGAAGGCGCGGCGATGATCCGCACCAAGGGCGAGCCCGGTACCGGCGACGTCATCCACGCGGTCAAGCACATGCGCCAGATCACCTCCGAGATGAAGGCTCTCACCGTGCTCGACGAAAGCGAGCTCTATGCCGCCGCCAAGAACCTGCGTGCCCCTCTGGAGCTGGTGCGCATGGTCGCTGAAACCGGTGAATTGCCCGTTCCCAACTTCTCCGCCGGCGGCATCGCCACTCCTGCCGACGCCGCCCTGATGATGCAGCTCGGTGCGCAGACCGTCTTCGTCGGCTCCGGCATCTTTATGAAGGAAGGCAACATCAAGTTGAATGTGGCGATGGTCGATGGCCAGCCGTTGAATCCCGGCGAACGCGCCGAAGCGCAGTCCCGCGCGAAGGCCATCGTGCGCGCGGCCACTCACTTCAACGATCCGGCCATTCTCGCCGAGTGCTCGGAAGAGTGCGTCGGCGCCATGAAGGGCCTGGCCGTCGGCATGATCGCCGACGCCGACATGATGCAGCACCGCGGCTGGTAGGCGCTTAGTGCCGTCCTGGGGCTCGCGTGGGGCGCGCTGAGGAAAAGCGTTCTTTCTGGAAGGCTCGCCCAGCCCGGCGCCAGCTCCATTCCGCGGCGAAAGCTGCTTTGTCGCAGCCGCGCGTTCTCAACGAAAGCACTCAGCTCTCAGGTGGTTTGGTGAAAGATTCGAAGCCGGTCATTGGTGTTCTCGCGCTGCAAGGAGCCTACGAAAAGCACGCGCACGCTCTCGAAGCAGCGGGAGCCCAGGCCCGGCTGGTCAAGCGGCCGGCTGAGCTTGCCGGGCTCGACGGGCTGATCATCCCGGGTGGCGAGTCCACCACCTTCCTCAAGCACCTGGAACGCGATGGCTTCTTCGACCTGCTCAAGGACTTCGTGCGCGACACTCCCACCTTCGGCACCTGTGCCGGCGCCATCCTGCTCGCGACCGGAGTCGAACGCCCCCACCAGCACTCCCTTGGGGCGATCGACATGACCGTCGAGCGAAACGCCTACGGGCGGCAGATCGACTCGACTATCCTGCGCGGTCCAACCACGCTGCCCGGCGGCGACCTGGAGATGGTGTTCATCCGGGCGCCCCGCATCTCGCATGTGGGCGATCAGGTTGAAGTTCTGGCCCGTCGAGAAGGCGCGCCCGTGCTGGTACGCCAGGGCCATCTGCTCGCCGCCACATTTCACCCGGAGCTCAGCGTCGACCCACGCGTCCACCGGCTGTTTGTCGACACGGTCAGGGCACACACGGCGCCGATCGCGCGAGACTAAGAGCAAATCTCCTGTTGCTCGAAAAGCCGTTTTTCCGTGAACGTACATCCATCGAAAAACGCCCTCCACCGCTCTTCCTCGGTCAGCGGTAATGTTCCCTCGTCGGTCACCGGGTCGTGGCGGTGACGGTCGCTGCAGGCTTGGCGGCGGACAGGGGAAAGGTGATGCCGGCGGCATCATTTTCAACCGTGTACGGAGCATCGAAAGAGCTATGCCGCTTCAGCACCGTCTCTTTCACCTCGGGAAAGTCAACCCTGCCGGCCGGGGGCGGAACAAGCTCCCGGATAACGTCGCGAGCGTCTTGGACATGGACGGTATAGGTGCCTTCAGGGATAAACTCGATGCGGAAGGTGGAATCGTCGGCATCCACCTCTGCCGCGCCCAGTTCCTCGCTTCTGCCGTCTGCGGCGGGCAAAGTATTGAAAGTGATGCTGCCGGCGTTAATGACGTGGCCGTTGCTCGCGTCAACCAGAGCTCCGCTGAGGGTGTGCAGCTTTGAGACCGGTATCGTCAGGTCGGCGGTCGCGTCCTGCCCGTCATCGAGTTCGATCGGCTTGGCGTCTTTACGGAAGAAGGTGTCGCCGAAGTAGACATACAGCGTTTCCACACTGCGGCTGGTTGAGGTCGAACCCCGACCCCCAAAGATGGATTGCTCCAGGTGATTCTGGCTCTCGATGCGAACTGCCAGCTGATACTCGGCGGCAGGCAGGCCGGCAGCGCGGAAGCGGCCGAGATCGTCGGAAAAGATGCGGCTGGCCAGCTTAGTGTCCGTCCACTTTCCGTCTTTGCCTTTGTGGCGGAGGCGAACGGAGAGTCCAGGCGCGGGGCTTCCGTCATCCCAGCGAACCACTCCGGAGATACTTGCGGCGCGAGCCAGGCGTAGGTCGATGGAACTGGTCTGGTTCGCTACGACGGTGACTTGCGGAATAACCTCGTCCATCATCTTGCGAAGCTCGGGACTGGGATGTTCGACATCCTCCACCGTGTAAAGTGCGACCGGCGACAGGTAGCCCGGCTTCTGCGCCACGACGTAGTAGCGGCCGGGCGCGATGCGGGGAATGAGAAAGGTCCCATCCAGATGCGTCTGGTGGACGGAAAGAACTTGACCGGCATCGCCTGCTGATCGTGCGGTTTGCGGCGCCTTCGGGTCCGGAACGGGCTGCAAGGTAATGTCGATAAGCCGCGCGGGCAGGTTGTTATCGATGCAGGTAACGGTTCCCGAGACGGCACCGTAGGGCGTCGGCTTCTGGCCTTGGGCAGCGAAGGGAATGAGGAGAGCAAGAGCCGCAACGAAGGTCCGCATGCGAGTGAGATTCGCATGAGGAGTTTGCTGGAGCAAGCGAAAGCTGGGATTCGCAGCTTCGGGCTCTGACCTGAACTCAGCAAACCTGGGATCCATTGGACTTGGCGGGCTCTCACTCGCGGCGAGGCCCCCGCGTCCGCGTCGCCTGCTGTCGACTGGCAGGCAGACGCGAATCACCCTAACATCCAGTTCGCCAGCCAGATGAATCCCGCACCGCCCACCACACCGCTCATCAGCCACCCCCGCTTGCCGCCCCGCACCACCGGCAGGAAGTCGGCCGTCGCCATTTGCAGAAAGAACCCTCCGGCAAGTGCCAGCAGCATCGCCGCGCCGCGACTCGAAACCAGCCACCATACCGTCGTCAGCCCGCCCAGAAACGGCGCGACCGCGTCCGCCCCAAGGAACCAGTAATCCGCCGCCCGAGCCTTTTCCCCGCCCGTCGTCAGCAGCACCGTGTTCATCCCGTCACCGAAGTCGTGCGCCGCAATCCCACACGCCACCGCGTACCCGGCCGCATGCGACGCCGCAAAGGCCGCCCCGATCGCCATTCCGTCGCGAAAGCTGTGGAAGATCAGTAATCCGCCGCCCACCCGCCCGATCGTCCGCCGGCCGGCGCCGGAGTCCTCCTGCCGCGCCTTCCAGCCGTCCAACCACATCTCGAGAACTGAAAATCCCAGGAAGAACAGCAGCGTCAGACCCAGCACCGTCGAGGCCGGCATCCCCGCCGCCTGCCCCAGCCCCACCGCCTCCGGCAGCAGATCAAGAAACGCCGCCCCCAGCAGCAAGCCCGCTCCGACCGCCACCAGACCCGGCCACCACCGTGCCGCCCGGATCGCCAGCACCCCGCCCGCCAGCGTCGCCACCACCGGAATCCCCAGAAGCACCACCGGTGCATGACCCATCTCCGCGTCAAGTCCTCCTCCTCCGAGCATACCCGGCCACCCGCAGCGACGCGCTCCCTCGCCCTCGGCAAAAGTCCACGCACCAACAATGGTGCATCTCGTAAACGTCTCGTGTACCAGGAGTAACTGTAATAGAATGAAGAATATAAGCAACAATCGGGGGGAGGGGTCCCCCTCATTCCGAAACTCTCCGTCGTGGCTGCGAGACCCACAAAAGCGGCTGCCGGATCGGCGTCGCCCGCAGCAGCTCCGGCTCCGTCGTCTCCTTCAGAGTCAGAAAGAGTGCCGCGTACTCTGGCTGCGCATACGCCCGCGCCGCAAACGCCAGCGCCGGCCGCCGCCCCGGCAGCTCCAGGAAGTACTTCGCATCCGCGGGGTACGGCCACGTGACCGGCTTCCCGATGTACACGGCATGCCGCGCCACCGCCGCCCGCATCCCCGGCCTATCCTGCAGCTCCGCATCCCAAAGGCTCTCGAACCGGGTCGAAAGCAGAACGCATACCCCTGCCAGCAGGTCCAGGTTCATCAAAGAGTTTCGAAAAGGATTCGCCGAGCTCAGATCGTGTGCAAAGAAGCCCTCTGCATTGATCTCCGCCCGCAGCGTCGCGTGTCGAAACCGAACCCGCGCCGCCTCGACCGCCTTGTCATCTGCGCACAACTTCGCCGCCGCCGCCACCTGCAGCAGCCACGAGCTCCCATGACGATCCTTCGCGTCCCGCGCCAGCCCCGCCTCCACGTTGCCGGTCAGGAAGTCCAGGTATTGCCGGAACCACGCCTTCACCAACTCCTCCGTCGCCGCGCTCACCGCGACAAACGGCAGGCAGACCGCGATCTCTGCGACCGGCGCAAAGTTCAGCAGATCCTCCCAGCCGGAGATCTGCATTCGGTTCTTCGCCCCGAACCACGTCGTCAGCAGCGTCTCCGCTTTGCCGGCATACTTCGCCGCGTTGTCCGGGTCAATCTGCGCGGCCGCCGCCAGCGCCGGAACATCCAGCGTCATCTGCAGAAACGCGTCGCTCGTGGGATCGTCCGCAAAGGGCGCGGTACGCCCCAACGCGACCGCCGCACCCGCCCGAATCCTGTCGTGATCGATCTTCGCCAGATCCAGCCGCGTCACCGACGACGTACCGCCGACCGCGAACTGCCCGCCCGGCGCGTGCAGGCCTGCTGCTCGCAGAGCGGTCGCGCGCAGGCCCGTCACGGCGCACACACCGCTCACCAGAAAATCTCGCCGCGTCGCCTTCATGCACTGCAGCCTAGCACGCCGTTACGGGCTCTGTTACTTCTGCTCCTCGCCCTCACGCTGCAGTCTTGCGCTGTACTCGTGCGCCTCGCGCGAGCGCTCATGCGCCTGCTGCGAGAGTTCGTGGGCGCTCAGGTGGTCGTTGTGCTGGTGCGAAGCTGCGGCCTTGTTGTGCGCCTGCGCGGCCAGGTTGTGCAGTTCGGCCGCCCGTACATTCCGTGTCTGGGGCATTGTCGTTCCTCGTGCTGCCATTGGATACCTTCGCCGGCCTCACGTAAACTGGACCTATGCATTTGACCGTCTATACCGCCCCCTGGTGCCGCGACTGCCGCGAGGCCAAGCGTTTCCTCGCGCAGCATCAAATTGCCTACGAAGAGATTGACATCGAGCAGGTTCCCGGAGCCGCCGACACCGTCCTGGCGCATGTCGGTAAGCGCGCCATCCCGCAGTTCGTCATCGACGGCAAATGGGTGCAGCCGTATCGCCCCGGCCGTGGATTTCTCCACGCCGAGATGTCAGAATTGCTGGGCGTAGGCAAGTCTTGACGGTTCCCGGCGAAGCCATTGAAGACCCACGAAGTGCTCGCCGCGCGCGACGAGGACGCAGTTCCCCTTGCCCCTAGACTGGAACCTATGATTCCCCGCTACACTCGTCCCGAAATGGGACGCATCTGGTCCGACCAGAACAAGTACCGCTGCTGGCTGCGCGTCGAAGTGGCCGCCTCACAGGCGCTGGCCGCTGCCGGCCTGGTCCCGCAATCGGCAGCCGACGCTATCCGCGATCGCGGCAACTTTACCGTGGAACGCATTCACGAGATTGAGGCCGAGGTCCGGCACGACGTCATTGCCTTCACCACCACGGTCGCCGAGCACATCGGCTCGACCGAGGACTCGCGCTGGCTGCACTTCGGCCTCACCAGCACCGACGTGGTCGATACCGCCCAGGCGCTGCAGATAAAAGAGGCGTCGGGTATTATCCGCGGCGGTATGGTGCGCCTTGCTGAAGTCCTCAAGGCGCGGGCGCTCGAGTTCAAGCACACACCATCGATTGGCCGCACCCACGGCATCCACGCCGAACCCACCACCTTCGGCCTTAAGCTCCTGCTCTGGTACTCCGAGATGCAGCGCAACATTGCCCGCTTCGATGCGGCCGCCGAAGATCTTCGCGTCGGCAAGCTTTCGGGTGCCGTCGGAACATTCGGCCACCTCCAGCCGGAGCATGAGGAGGCGATCTGCGATGCTCTCGGCTTGCGGCCGGTCGATGTCGCAACCCAGGTGATCCAGCGCGACCGCCACGCCGCTTACGTCGCCACTCTCGCCGTGCTCGCGTCCACGCTCGACAAGATCGCCACGGAAATCCGCCACCTGCAGCGCACCGAGGTTCGCGAAGCCGAGGAGTTCTTCTCTGAGAAGCAGAAGGGCTCCTCAGCCATGCCGCACAAGCGCAACCCCATCACCTCAGAGCAGATCTCCGGCCTCACCCGCGTCGTTCGTGCCAATGCTCAAGTGGCCTTTGAGAATGTAGCGCTCTGGCACGAGCGCGACATCTCCCACTCCTCCGCCGAGCGCATCATCCTGCCCGATTCGACAATCCTGGCCGATTACCTGCTGCAAAAGACCGCCACCCTGATCGACAAGCTCCTCGTCTACCCAGCCCGCATGTTGAAGAACCTCGAATCCACCGGCGGCCTCATCTTCTCCGGCCAATTGCTGCTGGACCTGGCAGAGTCCGGAATGTCTCGCGAAGACGCTTATCGGCTCGTTCAATCGCATGCCATGCGCGCCTGGAAAGAAGACTTAGTCTTCCGCGAGGAGATCGCCAAGGTGCCCGAAATCACCGAGCGACTCTCGCCGGAGAAGCTCGCACACGCCTTTGACTTCCATCGCCAGCTCGCCAACGTGGACGCCATTTTCGCCCGCGTCCTGGGAGCCTGAGATGAACAGAGGCCGCCGAATCGGAGCCCCTTGCTCGACCCGCACGATGCCCACTCGATCGAGAGCAGCGGCAAACCTGCGGCGGGCAGTGCCTTAATCGCTACTCCTGCCCTTCAGTCCCAACTCCGCCATCACCCGCTGCAGATCCTTCCATGCCTCGCCCTTCTGCCTCGGATCCCGCAGCAAGAACGCGGGATGATAGGTCACCGCCGCCTTGGCCCCAAGGACGTTGTGCCACTTGCCGCGTAACGAAAGCAGCGACTGCTTTACCCCCAGCAGGTACATCGCCGCGGTCGCGCCGAGCGCCACAATCACCTCCGGCCGCACCACGTCGATCTGCCGCGCCAGAAACTGCGTGCACGTATTCGCCTCGACCGGCTCCGGAGCCCGGTTCGCCGGCGGCCGGCACTTCACTATATTTGCGATATAAACCTCGGATCGCGCCAGCCCCATCGCTGCGATCATGTTGTTCAGCAGTTGGCCCGATTTGCCCACAAACGGGAGCCCCTGCTCATCCTCGTCCGCGCCCGGCCCTTCCCCCACAAACATCAGCCGCGCCCGCGGATCGCCATCGCCAAATACGATCGTGCGCCGACCCGCGTACGCCAGCGGACAACGGGTGCAATCTCCAATGTCCTTGCGAATTGCCTCCAGCGCTGCCGCCCGCGCTTCCGGCGCAACCCGCGCCTGCGACAACGGATAAAGCTCGGTCAACGGAATCAGCTTGCCCACATCCACCAGATCCGGCGCTGGCCCACTCCTTTGCCCGGCCATCGGCACTTCAACAGCGGGAGCCAGAGACTCGACCAGAGGCTCTTCAGCCCCGGCCGATCCAGTCCCGTTCCCTCTGCAATAAAAATCGTGAATTCCTAAATCCCGAAAATATTCGAGATAGGCCCGCGCCGCGCTTCCCGGCTCCTGCTTCCCATCCGCCATGCCTTTAGCTTACAAGGCTAGGCCCTTGGCTCAAGCGTGCGGCTGCAGCGTCCGGCTAGAGCGTCTCCAGCATCGGATGATCGAGCGTCGGCTCGACGATGCGCTCCGGCAGCACGAACGTCACAAAGCCCTGGCGAATCTCGTCCTGCGCCACGCGGCACGCCTTCATCGACTTGGAGTTTGACAGCGGAGGAGCCCCACTCTGCAGCTGCCTTGCCCGCCGTGCCGCACCCTTTACCAAACTGTACTTGTTCACCAATGCGCTCTGATCCTTCATCGTCGGTTCACTCCTGTGGAGAATTCCCGTACATGGTTCTGAAACAAGATTGTGAGTCGGTATACCCAAGACTCTATCCCATTCCGGGAAGGAAGCCTAGCCCCATCCAGGTTCTTGTCTACGTCCTTTGGGTCAGTCGCGAGCGGCAAGGAGGGTGGTTCTTCTCAGCAGAAGACACGGCTCACACATCACACAGGCAAAATTCGCTCTCAAGGAGTGCTTCCAACCACCTGCCGGTCAAAGCTCGCCAGCGCCCCAAGAAGCCGCGCCGATCGCGAACTCGTCCGGCAGCTCGCCGCGAGCGCCCGATCTCCAGCCGCATCCCCCCGCTCGGTTAACACGATCGCCCGGAGTTCGTCTACCGCCTTGTCCAGCTGGTCGTTCACCAACGCATACCGGTATTCCGAAATGCGGTCCAGTTCTTTCTGCGCCTCCCGCAGCCGCCGCGCAATGACCTCTTCGCTGGTCACGTGCTCGGCCACGCTGCGATGCCGCAGACGCCGTTCCAGAACCTCCGGGCTCGGCGGCAGGATGAAGATGGAGACCGCCTCCGGCAGCTTCTGCATCACCTGGACCGCACCCTGAACATCGATATCCAGCAGCAGATCCCTGCCTGCCGCGCGCGCATGTTCGAGCGCGCTCACGGCCGTCCCATAGTAGTTGCCAAACACCTCGGCGGACTCCAGAAAATCGTCCGCCGCCATCATCTCTTCAAATGTCTTGCGCGTCGTGAAGTGGTACTCCCGGCCGTCGATTTCGCTGCCCCGCGGCAGCCGTGTCGTGTACGAAACCGAAAACTCCAGCCCTTCCACCAGCGACCGCAGCCGACTCACCAGGGTCGACTTCCCCGACCCGGAAGGCGCCGAAATAATGAAAAGGATTCCTGCCATAGTCTCTTTCGAGTGTACCCGCTGACGTCCGCGCCGTCGCTCACCACTCGGTGGTAGGTGGAGGTCAGGGTGCCCGGACGCGACTTTGCGTTGAGAGATGGGATGCATGCAGTGCGAAGCTGTGCACCTCCAATCTTGCGCTCATTCCAAGTTCTGCACCTGCTCCCGCGCCCGCTCCAGCTCTACCTTCATCTGCAGCCCCACCTCCGTCAGCCGCAGCCCGCCGTCGCCCGAGCTCGCCCCTGTCTTAGAGAGCAACGTGTTCGCCTCGCGGTTCATCTCCTGCAGCAAAAAGTCCAGCGGCCGCCCCAACTCGCCGCCCCCATCGAGCAGCTCCCGGAATCGCTCCACATGAGTCCTAAATCGGATCAGTTCCTCCTCCACATCGCTGCGCGTCGCCAGCAGCGCGGCCTCCGCCAGCATGCGCTCTTCGCTGATTCCTTCCCCCTCCAGCAGAGCTCTCAACCTTCCCTTCAGCTTGGCAAACTCGGCTGCAGCCACTCCGACGCGCAGCTCCCGCGCCTCAGCGGTCAACGCTTCCAGACGCTCCATCCCGGCCCGCAACTCGTCCGCCAGCGATGCCCCCTCCACCGCCCGGGCCGCATTGAACCGCTCCAGCAGCTGCTCCACCGCGGCCAGCGCCGGCGCCTCCATCTCGCCCACATCCATCGCTACCGAGGAACTGGACATCACTCCAGGCATCCTCAAAATGCCGTTCAGATCCGGCTCCTGCTTCACCGCGAACCGCTCCGCCGCCCGCCGAAACGCCGCCAGGTGGGCGGCCACCAGCCCCTCGTTCCACTCCACCGCCAGCGTCTGCGATTCCTTCTCCAGCACGCACGTCAATTCGACATGCCCGCGCCGCACCGCGGCTCTTACCGCTCGACGCATCCCCGGCTCGAGCGAATCCAGCCCCATCGGCACCCGCACCTGCAAATCGAGGTGCCGATGATTCACCGACTTCACCATGAGCGTCAGTGTCCGGCCGCCGGCCACTACCCCGGAAAGGCTCGCAAAGCCAGTCATCGAAAGCACACGCATCCCGTTCTCCAAATCAAATTACTTGCTGCGACCCGCGGGAGCCTCAAAGCGTAGCCGTTGAAAGTGACGAGGTGAACCGCCCGCACGCAGCGGGCCAATTGACAGGACTTTGTTCAACTTAGGAGGGCACCACCTTACGAAGCCACCACCGCAGCCACCATCTCTCCATTCGGCTCGTCGCGAAACTGCAGATCGTACAGCCGCCGGTACACGCCGGACTTCGCCAGCAACTCCTCGTGCGTTCCCACCTCTACAATCCGACCCGCCTCCAGCACTACGATCCGCGTCGCCCGCCGCACCGTCGACAGCCGATGCGCGATCACAAACGACGTCCGCCCCTCCATCAGGTTTCCCAGCGCCGCCTGCACAAACGCCTCGCTTTCCGTATCGAGCGCGCTCGTCGCTTCATCCAGGATCAGGATGGGCGCGTTCTTCAGAATCGCCCGCGCAATCGCCAGGCGCTGCCGCTCTCCGCCGCTCAGCCGCACGCCTTTTTCGCCGATCCGGGTATCGTATCCCTCCGGCATGCGCAGGATAAACTCGTGCGCCAGCGCCATCTTCGCCGCCTCCATCACCCGTTCCAGCGAAACATCCGGCTGCCCATACGCAATGTTGTTGCGCACCGAGTCGTTGAACAACACCGTCTCCTGCGTCACCTTGCCAATCTGCCTGCGCAGCGATTCGATCGTCACCTCGCGCAGGTCGTGGCCGTCGATCAGGATCGCCCCGCCATCCACATCGAAGAACCTCGGAATCAGGTTCACCAGCGAACTCTTTCCCGCACCGCTCGGCCCGACCAGCGCGATGACCTCCCCGCGCCGAACCGAGAGCGACACGCCCTTCAGCACCTCGCGCTTCTCGCCCTGGTCGTGATACCCGAAGCGCACCTCGCGAAACTCAATGCCTTCGCTGAACCCCTGCAGCCGGAGCGCCCGCTTCTTCTCCACCACATCGTCCTGCGCATCCATAAACCGGAAGATCTCTTCGGACGCCCCCAGCGCCTGCTGAAAACTGTTGTAGAACAGGGCAAATTTGCGCACAGGATCGTACAGCGTGAAGGTCGCAATCAGGAACGCGATGAACGAACCCTCGGTCATCCGTCCCGTTTTGATCTCGTCGCGTCCCAGCATGAGCAGCAGCGCGACTCCGATGGACCCGATTGCGTCCATCAGCGGGCTCGAGATCGCCTGCACGCTCACCGATCGCAGGTTCGCCGTCAGCAGGCGCTTGGCCGCTCTGCGAAACCGGTTCGCCTCCCACAACTCCATCCCGAAAGCCTTCACGATCCCGTTGCCGGTGATCGTCTCGTGCAGAATGTTCTGAATCTCCGCCAGCTTGTCCTGCCCGCGGCGCGTCGTCTGCCGAACCTTCCGCCCGATCCTCCGCGCCGACGAGATCACCACCGGCAGAAACAGCAGCAGCACCCAAGCCAGGCGTCCGCCATACAGAATGACCGCGCCGACCAGGAAGAGGAACGTGAACACCTGCTGCAGACACTCCGCCAGCACCGCCGACATGGCCGTCTGCACCTTCTCCACATCATTGATCAGCGTCGAGAGCAGCGTTCCCGTTGTGTGCTTCTGGAAGAACGCCATCGAGCGCCTCAGCACCGCGTCATACAGATCGTTGCGCAGGTCCGTGATCATCCCGAAACCGGCATAGTTCACCAGGTAGGTCCCGGTGTAGTCGCACACCGACTTCACCAGGGCCGATGCAATCAAGGCGTACGCCACCACCGTCCACGCGTTGTGAAAGTGGTGCGGCACAAGGAAGTGCAGGTCCACCGTCTGGTGAATCCATTTCAGATGGATCTTCAGCAGGTCGTCGACTGGGGCATCGGGTCGCAGCACATTGTCGAAGATCGGCTTGACCAGCATCACCCGAAACGCCGCCATCAGCCCGACCAGCGCCATTAAGACGACTGACACCAGCGAATACAACACGTACGGCCGCAGATAAGCCAGCAGCCGCAGCACTCGCTTCACCGGCTCACCGCCCCGCCCTGCCGCACACGTCGCACCGCATCATTCTACCGGCCACCCCGCGCTCTCTTCATGCACAGTGGAGAGCGTGGCTCGGGTCGCATCTTTGACAGCGCTTTCCAAGCCTCGATATAGTCCGGAGGGAGGCCAGGAGGGTAGCTAGGTGTCTCCGAGATAACGTTTCCTCACGAAAAGCCGGTTGAGACCGGCGAGGCCCGACGGCGAGAGGCTCTGCATGCAGGCAGCACAGCAGGAAGACCCAAAGCAATTTGAACTGATCCATGCTTCGTTGTATACGCCCGTCATCGGCGACATCCTGGATACGCTCGGGCTGTGGCACCAGTTCTTACCGCAGCCAATCCAGCCTCTGCACACCGGGATGCGGTTGGTCGGCCGCGCCATGCCGGTGCAGATTGTAGATGCATGGGGGCCGCAGAGCGCGCCCTTCGGGCGCATGACGGAGGCACTCGATTCGCTCAAGCCGGGGGAGATTTATGTGGTCACGGGCGGCTCGATGAACTGTGCCGCATGGGGTGAGATCATGACCGCGACCGCCCGCACGCGAGGAGCGGCCGGGGCCATCGTCGATGGATTTAACCGCGATACGCCGCGGGTTCTCGAACAGAATTGGCCGGTGTTCAGCCGCGGGCGGTTTGCGCAGGACGCCGGCGTTCGCTCGAAAGTTGCGGACTTTCGGTGCCCAGTGGAGATTGGCGGCGTGCTGGTCAGCCCCGGCGACCTGATCGTCGGCGACCTGGATGGTGTGGTCGTAGTCCCCCGCCGCGTGGAGGATGAAGTGATCGACAAGGCGCTGCAAAAGGCGACTGGCGAAAAGGTGGTCCGCAAGGCCATTGAGGCAGGCATGTCGAGCACCGAGGCTTTTCGAAAGTACGGCATCTTATGAGCGCGCGGCGATGCTTCCGGGTACATCAGCGGGATAACGTCGCTACCGCGCTGGACGATCTTGCGCCGGGACAAGTCGAGGTGCTTGGAGCCGCGGCTGAAACAGCCATCGCTGCCACCGAAGACATTCAGCTCGGCCATAAGATCGCTTTGCAGCGCATCGGGGAAGGTGAGGCGATCCTCAAGTTCGGGGTCCCAATCGGTATCGCCACAACGGTCATTCAGCCAGGAAGCTGGGTTCACCTGCACAACTGCCGAAGCAAGGTGGATGAACGTTCGTCGCACCTCGATTTGAAGACGGGTGCGACGCTGGATACTGCCTATGCCTGATATGCGAAAGAATCTGCCTGCATTGAGGACGTGGCCGGGATTCCTGCGCCGGGATGGACGCAAGGGCATCCGCAACCTGATCCTGGTCCTCTATACGGTGGAGTGCGCCAGCTTCGTGGCACATGCGGTCGCGGCTGATGAAGTGGATGTTCATGTCGTCGGATTTTCCGGGTGCTACGACAACGCGTATGCGATCCGGCTGATGCTGGCACTGGCGACTCACCCTAATGTAGGCGGATGCCTTGCGATCGGGCTGGGTTGCGAGTACACACAACCCGCGAAGCTTGCCGAGATGGCTGAGCAGTCCGGCCGGCCGAGCGACTGGTTCTACATTCAAAATGAAGGCGGCACCAGAAGCGGTGTCGCGCGGGGTAAAGAGGCGCTGAAGCGTTTGCGCGCGCGCATGGATGCAGAGGCCCTGAGAGTGCCGATGGGGTGGAGCGATCTCGTCGTAGGCGCAGAATGCGGCGGCTCGGATGGAACGTCAGGGCTCGCGGGCAATCCGGTGGTCGGGCGCTTCTATGATTTTCTGGTTGACGAGGGCGGCAGCGCAATCTTTGAAGAGGTGGTGGAGATGATTGGCTTGCGCGAGATCCTGCTGTCGCGCGCGGCAACGCCGAAGGTCGCGGTGGAGTTGGACACGACTTACCGCAAGGCCGAGGACTATTGCAAGGCGGTGCGACAGTATTCGGTCTCTCCGGGAAACTTCGCGGGCGGCCTGACGAGCATTGAGGAGAAGAGCATGGGTGCGTTCGTGAAGTCCGGAAGCCGCCCGATTCAGGGCGTGCTGCGGGTGTCGCAAGCGGTACCAGGGCCGGGTCTATGGCTGCTCGATTCGGTTCCCGACAATCACTTTATGCAGTTTGGCTACACCAATCCGAACGATACGGAAGGGATCATGGATCTGATCTCGTGCGGCGCGCACATTGTCTTGTTCGTGACAGGCAGAGGAAGCGTGATTGGAAGCCCCGTGGCGCCGCTGATCAAGGTGACGGGAAATTCGCGCACGTTCGAACGGATGAGAGACGACATGGACTTCAATGCAGGAACCATTCTGGAAGGCAGCAGAACGCTGGATGAAGCGGCCACTGACTTGATGAAGATGGTGGGTGACGTAGCGGCCGGGACGCCAAGCAAGCCCGAGGCGTTGGGACACCGGGAGTATTTTGTGATGTATAAGCACCAGGACACGCCGGATCTGGCGGCTGGCTGCAGGGCTTAGGGCAACTACCTGACTGATATGGAGCAGATCGTCAGGCAAGGCTCTCTCCGTTCAATGACTGCCTTCGCGCGGTGGACAGGTCGCCAGGCGTAAACCTTATCTTGCCGTGGAGGCGGAATGAGTTCGATTTTTGATTTGAACGGCCAGGTGGCCGTCGTGGTCGGTGGCACGACAGGCATCGGACGCGCGCTGGCACTCGGGCTCGCCGATGCCGGAGCGGACGTGGTCGCCACTTCGCGGCGTGCCGAGCAGGTCGATCAGGTCTCCCGGGAGATCGAAGCGAAGGGTGTCAGGAGCTTGCGGCATGCTTCGGACGTGCTGGATCGCGGCTCGCTGGAGAGCTTGTGCGCCGCGGTGATGGAGGGATTTGGAAGGGTAGACATCCTCATCAACTGCGCCGGCATGATCCAGCGGGCGCCGACCATGGACTTCCCCGAAGAGACCTGGGCAAAGATCCTGGAGACGAACCTCACCGGAACGCTGCGGGGTTGTCAGATCTTCGGCAAGAAGATGGTCGAGCGTGGGTATGGACGCATTATCAACATCGGGTCTCTGACGACCTTTCGAGGCTTCTTCGAGGTAGCGGCTTATGGCGCGAGCAAGGCTGCGGTGGGTTCACTGACGAAATCGCTTGCCGTGGAGTGGTCGAAGTTCGGTGTGACCGTGAATGCGATCGCTCCGGGAGTGTTCCGCACCGACATCAACACGCACCTGCTCGACCACACGGCTCGAGGCAAGGAGTTTCTGACGCGCACGCCGATGGGACGGTTCGGCGATGTGCACGAACTGGTAAGCTCAGCGCTTTACCTGGCTTCGCCCGCTTCGTCTTTCGTGACGGGTGAAATACTTGCGGTCGACGGTGGCTTTCTGGCCAGCGGGGTCAACGTCTAAATCGCGGCTGTAGAGCGTTCAAAAGGAGAGATACGTGAAAGCACTCGTGTTGAAGGAGCCAGGAGTGACGGCGGTGGAATCGATCGCCGACCTGCTGCCGGGCAAGGACGATGTGGTGCTGAAGGTGCGAATGGTTGGGCTTTGCGGCAGCGATCTGAATTCGTTCCGAGGCAAGAATCCCATGGTGTCGTTCCCGAGGGTTCTCGGCCATGAGGTCGCGGGAACGGTCGTGACGGCGCCGGCAAAACTGCCGCCCGGCACCGATGTGACGCTGTCTCCCTATACGAGCTGCGGCCAGTGCGCTTCGTGTCTGCGGGGACGGCCCAATGCGTGCCAGTACAACCAGACACTGGGCGTGCAGCGCGATGGCGCCATGACAGAATATCTGTCCGTGCCTGCAGAGCGCATCTTCACTGGCAACCTTTCCATCAAGGAGCTTTGCCTCGTAGAGCCACTGACGGTAGGTTTCCACGCCGTGGCGCGCGGACGCGTTACGCCGCAGGACACGGTCGCGATCATCGGATGCGGCGGCGTGGGTCTGGGTGCCGTAGCGGGATCGGCAATACGCGGCGCCCGCACGATCGGCATCGATGTGGATGGAGACAAGCTGCGGATTGCCCGGGCAGCCGGTGCTACCGACACGATCAACACTGCGACCGAACCGCTGCATGAACGCTTGATGGACCTTACCGCCGGCCGCGGACCCGATGTGATCATTGAAGCCATTGGATTGCCGCAAACCTTTCGCGCCGCGGTAGAGGAAGTGGCATTCACCGGCCGAGTGGTCTACATCGGCTACGCCAAGGAGCCGGTAGCGTATGAAACGCGCCTCTTCGTGCAGAAGGAACTGGATATCCTCGGCTCACGGAATGCGCTGCCGGAGGACTTCGAGGCCGTAATCCGGATGTTGGAGACGAAGCGATTCCCCGTCAACGAAGCGGTCAGTTCCATCATTCCGCTCGAGCAGGTGCCTGATGCCTTGAACGAGTGGAGCCGCGAGCCTGCGCGGGTAAAGAAGATTCTTGTGGACCTGGACCAGAAGCCAAACGTCTAGGCGGCAGCTCGATCGCGGAGAGTACGATGGCATTGCTGAACATAGCGGCTCCGGCTGTAACCAACTCGGACCGAAGCCCGCGCCTGTTTGCTCCCGGGTATCTGGCTGTGTGCGTCCTGGTCACGAGCCTCTTTTTTCTCTGGGGCATTCCCAATAACCTGAACGACATCCTCATCCGGCAGTTCCTGAAGTCTTTTCCGATTACGAGGCTGCAGGCTGGCCTTGTGCAATCGGCGTTTTACATGGGCTACTTTCTGCTGGCGCTGCCCTCTGCCTTGTACATGCGGCGGCTGGGATATAAGGCAGGCTTCGTCACGGGTCTTCTGCTGTTCGGCGGCGGTACGTTTCTTTTCTGGCCGGCGGCGCTCGTGGGGCGGTATGGCTTCTTTCTGTTTGCACTGTTTGTGATGGCGAGCGGCCTTGCATTCCTGGAGACAGCCTCAAACACGTTTATCGCACTCTCTGGTCCGGCGGAGAGCGCAGAGCGACGGCTGAATCTCTCCCAGGCCTTCAACCCCCTGGGCTCCATCACGGGGGCTTTCATCGGCACCCGGTTTATCCTCTCCGGCGTTGAACTAAGCACGGATAAGGTCGCGTCGCTGAAACGGCTCGGTCAGTACGAGGCGTATCTTCGTTCCGAAACGCTGCGCGTGGTGGCGCCATACCTGGTGCTCGGCGGCTTGGCGTTTCTCCTGACCATACTCATCGCGCGCGCCCGGTTTCCCGTCTTTGCATCGGACGCAGGCACAAGCCAAGGGACGAATTTCGCCAGGCTGCTGCGGAACAAGCATCTGGTCTTCGCCATGATTGCGCAGTTCTTCTACGTGGGCGCGCAGGTGGGCACCTGGAGCTACCTGATCCAGTACGTGCAGGAGTTTACAGGGGCCAACGAAAAGACCGGAGGTTACCTGCTCACCGGCACGCTCGTCATGTTTGGGGTGGGCAGGTTCAGTTCCGCGGCGATCATGCGTTTCGTCCGTCCTGCCCGGCTGATGGCGCTCTACTGCGGGATCAACATCGTAATGCTGGGCGCGGCTATTCTGCATCCTGGCTGGATCGGTGTGTGGTTGATCTTCCTGACCAGCTTCTTCATGTCGCTGATGTACCCCACCATCTTTGCGCTGGGGCTGCATGGTCTCGGAAGCGATAGCAAGGTAGGGGGCTCGTTGCTGGTGATGGCGATTGTAGGAGGAGCGGTGCTGACGCCACTGATGGGCGTCATCGCGGATGCGGCGCTGAGTATCCGCTATGCGTATTGTGTGCCACTGGCAGGGTACCTTGTAATCGGCGGCTACGCTCTGCTGGGACAGCGAGGCCAATAAACGCGGGCAGGCGCAATAGCTCCTGTCAAGCCAGGCATGGCGCCCCAACGAAGACCTCAGCTGTTCCTGCATTCGCGGATGATGGAAAGGTATTCGATGGCGTGCGAAATGATCTTCTGCGGATTGCCGGAGGCGACCGCGTCCATGTCCACGAGATCCGATCCTACTCCAAGGGCAAATGCGCCGGCTTCGAGGAAGGCGCGTGCCGTAGCAAGCGAAACTCCGCCCGTTGGGATCATCTCTACCTGCGGCAAAGGCGCCTTGAGGCTCTTGAGATAAGATGCCCCACCCATGGCGCTCACCGGAAAGACCTTCACCACGTCGGCCCCGGCCTGCCAGGCTGTTACAACTTCGGTTGGCGTCAGAGCACCTGGAAGCGCAGCGATCGAGTAGCGCTGACACATCTCAATGGTCTTTAGATTCAAGGCAGGACTTACAACGAATTGAGCGCCTTCGAGGATGCAGATGCGCGCCGTCTCCGGGTCCAGCACCGTACCCGCGCCAACCAGGATGCCGGGACAGTCCTTCACCAGCTTGGCGATGACTCTGGTCGCGCCCGGTACCGTCATCGTCACCTCCAGTACGGTGATGCCGCCGTCAGCGATGGCGGTCGCAAGTTCAAGTGCATGTCCCTCTGCGCTGCAGCGCAAAACGGGAACAATCCCGATGCCCTTCAGACGCTCCAGTACCTCGACCTTTGTGAATCCCATAGGAACCTTTCCTTACAGAGTGAGAGTGACTTTGTGCCCGGAATCAGCGGATCGTGCCGGCAGAGCCGCCTGCCATCAGGCTTTCGACCTCGGGGAGCGTGGCCATCGAAGCGTCGCCCGGCGTGGTCATCGTGAGCGCACCGTGAGCGACACCGCAATTCAGCGCCCAGGCAAGACTCCTGCCCTGAAGCAGGCCGTAGATCATGCCGGACGCGAAGCCGTCCCCACCGCCAACCCGGTCGAAGATTTCGAGATCGTCAAAGCGACGCGCTTCCACCGAACTTCCTTCCGAGTAGCCGAAGGCTCCCCAGTCATTGCGGTTCGCGGTTTGAGCCCGGCGGACGGTGCTGGTGATTACCTTGACGCCGGGAAACTCGGCCGTGATGCGCCGGGCCATCGCGTCGAAAGTCTCAAGCGTATGCCAGACCGGACTCAGCGACACCTCGGCGGGAGTAGCGGCGACATCTCCTTCGTGGCCGAAGAGAACGTCAATGTGAGGCATCAGAGATCGGTTCACCTCGACTGCTCCCTGTCTTCCTCCGCGAGAAGCCCACAACGACGGCCGATAGTTGCAATCGAAGCTGACGACGGCGCCATGGCGTCTGGCAACGATCATCGCTTCGCGGACCAGTTCCACAGATCCTGATCCCAGCGCAGCCATGATGCCGCCGGTGTGAAACCAGCGCGCTCCTCCCCCTGCGAAGACCGCTTCCCAATCCACGTCGCCCGGGCCAAGTTGCGAGATGGCGGTATGTCCGCGGTCCATCATGCCCACTCCGCCGCGAACGCCGAAGCCGCGCTCTAAGAAATAGATACCATTGCGCGACTCGCGCCCAACTCCGTCGAAACGCTTCCACTGAATGTGAGTGGCATCCACTCCGCCGTGCAGCACCAGGTCCTCGACTAGACGGCCTATCTGGTTGTCGACGAGAGCGGTCACGATCGCGGTCCGCAGCGAGAAGCAGCGCCGCAGACCGCGTGCGACGTTATATTCCCCGCCCCCCTCCCAAACGCGAAAGCCATTGGCACGCGAGATGCGGCCTTCCCCAGGATCAAAGCGCAGCATCACCTCGCCCAAAGAGACCAGATCAAATCGGCAACTCTGGCTCGGGCGAATAGAAAGGCGGCTAAAAGGTCTTGCGTCGCCTGTGGCTGATTCCTGCGTAATCGTCGTCTCCTCCTGAAGACGCGCGGACGACTTCCTCCTCATGGTGAGCCGGCGTTCCTTTCAACTGAGGACCATGATACCGCTGAACGACGTGTCGCTACGGGAGACGCACCCATAGAGGCCCGGACATCGATCGAGCTGTGCGTTCGCTTGAGAACGAGACCTGGGCGCGCAGCGAGGCAAATGTACTTACAGCCAGGAATTTTCTGCGGACGACGCTCTCAGCAGCCCGCTCCGCGGCACAACATCAACCTGAAATGTAGCTCCGGTTGCGCGTCCGTTCACACGTCTTTCGTCCATCAATACCGGGGAATCAGATGTTTCTCATCTTGGGGGGAAGTCCGACGGTAAGGTGTGTTCGCTAGTAGTCGCGACCGATGAGTGCATCGTATGTGGCGCG